>JBFYNQ010000035.1:0-6675 GCA_041304265.1 Candidatus Bathyarchaeota archaeon | reverse complement strand
TCTGGAGTGAGTTTTGACCAATTCGTGAACCAGGCCAAGTACTTGAAGTAGGCATGCATGGTGGCGTTTGAGCCCTTTCTACGCAGTGCTTTGACCCATCGCTGGACACTAGTATATTGAGATGTCTTTAACTCACGGTCCAGAGACAGGACGCCTTCGTAGAAGCCCATACTACCTCATTTGTCAGGGTCTTAAGCCCATATAAAAAAGTAACTAACCATAGGTGGTCGGTGTGCCGGTCGTAACCCACCTTCTGTTCTAGGCAGCATTCAGCTATACGGGCTACCCGCGCCCCCTGCAGGAGGGACCCGGCGCCTATTCGCCCTTTCACCCTGCGGGTCGGCCGTCTCACCCCTGCCCCACGGCGTCCTCACCCCTGACCGGGACTCACAGCATTTGCCGGGGGAGGTGTCGTTTCTGTCCGGAGCCGACGCTCTCGCGCCACGCCTTTCAGCGTCGCAGCCCTGCTCGGTGGATGGAGTTTCCTCAGACCCTCACGGGCCCGGCAGCCGCCCACCGGCTCACCGACCAAGAGGGTAGAGAGAAGGGAGGTCTATAAGGCTACTGGGAGCCCCAGAAATCCTTGGCATGCGCCTCGCTCCTACCCTTTGTGTAGGGGCAGACGCTTATGCAGGTGCTGCAGTCCATCCCGTTATCGCACCAGTACTCGAAGCACTTCTCCGCGTCCATGTACCACTTAAGTGCCCCGGGGCTGCTGCTCTTCGTCGACGGCGCCCAATCGGGGTCGTCCTTGAAGCTGATCGCGTCGACCTCGCATACCTCGGCGCAGCGCTTGCAGCTCCTGCAGAACTGGGTTACGCCGAAGTCGATTGGCTTGTCAGGTACGAGGGGTAGATCCGTGAAGACCTTGAAGAGGCGTACTCTTGGCCCATACTCGGGGGTTATGAGGAGTCCGTGGCGCCCAAGCTGTCCCAGCCCTGCATCTATCGCTATCGGCACGCTGAGTCCCACGTTGTTCCCCGCGGGCACCGCCGTATAGCCGAGATTTCTTATGAACTCCGCAAGCGTCGCTGCTACAAACGCCATACGTGAGTAGCCGGTACCGGTCGCCGCACCAGCTGGTGACTCGGGGCTCGTGGCTATCCCTAACTCATCCATCTCTATAGCTCCAATGATGACCCACTTCACCTCATGGGGCATATCCAGAGGGGATAGGTCAACCCTATTATTCACCTGCATCCAAAGCGGGTTATACGCCGCCACCCCGACGAGGCTAGCGCCGTAGAGCTTGGCAGCCTTCTTCACCCTAGACGCCATCTCGGAGGGATCCCTGACTCGGTACTTTTTACCATACCACTTCTCCCCCATGAGACTAGGGCCGAGCGGGCGCGCCATCCTCTCCCAGTTCCACGCCTCCTGAAAGCACTCGTGAACAGTCCAAGCTGCCTCAGCGAGGGCGTAGTCGACACGAGTGTAGCCGGGCTTTCCTTTGGCTATGTTGCGAAGCCCTACCTCCTCCTCGCTCCTCATGTAACCGGGCCAACCCGGGTCGTTGGAGACCCGGTTAAATATGAGATTCCTCTGGTCATACCTCCTGACCTTCTCCTGATCGATAGTATAGGGGGGCTTGTCCACCCTCCTGACCCTGATGGCACTCCTCCTGCCATGGCTCATGGCTTAGACAGGACGGTTTCGGGGTTTAACGTCTGCGGATAGGTGTGGCTGGCTACTGATTGCAGCCGCAGGGCTCACGGACACGCTTACCGTCGAGGTCGAGGCTGTGCCCAAAGCGCTCCCTCTTCGTGTCGAAGTAGCGCTCATTATACTTGTTTACCTCAACCTGGATAGGTACGATATCTCTTATCCTAACGCCGTACCTGCGCAGTGAGTCGATCTTTGAGGGGTTGTTAGTTATGAGGCGGATATCGCCGACGCCAACCTTCGCCAGCATCGCGGCTGTAATCTCGTAGTCCCTCTCATCGGCTGGGAAGCCGAGGGCAATATTTGCATCGTACGTGTCGAGACCCCCGTCCTGCAGCATGTAGGCGCGCAGCTTGTTAGTCAACCCTATTCCACGCCCCTCCTGCTGCATATATATGACCGCACCGAGGCCCTCCTCCTCGATCATGGCGAGACTCCGCCGGAGCTGTGGGCCGCAGTCGCAGCGCAAGCTACCGAGGGCATCACCAGTGAGGCAGCTACTATGCACACGCGTCAGCACATTCTCCTTACCCGAGACATCGCCCTTCACAACCATCGTGTGGTCTCTACCGTCCTTGTTGTTTGTGAAACCAAGGATCCTGAAGTGGCCATAGAGGCTGGGGAAGTCAGCGACCGAGACTAGGTGGACGCAGAGCGTCTTCGTGCAGTTCTCGCAGTCCCACTTGAGGGAACACGCCTCGTGCTCCGCCGCGTCATCCGCGAGGACCCGAGCGTAGGATAGATCCTCCATAATTGATTCTACTTGACCGGAAGATAAGAAGGTTCGACCTCGCAGGTAAGGTTGGAAATTATTTTTTTCGATCCGTATTTATCAGAGTGGCTGATAACTACCTGAGACCTTGGAGCTGAACAGGCGTCTAGCGCTCACCACACTCGCGGCAGTGTGCCTCACATACTACGTGGAGAACTTCCTGCGAAGCGCCGCCTCGGCGCTCACCCCCGTGCTCATCACCGAGCTCGGGATCAGCCGCGGCTCGATGGGGCTACTAATCACAGGTTACTTCCTAATCTACGGCATCATGCAGTTCCCATCGGGAGTCCTAGCCGACGTTCTGGGACCACGCAAGGCGATACTCTGGTTCACCGCTCTAACCTGCATCGGTGGAGGCCTCTTCTGGATGAGCTACCGGTACGAGCTGCTCCTAGCGGCTCAGATGATAATGGGGGTCGGCACGAGCGTCTTCTACATAAACGCCGTCACAATTGTAGCACGCTGGTTTCCACCAGAGAAGAAGGCGACTGCGATAAGCGTCCTCAGTGCCGCGAGTGGCATAGGAGCCTTCACAAGTTACATGGGCTTTCCACTCGCCGCCTCCATCTGGGGCAACTGGAGAGACTTATACCTGGTCATGCTTGCAGTGCTCGTCATCAACTGGATCCTCAACATATTCGTCCTCAAGGACAGCCCCGTTCCAGTGACGTTGGTAAAGAGGACCATTAGTGACGTCATCGCCTCCTTCAAGGAAACACTATCTGACCGGCGATTCCAGCCGATGCTCGTCGCCTACACTCTGCTTGCGTTTAACTATGTCATACTATCATGGGGCACACAGTTCCTCATTGAGGCGAAGGGACTGACATATGTCGAGGCAGGATTCATATCCAGCTTAGGCACAGTCGCTGGATTCATTGGCTGCCTCGTTATGGGTTTCGTCAGCGACAGGCTCAGGAAGAGGAAGACACCCCTCGTCGTCTTCTTTGGACTATTCGTGCTTGCACTCGTATCGATAGTCCTCGTCCCTGCAGGGTACCCATTCGCCGTGTACGCGGCGGTCTGGTTCCTCATGGGTGTCGGCAACAGCATCTGGGTACTCTACTTTACGATGGTGGGCGAGGTTCTGCCCTCGAAGAAGGCGACCATAGGACTCGGCCTCCTCAACGGCTTAAGCATCATATTCAGCAGTATAATGACGCCCCTCTACGGGAGCCTCGTCGACGTAACTGGTAGCTTCTTCATACCCGGTCTCCTCAGCATAGCCATAGCCTCGGTGACGTTCGTCGTCCTCCTCCGCTACACGAGGGAGACCTACGGCAACGTCGTGAAAGACTAGGCTGCAAACCGTTTTACGGGGAGTCACCCGATCCTAGTGCATGTGGACGGTCAACTCCGAGTGCGGAAAGCTCGACGCGGTGCTCATCCAGGATAGCGTCGAGTCCTTCTGGGAGAAGAGGCTCCCCTTCGAGGGCATAGAGTCAAATCTGCAGTACCTCCCGCGGTGCGTGCACCCCCAGATGGAGGGCGGGCACGAGCAGTGGCTTCAGTTGCCGAAGATTCTTGGGGAAGAAGGCGTAAAGGTCTTCGAGGTTAACGACATCCTCGCCAAGGCGCTGGGAAAGGCGACGCTCAAGGAGAAGAAAGTGATAATCAAAGAGATATGGGAAGGCTTCCCAACCGAGCCTAAACCCGAGGAGTTGAAAATCGAGTACTTAATATACGGCTACCCCGAGGCACCCTACTACGACGCGAAAGGCGACAAGGTTGTCCTACCTGACTTCCGCCGAGTTGCCTGGCCCTACAGCAGGGACACCAGCTTCACAACGCAGGTTGGAACAGTCATCTGCAACATGCGTCGATACAGCAGACGGCACGAGGTCAGGGTAGTAAAGCTCGCCTACGAGCTCGACCCGACGCTCTCCAAGCATGTGGAGATAATCTGGGATGCGAATGAGGCGGAGAGTGTCTCAACTGAGCCGCCGAACGTGGAGGGCGGGGACACCCATATCGTTGACCACGAGACTGTGGCAATCGGCATGGGTCAGAGAAGCACCCTCACCGGAATCAAGCGCTGCGCCGAGGAACTGTTCAGGCATGACCGCGAGGGCAAGATAAAATACGTCTGCGCGGTTCAACTCCCCGACTACCCCGCCCTCGACTACATGCACCTCGACGTCACCATCAACTACCCCGATGAGAGGCGCGCCCTCGTGATGCCCTATGTCTGGGACACCGATGTCGTCAAAGAGATGCCGCCTAAGAGGCTACTGCTCAAGACACTGGAGGCGCTACGAGCACAAAGCGACGCCGACTACCGCCCCACGGGACCGCTGATCCACCCCGACGGCTTCAGGCACAGCGGCAGAACCACCATATATGTCAACAAGGGAGGCAAACCCGAGTCGCTGCGCACCGAGGTGAGCCTAATAGACTTCCTCGTCAAGGAGGGAAAGCTCGACGCTGACGGGCTGATGTACGTCGGCGGACTGCCCGAGAAGGAGAACGACGTGAATCACCTCTACTCCGCCTTCCTCGAGCAGTCACGCGGAGCGGGCAACATCGTCGCAACACGCCCGAAAACGGTCATCGCCTACGAGAGGAACAGAAAGACCATCGGCGTCCTCCGCGAGAACGGCATACATGTGCGTGAATGGGAGGATAGTTATCTCGACCTACTAGGTGGGCCGCACTGTAGCACGAGCCCACTTTCTAGGGCTTAGAGTCCCTTGACGAACCTAGCGACCTCGCTATAGAAGTGGTCTGGGTTGTCCACCATCATAACGTGACCTGCCCCCGGCATATAGACGAGGGGAAAGAGCGCCGCCATCTTAGCCTCGCTCGTCCAAAGGCCTTCGTTCTTCTCGCCGTAGACAGCGAGCGTCGGAACGTTGAGCGCTTTTAGCTCGCCCGCGAGTTTGTCCTCCTTGGACACTTTTACGAGATCCTCGCTGCTATGGTAAATGGTGACAGCACCCGCCTTCGCTTGGCTCTTGATTATGCTGGGGTGTTCCCCCCTCTTCCTCATCGAGTTCAGCCCCTTCTCGAAGCCCGTTGCTAGGTACTCTTCGAAGGTGTACTTGGTTATGACTAGGTTGCTGCTGAAGCAGTCGTCAAAGTCGATGTTGCCCTCGCAGTAGACTATGCCCTTTACCCGTGAGCCTAGCAGCTCCGCGAAGAAAATGCCAATAGGCCCTCCCATGCTGTGGGGGATGAGGAGTATCTCACCCTTCACATCGAGTGCATCAATGAGTGCCATGAGGGCGGCCGCCTGCTCCCTCATCGTGTACTTGAAACCTTTCGGCGGAGGCTGGGAGTCGCCATAGCCTACGAGGTCGGGGACGAGTATGCTGTAATGTGTCAATTCGGGGTAGTTGTGGATGAGCTGCCAGTAGTCCTTAGAACCGCCGAGCCCGTGTATGGGCAAGATCGTGAGTGGCTTCTTGCCCCGATGGTAGGTGTATGAGAGGTTGTATTGTCCTACTTTGATGGATTCACTCTTCATGGCTAGCGGGTGCTAGGGGAAGTATTTTAAAATGGGGGCTAGAAGTGGCGGAAGCACCGCTCGTCGGTGAATGCCATTGCGATGCCGTGCTCGTTGCAGGCGGCTATGACCTCGTCATCTTTTACGCTTCCCCCGGGTTGGCAGCATACTTTGATGCCGTGCTTGGCTAGAGCGTCGATGCTGTCGCGGAAGGGGAAGAAGCCGTCGCTGGCTAGGACGGCATCCTTTAGCCGGTCTTTATGTCCACGCTCCTCCGCTTTCTGTAGCGCCTGCCTTACAGCGATGACGCGGTCCTGCTGCCCCGTGCCGACGCCGAGCGTCTGGCGGTCCTCCGCGAGTACTACGCCGTTGCTCCTGACGTTGAGGTTCACATACCATGAGAAGATTAGGTCCTTCGTCTCCTTCTCAGTGCCCTTCCTCTCGGTGACCCAGCGGAGATCGTTAGCGCTCTTGATCCTTGTAAGCATGGGGGTGCTGAGGACGAAGCTGCCGTCAGTCATTGTACTTATAACTAGAGGTTCGGGTGGGTCTCCGACAAATCTGCTCCCAGCGTAAATGTTGTCGATCTGGATGATTCGTATGTCCTTCTTCTGCTCGAAGATAGGCATTGTCTCGGGGGCAAAGCCGGGAGCAACGACTGCCTCGCAGTAGTTATTCATAATCTCGGTGGCCGTCTCGACGTCTACGGGCTTGTTGAAGCCTGCAACACAACCGAATGCGGCGACCGGGTCGCTGTCCCAAGCACGCTTAAAGACATTCTTGAGACTGTCGCCTT
>JBFYNQ010000034.1:0-9417 GCA_041304265.1 Candidatus Bathyarchaeota archaeon | reverse complement strand
CCATGCTCGATCATGGTCGTCGCGAAGCCCACCAATTTTTTTCTTTCCCGGTTCCGGGTTCATTATTTCTTTGATTGATGCTTCACGTTCCTCGACTTCCCTAAGAAGGCTGTCACGAACGGTTTCGGTGACGTTGATTTCCAAATATTTTATTTTCTTATAGAGATCCTGAGATATCCTCGCAGTCACAATTTCTGACTTAACCAACTGTATTACACCTGAAGCCCTGGTTAAACATTCACTGTATTACACTTAAGACCATCTGCACGCGTGAAAAACAATTTCCGGAATTACAGTAATACACTTGTTGGTTCTACTAAGCGATTAACAATTGAGAGTTAGAATTTCGTTTTTTATGATCTCTTAGCAAGTTTTCCTCGTCCATGGTTTTTACTACTTTTTCGGTTTTAACTGTATTACACCTAAATAGGCTAGCCTAATTTACTAAGTCTTCAAGGTTTAGATTGGGTGTGTTGGGTGTCCCACCTCGTTTGTCCACTCTGCGGTAAGAATGCTCCACTCTCAACCCTCGATCCCGAGAATCTTCCCCTCGACGTCATGGCAATTAGTTTTACTGGAAAGGGGCGGGGAAGGGGTTTTGCCGTTAAGGGCGTTGAGTCTATTTTGGACGATGAGGAGGTCACGACGAAAGTCGCTGCCAGGGTCAATGTATTTTATTGGTTCTTAGTTACAAAGGGTCTAATCGAGGCGCCATTTGCGGAGTCTGACGTGGAGCCTTACTTGAGGCGGATACCTGAGCTGGAGAACAAGCTATTCACGTCAAGTTCCCGTCATGATTCTTGCGCGCGCCACTTAGGATAACCCATTTCGCTTCTTGGTGACATTGGCGACAAGTCTAGCGACGATTTGATACTGATCAATTCACCGCGCGCACGGGAAACCTCTGTTTAAAGTGCGTATAATAGAAATTAAGTTAGTAGGACTTGTCTTCAAGGTGCTTTATTACTGCCGTAGCGATGTCTATTGTCTTCGCATCACCCTTGAGGTCTGGGGTCAGCGTCTTACCCTCCTTAAGGACCTTAATTATCGAGTCCTCAAGCGCCTTCGCTGCCTCCTTTTCGCCGAGCCAGTCGAGCATCATGCCCGCGCTGAGCATCTGGGCGATGGGGTTAGCTATGCCTTTCCCCGCGATGTCGGGTGCGCTGCCGTGGACGGGCTCGAAGACCGCCATCTTGTCCCCGATGTTCGCAGAGGGGGCCATTCCCAGCCCGCCGACGACGCCCGCGGCGAGGTCGCTGAGTATGTCGCCGAAGAGGTTCGTCGTCACGACTACGTCGAACTTCTCCGGGTACATGACCATCTTCATGGCGCAGGCGTCGACTATCTCTTCGTTGTAGGTGACGTCCTTGTAGCCGGCGGCGACCTTCTGGCAACTGTCCTGGAAGAGGCCACATGTGGTTTCCATCATGTTTGACTTGTGGACGCATGTGACCTTCTTACGCCCATCCCTTAGGGCTAGTTCGAAGGCGTATTTTGCGATCCTCTCAGAAGCCTGGCGCGTGATCACTCTCATTGCCACGCCCCAGTCGGGCCCGCCGTCCTGTATCCTCTTGTAGAGGCACTCCGTATTCTCGCGGACCATGACCATGTCCATCTGACCCTTGACGTTGGGGACGTTCGGGTACACCTTGGCGGGGCGTATGTTCGCGTAGAGGTTGAGTCGCTGGCGGAGAGGTATGATGACCTCCTTCGCCGTTGCGCCAACGGCCGCAAACAAGCAAACATCCGAAGCCTTCACTGCCTCAAAAGTCTCCTCGGTCATAGCGCAGCCGGTCTTCGCCTTGTAAGCGTCCCCAGCTAGGTATTCCTTGAACTCGAAGCCGAACCTGCCCGATTTGTCCTGCATCTCCGTCAACACGGAGACTGCGGCGGACATGACCTCGGGGCCGATGCCATCGCCTGGTATGACCGCGACCCTATACTTCGCCATGCAGCTACCACTCCTTCATGTGCGCTTTAAGGTATGGGACTAGCCCGCCCTCGGCCAGTAGCTGCACCATGAATTCTGGGAGCGGCTTGATCGCCAGCTTCTCCTTCCCGTTGATGGTTAATGTGCCGGCTGCCGTATCGATCTCGACATCGTCGCCTGTCTTCACCTTCGAGATTCCGGGGCACTCGATGGCTGCGAGCCCAACGTTGAAGGAGTTGCGGTAGAAGATCCTCGCGAAGTTCTCCGCGACGACTGCGCCGACGCCGGCATGTTTCAGCGCGATTGGCGCATGCTCCCGGCTGGAGCCGAGGCCCATATTCTTGCCCCCTACGACGATGTCGCCCTTCTGCACCTTCTTCGCGAAGGAGGGGTCTATACCCTCCATGGCGTGCTTAGCCAGTTCCTTTGGATCCGTGTACTCGAGGTACTTGCCGGGGAGCATAAAGTCGGTGTTTATATTGTCGCCGTAGTTCCAAGCCTTGCCGTTTATCTTCATTGCTTGACCTCCCTTGGGTCGCTGATGACCCCAGTAATCGCCGACGCGGCGGCTGTTGCTGGACTGCAGAGGTAGACGAATCCCTCTGTGCTGCCCTGGCGGCCTCTGAAGTTGCGGTTGCTGGTGGAAAGGCTGACCTCCCCCGGGGCGATGACGCCGTTGTTGCCTCCGAAGCATGCGCCGCAGCTTGGGTTGCAGACGACCCCGCCAGCATCCATCAGGGTCTTTATGATACCCTTGGAGTTGGCTTCGTCGTATACTTCGTAACTGCTGGGTGTGACCATGAGGCGCACGTCCCTGCTTATCCTCTTGCCCCTGAGTATTTTCGCTGCCTCTTCAAGGTCCTCGACGCGTCCGTTCGTGCACGAGCCTATGAAGATCTGGTCGACCTTCGTACCAGCGACCTTTGTGACGTCCTTGACATTATCGACAGCGTGGGGGCACGCGACCTGCGGCTCGAGCGCAGAGGCGTCGATCTCGATCCTCTTAACATACTCAGCATGGGGGTCGGACTTGATTATCTTATATTTGTTCCTGACGCGGTCCCTGAGGAAGGCGTCCGTGATCCTGTCTGGCTCAACGATGCCCGTCTTTCCACCCATCTCGATTGCCATGTTGCATAGGGTCATCCTGCCCGCCATACTCATGGTTCGGATGGTCTCACCACCGAACTCGATCGCCATATATGTGGCGCCATCCGCGCCGATTTCCTTCGCGGTCTTGAGGACGACATCCTTGGGGGCGACGCATGGAGCCAGCTGCCCATTCGCCTCGACCCGGATTGTCTCTGGGACCTTGAACCATAGCTTCCCAGTGCCGAGTGCCGCACCCATATCAGTGGAGCCTATACCCGTAGCGAAGGCGCCGAATGCGCCGTGTGTGCACGTGTGGCTGTCAGCACCTACGAGGAGCATCCCGGGCCAGACGTGCCCTTTCTCTGGTAGCACTTGATGGCAGACCCCGGCATTGATGTCGTAGAAGAACGTGAAATCCTCCGCCTTGGCGATCTCCCTGCACTGCTTATGGAGCGTTGCGTTCTGTACGTTCGTAGCGGGGGAGATGTGGTCGTTAAGGAAGACGACCTTGTTCTTATCCCAGACCTTCTTGAGGCCCATCTCCCTCATAGCCTGGTACGCGATGACGGCGGTAAGGTCGGGGGCCATCGCTATGTCTATCTTCGCTTTTACTATCTCGCCAGGCTCGACGCTCTTTAACCCAGAGTGCTCAGCGAGTATCTTTTGGCTTACTGTCTGGCTCATTCCTCTTCGGTCTCCAGCAGCCTGTTCATACCTTTGAGGATTGCTTCGACACTCGCCATGACGGTGTCTCCACTGACACTGCTCGCAGTGACATGGCGTCCGTTGCGACGCATGCTCACAGTGACGTCGGCAACTGCGTTCGTACCCCCCGTGATGGCTTTCATGTTGAACTTCTCGAGGCTCATATCGCGGAAACCCTTCTCTACGTTTGTGAGGGCTTTGACGGCGGCGTCTATGGGGCCATTTCCAATACTGGCGCCCGCGTATTCCTTGCCATCGATGATTAGGATTGCCGAGGCGGTCGGTGTGACCGTGTTTCCTGTCACCACGACAAGCTCCTTGAGCTTTACGCGTTCCTCGCCCTTGATATTCATGATATTCTTCGTAATGGCGTAAAGATCGGTGTCTGTGACACTCTTACCCGAGTCACCAAGTGTCTTCACAGCCTCCGCGATGAGCTTTAACTGATCCTTGCTCGGGCGGAAACCCATGCCCTCAACCATGCTTCCAATACCATGGCGCCCAGCGTGCTTACCAGCCACGATACGGCGCTTTTTACCCACAAACTCGGGGCTCAGTATTTCGTAGTTGCCACTGTGTGCTAGAAGGCCATGGACGTGGATGCCAGACTCGTGGGCGAAGGCGTTGTCGCCAACGATGGGCGTCGTTGGCGGGAGGTAGATGCCGCTGTAGTTCTGTATCATCTCAGAAACCTCGGCGATCTTGCCGAAGTTAATGCCCGTGGGTATTCTATACTGGCTCTCAAGGCAGACCGCGACCTGCTCCAAACTCGCGTTGCCCGCGCGCTCGCCGAGACCATTGATTGTGACATGAGCCTGCTCAGCACCCGCCTCGATAGCGGCGAGTGTGTTAGCAACCGCCTGCCCGAGGTCGTTATGAGCGTGAGCGCTTAGGGGTGTCTTCACGTGCTTCTTCAGCTCACTGAAGAATTCGAATGTCATGCGGGGCGTCATGACGCCGACTGTGTCGGGAATGTTCAGCATCTCCGCTCCGGCGTCCTCCGCAGCCTTGCATATCTTGATTAAGTAATCCATGTCCGTGCGCGTCGCGTCCTGTGGACTGTACTCGACCCGAAGCCCGTGGTCTCGGGCGTATTCAATGCCCTCGACGCTCTGCCTAAGAACCTCCTCCCGGGTTGTCTTCATCATCGTCTGGATGTGCAAGTCACTCGTGCTTATGAATATGTGAACATAAGGTACATCACACCAGAGAGCTTTGTCGATATCCTCCTTGAGGGGTCTTGCGAGCGTAGTTATCAAGCTGGTTAAGCCGAGCTTCTGAATCTTCTTAGTCGCCTCAGCCTCACCTTCGCTCGAGATGGCGAAGCTCGCCTCGATCTTGGGCACACCGAGCTCGTCAAGCTTACGCGCTATCTCGATCTTCTCATCATTCGTGTATGTCACGCCTGGGGTCTGCTCTCCATCCCTCATCGACGTGTCGAAGATGATTACTCGCTTCGGGGGGTTGATCTTGCTCCTGGCCTGGAACTGGCTTAGATAGAACTCGTTGCTTGGCATAGTCGCACCGGCTTTTTGGTTGTTGTATGAGGCTATCCATCGTTAATAAGCGGAATGAGCAACGCGGATTGCGCATCCCACATCCTTTTATCGGTCCTCGACACGCTTTCCTGAATTGCAGTACCACATCGTCCTCACGGAGAGGTGTAACCTGCGCTGCAGCTACTGCGGGGGCACGAGGCACGTAGAGGGAATACCCCTCGAGATCACTTACGATGTGGGAGAGTTGAAGCATTTTATCCTTCGCGACCATGAGGCGATTATTGGATTCTATGGTGGTGAGCCGCTTCTTGCTTTAGACAAAATGTACGAGATCATGGATAGAGTACCTGCTAAAGCATTTACACTACAGACAAACGCCACACACCTAGACGAGGTAAATCCTTCATACCTTAGGCGCCTCGACGCCATTCTCGTCAGTATCGACGGTGGGAGGGAGGTCACCGACGCAAATAGATACGAGGGCGTATACGACACGGTCATTAAAAACTGCCAGAACATCCGCCGCATGGGATACCAGGGCGATCTCGTCGCGAGAATGGCATTCAGCCGTAAGGGTGCCATATACAGAGACGTATCGCACCTCGTCTCACTAACAGATCCCACCTTCAACCACATACACTGGCAGCTCGACGTCTTCTGGAGCGAGATAAAGTTCGAGCATGAAGTGGAGGAGTGGCTATCTAGATACGACGAAGGGATCACCAAGCTTGTGAGAGAATTCGGCGACTCCCTCCAAAAGGGAGTCATCCCCGGTATTGTGCCGTTCATCCCCATCCTCCGAACCCTCATCACCGGTGAGCCTACACACATACGGTGTGGATCTGGAAGGGATAGTTTCGCCGTCATGACAAGCGGAAGGATAGACGTCTGCCCCATCGCACCGGAGCTATCCTACTCCTCAGTCGGGGACATAAGGAACAGTACACCAGAGTCGCTGCGCAACATCATGCCTGTCGGCGAACCGTGTAGCCTCTGCCCCGACAAGTGGGTCTGTGGCGGCAGATGCCTCTTCTCAAACAAGACTATGTTCTGGGGGCAGATGTGGTTCGATAGGGTGTGTACCTCGACTCGCCACATGATTAGGGAGCTTGGCACACTCGTGGAACCGACGAGGAAACTCATGAAGGATGGAACACTACCTAAGGATGCGCTTGACTACCCAAGAATAAACAACGGCTGCGAGATCATTCCGTGACCCGCTTCTTGAAGCTGTACTCACCGTTCAGGTGCTTGTTGAGGAGAACTTTATCATTCGTGTCAAGCTTGTCCCAGAGTGACTTGCGGACAGGGACGTCGAAGGTCACTTCAGTGTCGATGGTGAACACCTCATGCTTTATCGGGACATAAGTGTTCCCGGAGGCGGTGATACTTTGTTGGTATTTCACCCTCTTCCCCGTCAAGCGGGTTTCCACTACCTTGCTCACGGGGCTGTTACCGACGAAATGGGCGAATACGAGGCACCCCAGTATAAAGAGGATGAGGAAGAGGTACTCTGCGGGCATTCAGAAGAGAAGTTGGTTACTCGGTTATAGGGGTTTACCCGGCGCAACGGATGGGTTTGTCCCTCTGAACTGGCTATTGTAGAGGTTAAAGTAGAAGCCCCTCTGAGCCAGCAGGGCGTCGTGGGTGCCCCTCTCGATTATCTGCCCGTTGTTTATCACGAGCACTTGATCCGCGTTCCTGATAGTGCTGAGACGGTGGGCAATGACGAAGCTCGTCCTACCCTCCATGAGCCGAAGCAGCGCCTCCTGTATCCGGATCTCGGTTCTGGTGTCTACGTTACTTGTTGCCTCGTCAAGGATGAGTATCTTCGGGTCAGCTACGACAGCGCGCGCGATGGCGAGGAGTTGCCTCTGCCCCTGGCTCAGGTTGCTCCCCCTCTCTGTCAGCTTCGTCTTGTAGCCATCTGGGAGGCGTACTATGAATTGGTCCGCGTTGGCGAGTTTCGCTGCTGCTATACAGTCCTCGTCGGTTGCCTCGAGGTTGCCGTAGCGTACGTTCTCCATCACCGTGTCAGCAAAGAGGAAGTTGTCCTGAAGCACCGTGCCAATCTGCCTACGAAGGCTCTCCCTCGTCACGTCGCCTATACTCGTGCCGTCTATTAGTATGTCACCGCAGCAGATATCGTAAAACCTGCTAAGGATGTTAACCATAGTAGTCTTTCCTGCGCCAGTCGGCCCAACTAGGGCGATGGTCTGACCTGGCAACGCGTGGAAGCTCACATCAGTCAGTATAGGAGTCTTGCCGTCGTACGTGAAGCCGACGTGGTCGAACACAACATCACCCTCTATCTCATGGAGTGACTCAGCATTGGGAATATCGTTGATCTCTGGTTTGGTGTCGATTATCTCGAATACGCGCTCCGCGCCTGCCAGTGCGGCCTGTATACTATTGTAGAGGTCGGCCAGTTGGCGGAGTGGCTGGACGAAGTTCCTAGCGTAGTTGATGAAGGTGACTACGAGACCAACTGAGACCGCCCCGGTGACGACGAGCCATCCGCCGAGGCCGGAAACTACGGCGATGCCGATGTAACTCATGACATTGACTAAAGGCATAATAATGAAGCCCCAACTCATCGCCTTTGTCGCGGCTACTCGCAGCCCCTCATTGTCCTTATCGAAGTCAGCGAGTATGGCGTCTTGCCTACTAAAGGCCTGCACAACGCGCTCGCCGCTGATTATCTCCTCGATCCTGCCGTTGAGCCGGCCCATTGAGAACTGAAGACCGCGGAACCCACTCATCGTCCGCTTGCCGATGACGAGCGTCACAAAGAGCATGAATGGGATGACAGCGAGGTTGCCAAGGGCCATCCAGATGTTGAGCGCAAACATTGCGATGAGTATCCCGACGAGGCTGAGTACACTGCTGACGATCTGGGTGATATTCATCGTCATTGCCTGGTTTACGGCGTCAATGTCGTTAGTCAGTCTACTCATCAGGTCGCCTTGGCTCCTCTTGTCGAAGAAGCTGAGGCTGAGCGTCTGCATGTGCTCGAAGAGGTCCTTGCGTATCTGGCGAAGAGCTCGTTGGCTTATCGTTGCCATGATCCAGCCCTGAGCCGCCTGCATTGCCCACCCCGCGAGGTAAACACCGAGCAGTAAGAGCGCCATCCTGACGAGCCCGGGGACGTCTCCTTTGAGAATATATTGGTCAATAGTCACGCCTATGAGGTAGGGACCGAGCAACTGGAGCACGCCAGCGGCGATTATACTGAATACTACCAGCACTAGCTGCAACTTGTACACTAGTAGGTAGCTTGCGAGGCGGGCTAACGTCTCCCTTGGCTTCTTGGCGCGATCCATTCCCCTGCCCATACCACTGCCGGGTCCACCCGGGCCTGGGCCACGTGGGCCACCGCCCATCGGTCCGTGGCTCATTGCCTGATGCCTCCACCGAGTTGGGAGTTAAATATTTCACGATATATCGGGCTCTTCTCCATCAGCTCCTTGTGGTAACCCTCGGCCACGATCTTGCCACGGTCTAGGACGAGTATCTTGTCAGCCTTGAGTACACTGCTTATTCTTTGGGCGATGATGAAACTTGTGCGCCCCTTCATCACGGTCTCTAGAGCCTGCTGTATGAGCGCTTCGGTCTCGACGTCAACGCTGCTTGTCGAGTCGTCGAGTATTAGTATCCTTGGCTTTACGAGTATAGCACGGGCGATGCTTATGCGTTGCTTTTGGCCCCCGCTTAGGCCGACACCTCGTTCACCGACCTCGGTATCGTAGCCCTTCGGAAGGTTCAAGATGAACTCATGTGCCTGAGCTGCCTTGGCAGCCTCGACGACGTCTTCGTCGGTTGCGTCCGGTCTCCCGTATTTGATGTTGTCACGAATCAACCCACTGAAGAGCACAGGCTCCTGCAGGGCGATTCCTATGTGTGTGCGGAGTGACTCGAGGGTAACGTCTTTTACGTCTACGCCATCGACCGTTACTCTGCCCGAGTTGGCGTCATAGAATCGGGGGATGAGGTTGATGAGGGTCGACTTGCCGCTGCCCGTTGCGCCGAGTAGGGCGACGACCTGTCCTGGAGTGGCTGTAAAACTGACATTATTTAGGACGGGTTCACCGCCCTGAGCGTAGCTGAAGGATACGTCTTCGAACACTACCTGTCCTGTTATGTCGCTTAGCACTTTTGCGTTGGGCTTGTTCTGGACCATCGGCTCCGAGT
>JBFYNQ010000033.1:0-3857 GCA_041304265.1 Candidatus Bathyarchaeota archaeon | reverse complement strand
CAGTGACGCTTAAAACGTCGTAGTCTTTCTCGATCTCGGTTAATGAGCCGGCCATATAGTCAAGCAGCTTTTCATAGGATTAAAAGGTAGTCGAGGCGACAATCGATTAGGATTATCACTTGTGATAACTTGCGGCGACTTTGGAGACACCTTCAACGATTTTGTGTAGGTCGTTGTCGCTTAGATAGGGGTGCATAGGGAGACTCAGTATTCGCTTTGATAGATCCTCTGAGACCGGACACTGATTTGGTTTGAGAATCTCTTTAACGACGGGCTGCTCGGTCAGAGCTGTGGGGTAGTGAATACCGCAGTCGATATTCTCGGCCATTAGAGCCTTCATGAACTTGTCGCGTGTGCAACGGAGCTTCTCCGTTTCGAGGGTTACGCTGAAGTAGCTATAGCTGGGCTTAGTTCTCGGGGTTATTCTCTGCGGGGAGACGCCGTCAACATTTCTGAGCTCTTTCAGCAACACGTCCGCGTTGTGCTTTCGCTTCGCTAGATAGTCGTCGAGCTGGGCTAGCTGGTTGAGCCCTATTGCCGACAGTAGGTCAGTTGTACGGTAGTTAAGGCCAAAGAGTACGTGATGGTATCTGCCATCGTCGCCGTGGCTTCGTAGGAGTGAGCCGAGGCGGTTCAGCTCGGGGTCGTCCGTCGTGACTATGCCTCCCTCGCCGGTGGTCATAGTCTTCGTTGGGTAGAAGCTGTAGCAACTGAGATTTGGCCAGGAGCCAAGGTCCCTGCCATCGTATTCTGTGCCGTGGGCCTGGGCGCAGTCGTTGATGATGAGAAGGTTATGATCCTCGGCTATGTCGGTGAGTGCCTTCATATCGCAGCTATTGCCGAAGAGGTGCACGGGGGCAATCGCCTTTGTTTTCTTCGTAATTTTCTCTTTTACCTTCTCGGGGTCAAGCATGAAAGTGTCAGGGTCGACGTCGGTGAGTACTGGCCTTGCGTTGCTGTAGAAAATAGTGCTTATCGTCGCGATGAATGTGAAAGCGGGAGCGATGACCTCGTCGCCTTGTTTTAGCGTTGAGAGATAGGCGCAGTGAAGGGCGGCCGTGCCGTTTGAGACCGCATAGGCGTATTTTACACCCACGCGGGCTGCGAACCGTTCCTCGAATTCTATCGTGTAGGGTCCCGTGCGGACATAGCCTGATTTCAGGATCTTTGCGATGTCATCTGCGTCCTTCTGGGTGAACGTCGGTTTTACGAGTGCGATCTTTTTGTCGGAGACAGGTTTGCCGCCTTCAATTGCGAGTTTTACCAATTAGGACTCTCCGTTTTACTATTCATAACGTTGTTTATTGACTTTCCTGATTCGACGAGAAATACGCCTTTGTATTTAGAAGGTATTATAGCGGGAGAATGCATATTAGAGATCAGGGGATTGAATGAATACTGCTTTCGTGTTGATAAACGCGGAGATGGGAGCGAGCCTAGACAAGGATCTGAAGGCGATTCCCGAAGTTAAAGAGTTCTACGGCGTATACGGTGTGTACGACTACGTTGTTAGGCTTGAGGCTGCTACGATGGAGCAGCTCAAAGACGCCATCACAAATAGGATCAGGCGCATGGAGAATGTCAGATCGACGCTCACCATGATGGTCATTGATTAGAATAAAAAGTCGTTTCTCTCTTCTTTCCAGGCTCCTACTAGGCATCTAATTTATAAGGGTCTTCTATGGTATCAATTGTTAAAGGAGTTGAGAATACTACTTGAAAGTAGTGATATTGGGTATGGATGGTTACCTAGGGTGGCCACTAGCGATGCATCTGAGCGCTCGGGGGCACATGGTCTCGGGTGTGGACAATTTTAGTCGGCGTAGGAACGTCATGGAAGTGCATTCGCACTCTGCGACGCCGATTAGGTCGATGGAGGAGAGGCTTGCTGCTTTCAAGAAGGTTACGGGTAGGATGCTTGGCTTCCATGAGGGGGATTTGACGAACGTCGCCTTCGCCGACAGGGTCGTCGAGGAGGAGCGGCCCGACTGCGTGGTCCACCTGGGCGAGATACCGAGTGCACCTTACAGCATGATCGATGTCGAGCACTGCAACTATACCCAGATGAATAATGTCATCGGCACCAATAACATACTCTTTGCTATGAAGAAGCGTGCTCCTAAATGCCATCTGCTCAAGCTCGACACTATGGCTGAGTATGGGACTCCTAATATTGACATCACTGAGGGCTTCTTTGAGATAGAGTATAAGGGGAGGAAGGATATGCTGCCCTTTCCCCGTCAGCCGGGGAGCTGGTACCATCTGAGCAAGGTGCATGACACACACAATATTATGTTCGCCTGCAAGATTTGGGGGCTCCGGAGCACGGACATCATGCAGGGGGTCGTCCACGGTGTTGTTACGGATGATATGGTCAACGACGACCTGCTGACGCGCTTTGACTTCGACGAGGTGTGGGGCACGGCGCTCAACAGGTTCTGCGCTCAGGCGGTTATCGGTCATGAGTTGACTCCCTATGGGAAAGGCGGCCAGACTCGCGGTTACATAGCCCTCAGGGACAGCATCCAGTGTATGACGCTGACGCTCGAGAATCCGCCGAAGGAGGGGGAGTACCGCGTATTCAATCAGTTCGACGAGACCTTCTCGGTGAACGAGCTCGCAGAACACGTCGTGAAGGTTGGCGACGAACTCGGGCTCAAGGCGAAGGTTTGGAACATCGAGAATCCCCGGGTCGAGAAAGATGAACACTACTACAACCCGGATAGGGAGAGGCTGCCAGGGCTTGGCTTCAAGCCGACAAATAACATCGACGCGGAGCTCAGGTTGACTATTCCAAAGCTGATGAGATATAAGAACAGGATACTCGAGAAGAAAGATGCTATCATGCCAAAGATCAAGTGGAAGGCTTAAGTTGTCTTTTTGAGTGTGAGTCTGCAGGCTCCGTTAGGACCGAATAGAAGGCCGGTGAGTTTTTCGTCAACAGCCTTCAACTCTATTTTGATGTCGGCATAGTCGTTTGTACCCCATCTCGCGTATTCGCGGGGGATCCTTAAGGTGGACTGTCCCGTGACATATCCGAGCTCGGCGCGGAAGCCCCGGAGCGGCGAGTATTCGCTGTCGGGCCCACTTATTGTCGCAGTTGTTCGGCTCGTTATTTTGAGGTGAATGGAGTGGAAGCCGTAGTCATCATAGTATTCACCGGACCAACATGCGATTAGGTCAGCGCCCAAGTCAACCTTTGGCGTCGTTGGTATATACTTACGATGGTAGTTGGTTCCTAGGTCAAACTGTGTGACTGTCCCGTCCGCGGCGTACTCGAGTGTCAACTCTTCGCCATCGCTTGAGGGGCCGTGGACTCTATATCTTGAGTCGTCAAGCCTCTCGAGGGTTAGGCGGTCGCCGAGGGTTAGGTAACCGTTTACGACCCTGATGGTCATCTGGCTTGTCTCGTCGCCGTATGTGCCCGCGATCTTCTCCCAGTTGGATGGCGGTGACTGCATGTATGTTGGCGCAACTTCTCCGCCGATAGCGATGCGGAGGACGGTGGGCGCCGGTGGCCTCCATGAGGAGCCGTCTTGTAAATTGCTTAGCCAGCAGACACCCAGTTTCTCCTCGGGGTAGAAGCAGACGTGGTTCGTGAAGTCGGGTAGACCACCTGTGTGGTAGAGCATGACGTGGTCGTCGTGGATGGTTCGGAACCAAGTGAGACCCATGCCGCTTCGGGACTTGCCGGTCGGTGCTTGGAGGCTTTGCATCTCCGATATTGTCCCCTCATTCAGGAGGCGTTTTCCCCGATAAGTGCCTCTGTCCATGTTCATCGCTAGGAACTTGGAGAGGTCGAGCACGGTGGAGTAGAGGCTGCCTGCTGGGTCAGCAGGCTTCATGCCGAGGTAATA
>JBFYNQ010000032.1:0-10932 GCA_041304265.1 Candidatus Bathyarchaeota archaeon | reverse complement strand
TCTGGCTCCTAAGGGACTTTATGGACGCCTCCCTGACATCATACCCGTCCACAAGCACAGTCCCAGCCGTAACATCGTAGAATCGTGGAACAAGCTCCGTCAAAGCGCTTTTACCGGAGCCTACGAAGCCGATGATGGCAACCTTCTCACCGGGCTCGACCCTAAGATTCACATCTTTAAGAGTCTCAGCCGATCCGTAGCTGAAGGATACGTTTCTGAACTCGATCTCACCCCTCAGCCGGGGCAGTACTATGGGATTCTCCTTCTCTGGAACATCCCTGCCGACATCCACGACCTCGTATACGCGTTTGGCGCTCACTAATCCATCCTGATACCAATCTATGAGCCTAGCGTACATCCTCACCGGGCCAACCAGTTGGGTGAAATATGTTCCGAAGAGCACCAATTCGCCTAGAGTTAGGCTTCCCGCCACTACCAATGCGCCTCCAAAAACTAGGACTAGTGCGATCCCGATCGCGCTGATCAGTGTCCCAGATGGCGTGTAAGCCGCCTGAATGCTGAGGGTTCGAAGGCTTTTATCGACATAGCCCTGATTCTCCTTCTCAAACTTACCACTGAAGTTTTCTTCCTGTCCAAAACCCTTGATGAGTTTCTGGGCGGAGATACCTTCAACGAGTATACCATTCAGAGAGTCAAATTGGGACTTTGCCTCTTGCATGCGTTTCCTAACTCTTGGCAGGTAGAGGCGTGTCGCGAAGAAGATGAAGGGGAGTGTAAGAAGAGTGACGCCCGTCAGTCCCGGGTTGACGGATAGAAGAATCCCTATCGCTATGATAAGTTGAAGAGTCATGCGGAAAGCCTCTCTCACTGTCTCCGAGTAGAAGAGGTCAATGGCATTCATGTCGCTGGTTACCCTGCTGATGATCTGCCCCGTCCGCACTTGGCTGAGGTAGCTGAACGACTTGTTTATCAGGGCATCATAAAGGTCCCTGCGAAGATCACGCAGAATGTTTTGGCTCAAAACACCCCGATAATATCTATGAATGACCATGAAAGTGGCACGTGTAATACCTAGCAGAATAATCATCCCCACAAGTATGGTTAGTAGTCCGTAACGGTCAGTGATCCCTGTCCATTGTTTTACGAATTCGAGAAACCAGTTGGTGTCACCTGGAACGGGGACTAGGACGTGATCGATGATGAGTAGGACGAGTAGTGGGGCGAGTAAGCTGTAGACGCCTTCTCTCCCGAAGGCTGTTAAATTTATCACGAGGTATGTGCCGAGGTATGGTTTGATTTGGCTGAGCAGACGCTTCGTGAGGGTCCAGCTACTCGGGTTGTACTGTGTCAATCCTTAGACCTGGTGAATAGATCGCGCGCGCGCGAAATTATACCATTACGCCTCGAGGTGAGGAGACCCTTAGAAGTGGAATGGAGCGCTGGGGTCGCGTGATGGAACATGTTGAGTTATATGGTGAGCGACATAGATCTCTGAGGAAGCTCAAGTCAGAGATGAAGAGGGAGGAGGCGGGGGAGATGCTGATCAAGCTTGGAGAGGGAATTAAGAGGGGGGAATTCGACGTCGCAGGCGCGATTCCAAGCCTAGAGCCGCTGGGTGTTAAGCTTCCTCCGGATGTCATGTTCAAGTTCATTTATGCGCCTGAGGGAGAGGGTTTCGAGATCGAGGTAGAGGTCGAGTGGCCTAAGAAGCCAATTGCTGACGCTTAAGGCAAGCTTTTAATTATTATATTAATCAAAACCCTCTAGACTTACAAATGGTTCTTCAATTAAATTACACAATGGATCTTCCTCATCATGATTCGGGGGGATTTGATCACGCGCGCGCCGTGAAGAGTACTGCAGTCACGAGTAGAATTGTGATGTTGGTTGTAAGTAGGAAGATAATTCCACCTATGGTGAGGCTCGTGGCAAGGAAGAGGAGAACAGGCTTTCTCCCTAGTCTATCGGCTACGACTCCTTCGGTTAGGCTGCGTAGTGCGGAGAATATGCTGATTCCCATGAAGGTTAGGCCAATTAGTATGGATGAGACCCCGATTTTGCTGAGGTAGATGGGGAAGCTTACCGAGAGGATGGCTGCAGTGAAGCGCGCGTGCGACATGTCATAATCCTGTAGCGCATAAGAAATTCAGGTTTTTTCCCTGCTTCCACATCATCGATCTGGCAGAGTTAACCATAACTGGTTCACCAGCAACCATGCGCGAAAAAAGTGTTGGTGGACTGGAGGGGAATTGAACCCCTGACCTCCGCCATGCCAAGGCGGCGATATACGGCTAATCTACCAGCCCAGCCAAAACAAGACACCAGCACCAACCGTTTAAACATTACCCCGACTACGGGGAGGTCTCCTGAGTCGGGTCGCTGATCAGCCCCGAGAACAGAATCGAGCCCGATCGGTCGTCCCTAATCACAAACATGTAGGGACGGTCCACGATGAACTCGGTCCTAATCGGCACACTCGTCAACCCGATTCCAACGTTCGTCGCCGCAGCGGCCTCGGTCCCCTCCTCATTCACCTCAACGACCGCCTTGTGGTCCACGAAGGCGATGAAGAGGCGCTCAGGCGCCACGTCCGCTATCCCGCTGAAGTCAGCCGCGCTGCGATCAAAGGCCAAGCCCATGCCCAGATTCTTCAAGGCGTCCTTCAGGTCGACCTTCCCATACTCGAGCTTAAGCTTCGGCATACGCAGCTCAAGCTCCCTCTCAGACACCTTGGCGATGTAGGACTCCAGTTCCTCCCCCGTGAGCCCGGAGGTGAACTCCTCGAGAGAGCTGCCCTCGGATGGAAGGAATACATACATCGCGACCTTGTCCCTCCCGTAGGGGAGGCGGGCGATCTGCACCTCGTCATCGCCGAAGTAGGCGTAGTCCCCAACCCTGCTCATCATGTCGACCTGGACGGCTGATCCATCCACAGTCTTGAAGTCGGCGGCCCTCGTGAGGGCGGCGTCGAACTTGTCCACCCACGCCCCCTTGAAGTAGATGGCGTTGATGAGAAACATCACGATCTCCGAGTCGATGTCGTCGACCATTTTTGTGATCTTGCCGTTCGTCTCATCTTCTATCCAAGAGTTGACATCGGTGACGGTCGAGCCGTCGAAGGGCCTGACGTAGACCTCGCTCATGAAGTACTCCGAGAGTTCGTTCGTGAACGTGGGCTTCACCCTGTCGGCGAAGCTCGACCTGATCCAGACCGAGTCCCCGATGTTGAGGCTCACATCCTTGTCCGCGTTCTCCAGGCTCTCGATGAGCGTCTTGAAGCCGGCGTTGACCTCCTCATCGCTCATCCACCCGAAGCCGAGTGCCTCGGCCATCGCCTGCTTCGTCGTAGTGTTCGCCCCGTTGTAAGCCATGCTCAGGGCGACACTGACGCTGAGCGGCGAGATGAAGACGTTGCTATTCTGCTGGGACCTCTGTAGCTCACGCAGCAGCTTGACTGCAAAGCCCGTGTTAGCGGTGACCAACGAAGCATTGACATCCGCGGCTTTAGCATCCGAGTCGGCGTAGGCGAGCCCCGCAGAGAGAAAGTTGAGCAGGACACCCACCCCACCCATGATCAGGAGAAGTACGACTCCAACGAGTAAGCGACGCCTTGAAGGATTCATCAACCATCTATTCGAAGCGGACGAATATTATTCTAGGGATTAGAACACCCCACCTCACCACAAACCCCCGTTCGAATACGCAGCTTCGCCGAGGCATTCACGAACCCACCCAAAGTACTATATCGCGAATATGCCCCTTTCCCATGAACCGACGTGAACGCCGTCAAGGACATGTTGAAGGCGGGTAAGACCGCCGTTGGAACGACCGGGGGACCGACAAGCCCCGCAGACTGGCTAGCCGAATCGGGCTTCGACTTCATCCTATTCGACACCCAGCACTCCCCCGTGGAGATCAAGGAGCTGAAGGGGGCGGTCGAGGCGATGAAGGGCAAAAAGGCCATCCCCGTAATCAGGGTCGGGGAGAACAACCAAGCCCTCATCTGCTACGCCCTCGACATCGGCGCCAAGGGCATCATCGCGCCGATGATCGACACCAGAAAGATGGCAGAGGACATGGTTAAATGGTGCAAGTACTCACCCGAAGGCGTTAGAAGCAACGCAGGCGTAAGAGGCGAGTGGGGAAAGTACGACAAGTACCGCGACTACATGGACGCCTTCAACAGGGAGATACTCATCATCCCCATGATCGAGACCATCGAGTCGATGAACAACATCGACGAGATACTCTCCGTGCCCGGAATTGACGTCCTCCTCGTCGGCCCCTCGGACCTCTCCATAAACCTCGAGATGACCCTCGACTACGGTAACCCGAAGTACGCAGAAGCACTCCAGAAGATCGCCGACGCCTGCAAGAGACACAACGTCACGGCAGGCATGTACTTCATACCCCCCGGATGGGAGCCAAACAGGCTCGTCGACATGGGCTTCAAACTCTTCACACTCCCATGGAACAGCTGGGCAACCAACGGAGTGGCGAAAGGACTAGAAGCCATTAAAAGGTAAAAACCGCATCATCGGGGGAACGATTCCCTCTCAGAACGACCCCATATTCACAATTATCCTGCACATGGTTTCTACTTCATAAAGCGTCCACCATCAACGAGCAGGGTCTGGCCGTGAACATAGCTTGCCTCATCAGAGGCCATGAAGACGATCACGCTAGCTATGTCCTTAGAGGTCCCCAGTCGCTTAGCGGGAACCGATTCGATGAACTCCGCGTAATCGGCCTCTTCCTCCCTTGTCATGTCCCTTGAGTTGGCCCCTCTACCTTTTCCCGTGTACACCAACCCCGGAGCAACGCAGTTGACGTTAATATTCAGTCCAGCGAGCTCCAGCGCAAGCTGTCTGGTCAAACCCCCGAGGCCGGCCTTCGAAGCAGCGTATGCATGAATTCCAGTCCTACTATAGACAACGCCGGCGCCAGAACCAACGTTCACGATCTTTCCATACTTCTGTCTCCTCATATATGGAGTCGCAAATCTGATGCAGTTGAATTGGCCGGTAAGATTTACATCGAGGACTCTATCCCAGTCCTCCTTTTTCACATCTTCAACGTTCTGGTGCTTTGGGACGTCCCACCAGCCGGCGTTATTGATCAGAATATCCAGCCTGCCGAACCTTGCCGCCGTCTCCTCGACCATACTCTTCACCGCGTCGACGTCCGTGACATCTGCTATGAAGTATGTGGCTTTCCCGCCGGATGCGGCTATTTCTTCGGAAACATGTTTGCACGAGTCGGATTGGGAGTTACAGACCACTGTGGCTCCTCTTTCCGCCAATAGCTTTGCAGCGGCTTCACCGATACCGTGGCCAGCTCCGGTTACTATCGCTACTTTATCCTTGAAAGACAAGTTATGCTAAGCATTAGAAATATACTATTTAAGACCTCATGAGTACGCGCGCCAACGTTCTTTAAGCCGGATCGGTTTACTGACTCCACGAATGGTGAAAGTGTATGACGAACATTGACGCAATAAAGGAATTCGCGGAACTAGGCTTCACGAGGCTAGACGGCTCACTGAAGGACCTCACCGAGGAACAACTCGACTGGACGAGCTGCTCACACGCAAACACGATCAGGAACATCCTGACGCACCTCATCAGCGAGTGGTATGGATTTGTCCCCAAGATCATCGCGGGGGATAAGGACGTGAAGGTCAAGGGCGTAGCCGAGGGATACGTCGGAAACAAGGAGCTGAGTCTCGCGAAGATAATGACCGACCTTAAGGAGGGCAAGGAGCACCTCCGCTCGGAGCTTGGCAAGGTTAAGCAGGAGGATCTGGCTAAGGAGATGGATTGGTTCATGGGCAAGAAGCCCAGGGGCTTTTATCTCATGCTGGGGGTCAGCGAGATAATACATCACGAGGGCCAGATCGCCGCGATTCGGGGAGTCGAGAAGCGAATCAAGGGGCTCTAATAAACCCCGCTTTTCCCTTTTTCCACGCGAGCATCAGAAGTTATGCTGGGCATAAGCCTACGTGTATGGGGCTGTTGCTTGGCGAGTGTATCTCCACTTCCACCTGTCAACACATCCTAGCTGTCCTTTCTCGAATCTTGCGCGCGAGGGAGCATCCACTTAACCTTAAATCTCCCCGGGTTCAGGGAGACGAGATGCTCCTCGAGGACTCCTTCACAGCGCGAGGTCACGTCAACATCCGCGCGACCCATGAGAAGACCATAGAGATCACCAGGGAGACGCACCTCACAACCCAGGGCGACTGTATCGCCGCCGTCGCCGCTGAGAAGGGGCTACGCGACCTCCCAAAAGATATGAGGGAAGCTGCGAAACGCCCTGACTCCGTAATCTCGCTGAGCCTACGACTCAGTGACAGCGTCTTCACAACCACTGGCGGGGGAGACCCCGGACTCACTTGGGACCACCCCACAGACATGGTGGCGAGGATGAGCGGCTACACCTGCCCAAGGACACTCATGGTGTGCGCCGATAAGGCGACGATCCACATGGCTCGTAGCCTAGTACAGCAACTGAAGAACCCCGACGCCGTCGTACAGGTGACTGTATCCGTCGAGGTCCAAGAAAGCTAGGCGCCTAGGAATCTAGCGTACTCTACGAGCTCCGCGACGTTTTCCCGCCTCGTGCAGTCGAGTGGCCTGTCGTAAGCCGCCAGCATTCCCTTCTCGTCAGGCGTCCTCTCCTTCTTCAGGTTAAGCCTGAGTCGCAGGAGAGTCATCAACACCTTGTTCGCAAAATCGAGCTTGGCGTAGTCGAATCCGCCGCGGAGGTAGAAGAACCTGATACCCTCCCGCTGTGCCTCGTTGAAGTTGGCGTCTCTCACCTCCTCGAGAAGCCCCTCCCGAGATGGGGAAGCGCCGACCATGAAGATAATGATCTTTTTCCCCGCGAGCCTCACGAGGTTATCCCTAATGAATACAATCCCGTTGATGCCAGTGGCGTGGAGGCTCCCCCCAAACACGACTAGATCGTAGCCGAGGAGCCGATCAAGGCTCACTTCCCTCGCATCGAATAGATCTGCCTTCAACTCCTCCGCGATCCACCCGGCGTACCTGCTCGTAAAGCCTGAGATCGACCTGTAAACGACGACAGTCTTCATGAAATTCCACTTTTCAGAAGACGTAAAAACGTTATAGTCTACTAAAGGCGTTCGAGGTAGAGGCACCCACCGGCGCAGCTCGCCTTAATCTTATCGGCGAGTCCCCTACGCTCGATTCTCTTACCGATCACAAGCGAGAGATACGCGGCGCTCCTCTCAACCCCGTCCACTCTCATAACGGGGCGACCATGCTCCATGAACTGGTCAATCATGGCGTCGTACTTGCTCCTTCGCGCCTTCCTACCCCTAACCTTCTCCTCAACGGAGACCAGCGTGAACTCATCCAATAATATACACCTACCGGGAGTATGCGTCAACCACTATTTTACCCTTCACATTATTTCGGTATAAACCGTCGCTAAAATCAAAGTAAATATGCAGGTGCATCAACGATATTTTTTTCGCATGATGATATGCCACCTTCACAAGGCTATCCCCGATGTGCTCTGCACCAAGACGATGATCCAGCCAACCCACATGAAAATAGAAAAACTCTATCAAGGAATCCATTTCATGCCCGCTCCAAATATATCCTATAAACGGGTTGTTTCAACCCCTTCACACGCACCAACCCAGCCACCCGCGACGACTCCCAGCACAGCTTAAATAATCAGCGAAGCAACCACCACACCAATTCCCCCCAAGGACCGTGCAAAAATGTCTGGACACGAAGATCTCCGGAAAATATCCCAGAAGATACGCGCAGAAGTCCTCCGAGCCACATCGGAGGCGGGCTCCGGCCACCCCGGCGGCAGCCTAAGCGCCACCGACATACTCGTCACCATCTACTGGAGGGTCCTAAAGCATGACCCAAAGAACCCCAAGTGGCCTGAGAGGGACAGATTCATCCTCAGCAAAGGCCACGCCGCCCCCGCCCTCTACACCGTCCTCGCCGAACAGGGCTACTTCCCAAAGGCTGAGCTTCATAACCTACGCGTCCACGGTAGCCTCCTCCAGGGCCACCCCGACGCCACACGCACGCCAGGCGTCGAGGTCAGCAGCGGAAGCCTCGGCAACGGCCTCAGCATCGCATCGGGCATCGCCTCCGCGCTAAGAATCGACTGCAGCCCGAGCCGCGTCTACTGCCTCCTCGGCGACGGGGAGTGCGACGAGGGACTCGTCTGGGAGGCGGCAATGTTCGCCGCCCACCACCGCCTCGACAACCTCACCGCCATAGTCGACAGGAACGGACTGCAGATCGACGGCCCCACCGAGAGAGTCATCGCCCTCGAGCCCCTCAGCGACAAGTGGGCCGCCTTCGGCTGGAACGTAATAAAGGTCAGCGGTCACGACCACCAGAAGCTCCAAGAGGCCCTCGAGCAAGCAAAATACGCGACAGGTAAGCCAACAGTCATCATCGCGGACACCGTCAAGGGGAAGGGAGTCAGCTTCATGGAAGGCGTCGTCGGCTTCCACGGTAAGGCATGCACATCCGCAGAACTTGACACCGCCTGCAGGGAACTGGAGGGATAAACTATGAGTGCAAAAGCAACACGCGAAGCATACGGCGAGTGGCTCGTCGAGACCGGTAAAACAAACAAGGACATAGTCGTCGTCGACGCCGACCTCGCCGAGTCGACGAAGACCATACTCTTCGCCAAGGCACACCCCGACAGATTCTTCGACGTAGGCGCCGCAGAGCAGAACCTCATAGACGTCGCAGCTGGCCTCGCAATCGGCGGTAAACGCGCCTTCGCAAGCAGCTTCGCCTACTTCCTCACAGGGCGCGCGTGGGACCAGATAAGGAACATCGTCGCCCACGACAACCTCAACGTGTGTCTCGTCGCGAGCCACGGCGGCTTCTCCGCCGCCGCCGACGGCGCCAGCCACCTAGCCCTACAGGACGTGGCACTCATGCGAGTCATACCCAACATGCGCGTCGTCATCCCCGCCGACGCTGAGGAAACCCGCAACGCACTCGACGCAGCAATCGCCTCGGGTGGGCCATTCTACCTCCGCCTCCGCAGGGACAAGGAACCCATACTCCAGAAGGACTACAGATTCAAACTCGGCAGGGCTGAGACGATGCGCGACGGCACCGACGTCACCATCGCCGCCTACGGCTCAATGGTCGACGCCTCCCTCAAGGCGGCAGCTATCCTCAAGGAGAAGAAGATCGAGGCACGCGTCCTTAATGTCCACACGGTCAAGCCACTCGACACCGAGGCCCTAACCACCGCTGCGAGGGCTACCGGCTCAGTCGTCACGGTCGAGGACCACTCCATCCTCGGAGGCCTCGGCGGGGCTGTAGCAGAGGCACTCTCCGAGAGCTACCCCGTACCAATCAAGCGCCTCGGCGCACCCGACGTCTACGGCGGATCGAGCAGGAACACAGACTCATTCCTCAAAGAGTTCGGCCTCACGCCCGAGGGCATCGCCACGTCCGCAGAACAGGTCTGCAGGCGCAAGTAGGCGCACACGTTTTTTAACCCCCTCCACCAAATCCAATCCCATGTTCTGGCTCGAAGTCGACCTCAAGACCCAGACAGCGACACTCCACAGGAACGACTGCATCCACATCAAGCCCGAGGCGACCGACCGCAAAGGCGTAAACACGATGAAAGCGGACGGCGGCTGGCTCAGCTTCTCCTCCGTCGGCGAGGCGATGAGGTTCCACAAGACGCAGAGGCTCAACGGCGAGGTCCAAGCATGCCTTCTCTGCAAACCACTCAACCACCTCAGTGACGTCTCGATAGCTGGCCTCGACATAAACACGCCACGTACAGGATGCAACGCCTGTGGCACACGAGTCGAAGTCCTAGACACGAAGTCAAGCTACCGCCGACTGATAGACAGATTCCTCGGGCCAAAGTAGCTACTCGACGCCGAGGACGTCCCCTGCAAGAACGGCGAAGACTCGTGCCGCCTCCTCAACTTTACTCAAGGCGACATGCTCGTCGGGCGTATGGCTGAACCGAGGGTCACCTGGGCCGTAGAGGACAGTCGGTATCTTCGCGTCCCTAACTAGCCAAGCGGCGTCCGTCCCCGCTGCCTTACCGAAGAGCTTCGGCCTGAAGCCGGTCCTAGCCTCGACAACCTTAACGAGGCTCTGCACGACCAGGGCGTCGGGATTGACCTCCATGGGAGGCCACTCTTCCTGTACCTTGAATGAGGCTTCGATCGTCGGGTCCTTCACCTTAGCCCTAGCGATAGCGTCCTCTATCTGCCTCCGAGCGAACTCAGGCGTCTCACTTGGAAGTATCCGCCTGTCAATCTCGATCCTGCACTGGTCCGGGATGACGTTATTCTTGGTCCCGCCGCTTATCGTCGTGACACTGAGGACGGGCTGAGGAACGTCGAAGAGCGGGTTCCAGCCTTCGAGCTCAATCTCCTTAAGGGCGGTCATGATTGTATGCATTTTATCTATAGCGTTTACGCCAAGGTGGGGGCGTGACGCGTGGCTCCCCTTCCCCCTTGTAGTTATCTCTGCCCAGAGAATGCCCTTGTGAGCTATCTCGACGCGGAGGTCCGTGGGCTCTGAGACAACCGCTATGTCGGCTTTGAGGCCCCTCTCGATCAGGTGGCGGGTACCCTTCGCGCTTCCAGTCTCCTCGTCGGCGACCGCCGTTATCAGCAGGTCGCCCTTGAGTCTTGCACCAGATTTGATAATCGCCTCGGCGGCGGCGACCATCGAGGCGACGCCCGACTTCATATCCGCCGTTCCGCGCCCGTAGAGCTTCCCGTCCACGATCTCGCCGCCGAATGGGTCCCTCGTCCACCCGTTCCCCGCCGGCACCACATCAATGTGACCATTGTAGAGGAGCACTGGTGACCCAAGTGTCCCCTTGAGGCGAGCGACGACGTTTGTACGCCCCAGCTCCTTCTCCACCAGCTCCACGTCGAGGCCGAGTCCTCTCAGCTTTTTGGCGACCACC
>JBFYNQ010000031.1:0-17423 GCA_041304265.1 Candidatus Bathyarchaeota archaeon | reverse complement strand
AATTTAGGGGTGAGAAGAAGATCACGACGAATGTGCGACTGATCGAGACCTTTGGACACACGCAGGGAAGTATTTCGGCGCTCGTCGAGACGACTGAGGGTCTCGTTGCCTGTATCGGGGACGCTGCGATCGTTAAGGAGGACTACCTTGAGTTGAGGATGCCCTCAGTGGTGACGAAGAACATCAGTGGCGCCACTGCCGTTGATAGTCTGAAGAAGATCGCGGGGTATAAACCCGTGCTTGTAATACCTGGGCATGACACCGCTTTCGAACCCTAGAAAGGTTTATAGATAAATACCCTACCAGAAGACGCGGTAATAGTATGCCGACACACGGTTCACTCACAAAGGCCGGCAAGGTCAGGGCACAGACACCCAAGATCGAGCCAACGCCCAAGACCCGTCTCGCTCCCAAGAGGAAGACGAGGAGCAATTACACGAAGAGAGTTGTCCACGCTCCACGCGATGAACGCCGTAGCGGTAGCCGTAGGCCAAACTTTTAAGCCCCATTTCCCTTAGTTGGACTCGGTTTTGGATCGCGCCCTCAGGGAGATCGTAGAAAAGCTTCTAAGTATTGACGAGCCTTCGAGGGTTGACCTTGACCGTTTCAAGATAGAGGTAGCACGTGCGTATGAGCTGCCTAAGATTCCGCGGAACTCCGAGGTTCTGGCGATACTCACCGAGGAGGAGGCTGAGTTGCTCCTCCCCATCCTCCGCCGTAAGGAGGCGCGTGCCCTTAGCGGTGTCAGCATCGTCGCTGTGATGACGGCGCCATATTCTTGCCCGCATGGGCGCTGCGCCTACTGCCCCGGTGGACCCGACGAGGACAGCCCACAAAGCTACACTGGGTACGAGCCCGCCGCCATGCGGGGTGCCCAGAATGAGTACGATCCCTATAGGCAGGTTAAGGCGCGTATCAAGCAGCTCCAGAGCATTGGGCATGTCGTCGACAAGGTCGACCTCATTGTGATGGGCGGCACATTTCCCGCCTCGCCCCGTTCTTATCAGGAGGGTTTCGTCAAGGGATGTCTTGACGCCCTCACAGACAAGCACTCGGCAAGCCTCGCGGAGGCAAAGCTCAACGCCGAGGAGTCAAAGATAAGGAACGTCGGCATCACCGTCGAAACGCGCCCCGACTGCGTCGAGGAGAAGGATGTCAGCGGGATGCTCGGCCTCGGCGTCACACGAGTCGAGTTAGGCGTCCAGAACGTCTACGACGACATCTACAACGTGGTTGACCGCGGCCACTCAGTACAAACCGTTGTCGACGCCACGAGGCGCCTAAAGGACTCCGCCCTCAAGATATGCTACCACATGATGCCGGGGCTACCAGGATCAAGCCCCGAGAGAGACCTCGAGGGCTTCCACGCCATCTTCGAGGATCCGCGCTTCAAGCCAGACATGCTCAAGATTTATCCGACTCTCGTCGTAAAGGGGACGCGCCTCTACGATTGGTGGAAGCGGGGCGAGTATACCCCGCTGACTACTGAGGATGCGGTGGAGCTTGTGTCAAAAGTTATGGCGATTACCCCACCCTGGGTTCGCATTATGCGTGTCCAGCGCGATATCCCTCTCCCCAGGATCGAAGCGGGCGTTGACATGAGCAATCTTCGCCAGCTAGCAGAGGACCGCCTGGTGGCGTGTGGGGGTAAGTGCAGGTGCATAAGGTGTCGTGAGGCGGGTCACTCGGTCAAGAAGGCGGATTCAAGCAGGGTCGAAATCACTCACACAGTCTACGAGGCATCCGGGGGTACGGAGGACTTCATACAGGCTGAGGACAAGGAGTCTGATGCCCTCATCGGTTTCGTAAGGCTTAGGATTCCAAATGCCCCCTTTCGTCCCGAGCTGGATACAAACACTGGATTGATCCGTGAGCTACATGTTTACGGCCGTATGGTGCCTGTGGGTGAGCGCCGTGACGACGCGTGGCAACACAGGGGTTGGGGTGAGGCGCTTATGGCTGAGGCGGAGAAGACTGCACGCGAGCGCTACGATATGCGTAAGATGGTTGTGATGAGTGCCCTCGGTACCAAGCGGTACTACGCCCGCTTAGGCTACGAGAAGGATGGCGTCTACGTCTCAAAGCGCTTATGACCCGCATCTCTTAATACGGAGAGAGGCGGTAGAAATCCTGATTCTAAATGACCGCCGAGACTCTATCCGGCTACAGGGGGAAGCTCAGGGAGCTTCTCATAGAGGCGAAGATCGGGGTCGGGGATGTCGTGCGGGTCCACACTGGGGGACACGCCTACGAGGGCACTCTCCTGCCCCGCGTTGAGAATGCAGACGACTGGCACCTCGTCATAAAGCAGAAGACTGGCTATAATATCGGCATCGCGCAGGCGAATGATCTGCATGTTGAGAAGATAGGCGAGGCGAAAAAGCCTGAGTTCCACCCGCCTCCACTTCCCCCCGTCAAGGGGGAGCTGCCGAAAGTCAGCATAATAAGCACTGGGGGTACCATCGCGAGTCGAGTCGACTATATCACCGGTGGGGTCTACGCCGCCATGTCTAGCCGGGACCTCTTCAGTATAGTTCCTGAGCTCGCCGATATAGCGCAGATCGAGACGGATATCCTCTACAGCGTTTTCAGCGAGAATATAAACTCTGACCACTGGGAGGGGATGGCGAAAAGGATCGCGGAGAAGATCAACGATGGCGTAGATGGAGTCGTCATCACTCACGGAACGGACACGATGGGGTACAGCACTGCGGCACTGAGTCTCGCTATTCAGAATTTGCCCGTACCCGTCATATTCGTCGGCAGCCAGAGGAGCAGCGATCGCCCTAGCAGTGACTCTGCGACCAACCTTGTCGCGGTTGTGAACGCGGCGGCGCACGCCCCCTTCGCCGAGGTGGCGCTCGGTATGCATGAGGGTACTAGCGACGATTCCATAATTTTGCACCCCGGAGCTAAGGTGCGCAAGTGTCACAGCAGCGCCCGCTATGCCTTCCAAACTGTCAACGCTGGTCCAATCGCGAGATATAGGGACGGTAAATTCGAGATGCTGGCGGTGCACTTCAGGAAGCGTCAAGATTCTGAACCGGTAATAATGAATAGGTTCGAGAAGAAGGTCGCCTTACTCAAGTTCCACCCCGACTTTAACCCGTTGATAATCGACTCCCTAATAGACGCCGGGTTCAAGGGGATAGTCTTCGAGGGGACGGGTCTCGGTCACGTGTCCGAGATGCTCTACGACTCGATAGGGCGCGCAGGCAAGGAAGGCGTTCTTATGGGGATGACCAGTCAGTGTATCTGGGGTCGCGTAAACATGAACGTCTACAGCATGGGGCGGGAGCTGACCCGTCGTGGCGTCGAGCCACTCAATGACATGTTGCCCGAGACGGCGTTAGTCAAGATGATGTGGAGTCTCGGCAATACAAAGTCTACCGAGGAGGCGAGGAGGCTTTTGCTCACGAACGTCGTGGGCGAGTATAACCCCCGGACGCTATACGCTAGGAGGGGGCTTTGATGGTCGACTACAAGAAGATAGGCCTTAAGGTGGGCATCGAGGTCCACCAAGAGCTCGCAACCCAGCACAAGCTCTTCTGTGGCTGCCCGCCGATGCTCAGCGAATCGGAGCCCGAGTTTAAGTTCTTGCGCAGTTTACGCCCGAGTCAGAGTGAGCTCGGTGAGTTCGACCCCGCGGCACTTTTCGAGTTCTTAAAGGGGAAGACGATCCAATATGAGGGGGACCACGCGACGAGTTGTCTCGTCGAGATGGATGAGGAGCCCCCGGGGCCGCTCGATCCAGAGACTCTCGATCTCACCCTCAGCTTCGCATTGATGGTGGGCAGCCGCGTTGTGGACGAGGTCCACGTCATGCGTAAGACGGTCGTCGACGGCAGTAACACTGGCGGCTTCCAGCGTACTTGCGTCGTCAGCCTAGGCGGTGCTGTCGAGGTGGGTGGCAAGAGCTATGGCATCCAGCAGATCAGCCTCGAGGAGGACGCGGCGAGGAACGTTGGAGAGGAGGGGAGCATCGTTCGCTACCGCCTCGATCGCCTCGGTATCCCTCTGATGGAGATCGCCACGGCGCCGGATATGCACGATCCAGCAGAGGTGCAGGCGGTTGCTCTCCGTATCGGCGGTATTCTCCGTGCAACGGGTAAGGTACGCCGGGGGCTCGGAACGATCCGCCAAGATGTTAACGTCTCTGTAATGAATGGTAAAGTTGTAGAGATCAAGGGCGTTCAAGACCTGCCCCTGATGCCAACCATTGTTGAGTACGAGGCGATTCGCCAGGTGAGTCTCCTCAAAATCAAGGATGAGCTGGTTAAGCGAGGCATCAAGTCCTCCGATATCGTCGACGAGCAGCTAGATGTCTCAGCCGTATTCAAGTCGACTGAGTCCAAGATACTGAAATCCGCCCTAAAGGCGGGCGGAGTCGTCAAGGCGATTAAACTACAAGGCTTCGCTGGTCTCACCGGCAGGGAGCTCTGCCCCAACAGGCGTCTCGGCACCGAGATGAGCGACCACGCAAAGTTCCGCGGCGGCGTAAAGGGCATCTTTCACACAGACGAGCTGCCCGGCTACAGTATCACGCAAACCGAGGTCGATGCGCTCCGCAGTCTAATAGGCGCCGTCGAGGGTGACGCCGTTGTCATAGTCGCAGACGAGGCGGGGAAGGCGAAGAGGGCTCTCACCGCCGTCGTGGAGCGGGCAAGGGACGTCTTCGCAGGTATACCTCTTGAGACCCGTTCGGCAAACCCCGACGGCACTACACGCTTCACCCGCCCTCGCCCCGGGGCGGCTAGGATGTACCCTGAGACCGACGTCAAGGCGATTACTATTACACAGGGGTACCTTAAGGATCTCAGGGTGCGTCTTCCCGAGATGCCTGAGACTAAGCTCAAACGGTTTCAGAAAGACTATGGTCTTAACGAGAAACTCGCCAGGCAGATAGTTGACTCGGAGTACATGAGCCTATTCGAAGAGCTCACACGAGACTACACTCCTTTGACCACGCTCGTGGCTGTGACACTAACTGAGGAGATGAAGAAGTTGCAGAGAGATGGCGTCCCCATCGAGGCGCTGAGTGACGACGCGATCAGGGGCGTGTTCGCGCTTGTAGCCTCGGGAGAGCTCGTGAAGGAGTCCGTTCCCGCCGTGTTGACGTGGCTCGCCAAGAATCCTGCGAACCCTGCGAAGGCGGCTATCTCCGCCCTCGGGATAGGTCTACTCACCGAGGCTCAACTCGCCTCGATCGTCGAGGCCAAGATAAAGGCTAGTGGGGACATCGTTGCCAAGATGGGTGAGGGGGCGGCGGGGCCAATCATGGGGATGGTTATGGGGGAAGTCAGGGGTAGAGCCAAAGCAGCTGACGTACAGGCGATGATAGCGGTCAAGCTCACGGCTACCCTCAGCAAGTAACCCCTCTCTATTATCCTAATATTAGTACATTAGAAAACGTATTATGAACTTATAATCCCCATCATTCATTTTTCATGGGACAATAGCTGTTATTATGGGGCATAATGACCCTCGAAATGCGTTAAATTAAGCTAATTTTTCATTATTAATGAACTCAACGAAATCGTTGAAACACCGATTCTCTATTCGATAAAAGTTATAAGCCCTATAATATTATTCTAATACGAGTTGTGAGTCAATGAGCCGCCCCCCTTTCCACCTTAAGGTTCGGATAGGGGAGATGGAGGTGGAGCTTGGAGGGGATAAAGCGGAGGTTCTCGCGACGCTCGATGAGCTCCCTAAGATTATCGAGAAGGTCTCGGCGTCATTCCCCGCTGAGACGTCTGCCACAAGGCAGCGCCCGAAGAAGTCGGTGGAAAATCACGAAGTCGAGTCGCTGCCTCAGATCCCTCGGACGACGCAGTGCAGCGAGGCAGTGACCTCGTTACTCTCCGAATCTTGGGGGAAGACACCTCGCACGATAGCTGAGCTCAGGGAGGCGATGGAAGCGAACGCGGTTTTCTTCCCTAAGACTACACTCTCTGGGGTCCTTGTCTGGTTGGTGAAGAAGGGGACCGTCCGAAGATACAAGGACAAGAAGAGGGGATACATGTACACAATGAACACTCAGGAGGCCAAGTGAGCTGCCTAGGATCACGCTGACCGTGAAGACCCAGTTTGGTGACATACAGGTCACCGGGGAGAGTCCTCAGGAGCTTCTCAGCGGCCTCGAGTGGCTCACACAGGACTATGTGACGACACTCAACGAAAAGGTGTCCAACTTGGTCACGAAGCAGGCGCTGGATCATCTTAAGGACATCGTCGATATGAGGAGGGACGGCCCTATTCTTGTCTGCAAGGAGGAGATAAGCCACTACGAGGCGATAGGTCTCCTGCTCTACGCTATGAAGGGTTATCAGGCTACGGGGAAGGAGCTGAAGACGTGCCTCAATGAGAGCGGGCGTAAGGTGATTGTGCCGGCTCGGTTGCATGAGATGGTTAAGAAGGGTGTCCTCTTCCGCCCCGAGGGGAGGGGAAGCATCTACAAGTTGACGGCTAAGGGCGTTAATTGGGTAGAGCGGGAGGTTCTGCCACCGATTCGGGAGAAGCAGGCTGCGCTAGTCTAGGATGCGCCTTCTCATAATCTTCGTACATATCCGAGACGGTGACGAGTAGACTCAGCACGATCTGTTTGGCGTCGCAGGTGTAGCTACCCTCCTTGAATGGGCTACGTTGTATGAGGTTCTTTTCAAGCAGCTTCGAGACTGCCCTCTCGGTCGCCTTTGGGGTAAGGCTTAGCTCCGTAGAGAGTTCCTTTACTGCCATCGTTCTGGCATTACTGAGGAGGTGAAATAGTATTTGAAATTGGCTCGGGGCCTTGCGGAGTTTTAGGAGTGTGTCCGTTCTATCCCTTAGGTCGGCGAGCTGCTTCTCTGACATTTCTAACGGTTGCACTTTCTCACATGTACTTTTTAAACGATACTTAGCTGACGCGGGGGGGGAGGTGCTTGAAAGTGGCTACTTGCCGAGGTCCCGGTACAACTTAATGATGATTTCATAGGGTGACACAATGGAGTAATAGCCCTCGGACTTGGACTCGACGAGGCCCTGCTTCTTTAGTTCTGCTAGACGTGCCCGAACCGTGGAGCCATTCTCGCCTAGTTCATGCGCGATCTCTTGTGGCTTCAACACACTGCCCCTGAAAGCGAGGTGGCAGAGTATTTTGTAGGCACTCGTCGCTGGCTCCAGTTCGTCGAGCTTATTGGCGATCATTCCGCAAAGTACTCCTTCATCAATGTCACAAGTATTGGGCCGAGTTTGTACCTGTAGACGCCTCTGCTGACAGGGTCGACGAGCCCTTTGTTCTTGAGGTTGAAAAGTGCGATGTTGACTGCGTTGACAGTTAGCTTGAGCTTCTCGGCGATCTCCTGGCTGCTCATCGCCTCACCGCTCTCGACGAGGCAGAGGAAGACATGCTGCTGGCTCTCCGCCCGCCTTAGCCCCTCAAGCTCCTCGACGCCTACCATTGATCTCACTTCTTAGCGAATATATGGGAGACGAAATCAGTGAAAGGGATGCTCGACCTATATGTGCCGTCCTCCTGCTGTTGGACGTATTTTTTGTCTAACAGGCTGCGAAGGGCGGGGCGCACGGTGCCTGGGGCGATGCCTGTCTCCGAGCTGATCGCGCTCGGGGGGCTAGGTCCACGGAACGCGAGGTAGGCAAGGACCTTGAACTGTGCCGTGTCTGGCTTCAGCTCTTGAGTCGCCTTCTCGATCTGTTCTACCATCATTTCGCCTTCTTCTCGAGTTCCTCGATCCTGTCCATGAGGTGGATGATGATGCCTGCGTAGCTAGGCTCATAGTTGCCGCGACCACTCCTCTGGAGGAACCCATCTTTAGCCAACTTGGCGAAGGCATCTTTTACGCTGTTATATTTCGCCCCGAGCTTTGCCGTCATCTCCTCTGGGCCCAATGTTGGGTCCTGTAGGAAGCTGCGGAAAACCTTGTCCTTTAGACTGAATTCTTCGGACATTTGTAACGAAATGGGTTAAACGTCTTATTAACTTTGTTTTTGACCTAAGCGCTCGTGAAGTACGATTTATGAGCGTTATAATTTCTCTCTTTATATATAAAATGGCATATAAGCCAAATGTTGCTCAGTCTATCCGATCACTTTATATATCCTGGAAAAAATGTGTTGTGTAGATGCTGTTCTGGGGGCTATGTGGCGAGTGCTGAGTCTTGAAGGGCGGGCGGGCAGTGCCATTGAGGTTGTGAAGCCTAGCGGCGGCTTGAGCCTGTCTATACGGGATCTTCTATTAGGCGAAATTTCGAGGGATGTTGCATCAGAGCAGCCGACGGTGGCGGCGCTCGCCGCGAGGATCAGGGAGGGGATGTGCCTCTATCCGATGACGAAGCACGAGTCGTATAAGCGGGTCGTGGGTGTTGACGCGGGGAGTCAGATACTGCCTCTTGCGTCAAGGAGGTACGGCGTGATTAGTGCACTCGCGTACAGCCTTCCCCACTCCTTGAAATTTTGGATGCCTCCGGAGGCGATGTCTCTACCGTACGGTGTCGCGGGAAATAGGTTCGAAGGGATGGTGAATGCGAGGCGAGAGGCGAAGCTTTACGAGACCGCCGCCATTTATCTCGAGGCTCATTCCGACACTGAGTTGGTGCTCATAGATGGGCCTCTCGCTTTCAGTGACTGGTGGCGTTTGGCTGGGTGCCATAAGGATCAGAAAAGATTGCTTGATGCGGTCAACCGTCTACTCCGTCTCTGTAGGGAGGTGGGCGTCACCGTTGCAGGGATAGTGAAGAGACCGAGCGCCCGTTATCTTATCTACCACCTTGGACTGCAGGGCGAGACACAGCTGTCGGATAGCTTCCTTCTTCTCCACGCGTTAAAGCCGGGGGAGCGGACGGATATCTTCTCGCCGAAGGCGGCGTTGGCGCAGGCGAGTAGGCCTACTGAGTTCATGGGGTGCCTTGACGTCCCCGTTTACAGCTTCTATGGTCGGATGACGAGGGAGTGGAGTATACCACCGATCAGGGTCGATCTGCCCGCTTACTGTCTCGGGGCTCTCGATGATGTCGCTGACTATTGTTACGGTTCCACTCTTGGTAACGGGATACCTCTTCCCGTCGTGAAGGCGGATGAGGAGGTCAAGATTACTCGGCGCTTCATGGCTGATGTCTATGGTGAAGCGTTGAGCAGGGTTAGCAGGCGCACCGGTGAGATCCGGGGACTCGCGCCATACTGGGGTGAGGGCAAGTGGATGGGAACCTGAAGGTAGGACACACGTACAGTATGACCGGCGAGTACGGCGTCGACAAGGTCACGGTGCTCATGATGAGGGGTAGAGAGCTTGCCAAAGGCGAGCTCGTCTACGTAAAGCACCCGAAGAATGGCTCCCCCGTCGTATATCAAGTCGTAAGAGTTTATCCGCATAAGCGTGTCCGCGAGTACGAGGAGGCGCTGCTCACCGAGGGGCGCGTCATAGACGACGCCGAGGACTCCAGCCTTCACGCTGAGGCGTATCAATGGGGCTGGATGGACGGCGACGGTAGCCTACGCCCGCTTCGCTACCCGCTCGCCCCGAACACTCCAGTCTACGTGGCCGAGCGCGAGATAATCGGCAAGTTCACGAAGCCGAACGGGGAGTGGAAGCTCCTCCTCGGTACCGACCCGACCACGGATTTAGATGTCGAGTTGGGGCTCTATCCTCTAATCAGGCAGAGTTGTCTTATCTGCGGAGCAGTTGGGACTGGCAAGACGACGACTGCTGTCAGCATGGTGGCGCGCGCTGCCAACGCCAACCCCCCCGTACGTTTCTTCATAGTCGACAAGGATGGTGAGTACAGCAGTCTCACAGATCGCCTCGGCTCAGGTGCGGTGCTCAAGGTGCCTTGGAGCAGTTTTTTCCAACCGGGAGACATACCGTGGGACGACTACGTCGCCGAGTTCGGCTGGCAGAAGACGTGGTGGAACGCAAAGATACTAACACAGGCGCTTAAGGTTCTATATGCGCAGGGGGCGACGGTGACGAAGATGAACCTCCGCCATGCCGTTACTATAGTCAGTCCTGAGAACCTGGGTTTTAACAAGAAGTTGGATGAGTGGGAGTTATACCGTGCACAGGTCGAGAACGCTATAGTCACGAGTCGGCTTATTCCTGAGAGTGAAGCCACCGTGCTCGCCCCCGTCCAACTCCTCAAGGAGCGCAAGATTATCATCATGGACCTAAGCGACGGTAAGGACACGTGGGAACAGAAGCATCTAGTCGTCGCACAGGTTCTCCGGAAGATATTCGGGGAGGCGCTGGAGAACAGGAAGTTCGGCTGTATAATAGTCCTCGAGGAGGCTATGTACTATGCGCCGCAGCACGGCGTCTTCGAGATAGGCGAGAAGGAGAGCCGCGGTAAGCTTCTAGGGGTCATCAAGGAAATAGCGACGAATGGAGGGCGCAACGGCGTTGGCCTCTGGTGCGTTACACAGCGCCTCGCCACTGTGGAGAAGACTGTTGTAACCCAATGCGCTAACAATATCATCTGTCATGGTCTTGAGGACCTCGACAAGCAGCGCTTGGCTGAGATAATGGGGGACAAGTTCTCGCAGCTCATAGGTGACCTTCCACCCGGGGAGGCGATTGTTAAGGGTACGGCGCTCAAGTGTAGATTCCCCATCTGGGTTAAGGTGCTTGCAGAGGTTTACCCTGCCTCTAGCCTGAGCTCACCGATGAGCAGATTCGTCCACATGGCGCTCGAGGCAAGCACCGTCGCCCAATAATTTTTTAACAAAATATTCTACTCCGAAGTACATGGAAGCCGCCCCCACGCCGATCAAGAGAAGGCGCATCAACTACGGCAAGAGCCTACTCAAGGTATTCGTACTCATAGTCCTAGCGAGCCTTTGCCTCACTGGCCTGACGTTTCTGTTCCAGTGGACGGACATATCACATATCCCCCCCCATTCTGGTGCCCTATGCGTCCCTGCTCCTGTTCGTCAACCCGTACCTGCGTTACATTAACGCGGCGTTAATTCTGGTTCTGGGTCACTTCATCGTAGGTGAAGTTGGGCGTTTAGTCTATGCTTATATGAGGGGCTTTTCTGATCACTCCTCCGCGGCGACTGTTCAGAACGTGACGAGGATAGTCGGCTACGGTGTGTTGTTGGCGGTGCTCGCCTCGGTGTTCAGCGTGGACCCGGCTGCAGCGCTCACGCTTGGCAGCTTCGGTGGCCTCGTCGTGGGTTTTGCCACACAGACCTTCATGTCGAACGCTATTGCGGGAATATTCGTTCTCATCACCCGCCCCTTCACGTTCGGCGACACGATCACAATCGCCACAAACACGGGGAAGGTCAAGGAGATACACGTTATGCATCTCATCCTCGAGACGCTCGACGGCTCACTGGACATACTCATCCCGAATAGCTTGGTCTTGAGCCAGATTATCCAGAAAAAGAGGCCAGGTGTAAGGATGGGGCCGACGCCGACTATGTGTTCAATCGATATACCGCCGACGACGGCGAGGGTCGGTGAGAAGCTAGTTTTCAAGGGGAAGCTGACAGTGGTCGCTACAGGTAAGCCTCTCCCCAATTCCCCTGTCCACCTATATGAGAGGGACATTGGCAAGGACGATCTTCTCGTTGAAGGTGCGACAGATGCTGAAGGTAACTATACAATTGAGTGGACGGCTAAGAGGGTCGACTTTTTCGACGACGCGGTTGAACTCTACGTACGTTTCATTGGGGATGATGAGAACCGTGCCTGCAACACTCGGCAGTTCGTCGTCGAGGTAAAATAGCCCTGTGAATCCTTAAACGGGGGTGTCTCCCAACCTTCTATCGGTGTCACATGAGCCCCGGCCGCCTTTACCCAGCTCGCCCTATGGTAGGCGTAGGCGTCCTCATTAGGTTCGGCGAGGAATACCTCTTGATTAAGAGGGCCTCCGAACCCGACAAGGGGATGTGGTCTATCCCTGGTGGCATGGTGGAGATAGGTGAGAAGGTCTGCGACGCTGCCGTCAGGGAGGCTAAGGAGGAAACAGGGCTCGATGTCGAGCTCGTTGAGGACCTCGGCGTTGTAGATAAGATAGTCACCGACGAGCTGGGGAAGGTCAAGTACCATTTCGTAATAGTCGACTACTTAGCCGTGCCCGCGTCGAGGGAGATGCATGCTATGGATGACGCTCTTGAGGCTTGCTGGGTGCACCCCCGCGGCTTCCATAGGTACGAGATGTCGCCGACTCTCGTCGACCTGTTGAAGCGGATGGATCTATACCCTGAGTTCTAGCCCCTCAAACTTTTAAGGCGAGAAAACCCCAGAGTGAGGCGTTAGTGATCACTTTGGTAAAGGCATCAGACTTCAAGGGTAAGGACGTCCTCTCCATGCGAGACTATGGTCGCAAGGAGATAGACTTCATCCTCGACCAGGCGACCGATATGGTTAAGATGGCTGAGAAGCCGAGCAGCCTGTGCGCAGGTAAGGTGCTCGCAGCATTATTCTGGGAGCCGAGTACTCGTACGCGCCTCAGTTTCGAGACAGCTATGCTCCGTCTCGGCGGAGGCGTTACGGGGTTCAGTGACCCAAGTGCTAGCTCGGTGAAGAAGGGGGAGACCTTGGAGGATACTATAAAGACTGTTGAGTGTTACGCAGACATCATTGCGATGCGCCACCCGGAGATCGACTCTTCAGTACGCGCCGCGGCTGCTGCCAAGATTCCGATCCTTAATGGCGGCGCCGGCTCCGGCGAACATCCAACCCAGGCGCTCCTTGATCTTCACACGATGAAGTACGCAAAGGGCAACATCGATGGGCTCAAGATCGGTCTATGTGGAGACCTTCTATACGGGCGTACGACGCATAGCCTTGCACTCGCCCTCAACCACTTCGACGTCGAACTCTACCTAATTAGCCCCAAGGAGCTCATGATGAAGGATGACATCCGGAAGGACCTCAAGATGAAAGTCAATGAGGGCAGCGACCTTGCCAAGGTCATCCCCAAGCTCGACGTCCTCTACGACACCCGCATCCAGAAGGAGAGGTTCACCGACCCGGCGAAGTACGAGGAACTGAAGAACGCCTACGTAATCGACCCTGCAATGGTGAAGAGGGGGAAGAAAGACCTAGTCCTCATGCACCCGCTGCCACGTGTGAACGAGATCACGACGGATGTTGACTCGATGCCGAACGCCTGGTATTTCAAGCAGGTAAAGCATGGTGTCTATACGAGGATGGCGCTCATAGCCCTCGCCCTCGGTGTCATTAAGTAAACAGTACAAATTTTCTGTCCGTGCAGGTCCACTAGAAGAGAAACCAGTTCTCTTCCACTAACCATTCTGGACTTCCTATTCAAGATGAGGTAGGTAAATGTGTCAATAAATACGGTTGTTGCTTAAAGAGATATTTTTTTTGTGTTTGATCTCTGAGATGAAGTTTTTATTAACGTATGAATGCAGGCTCAGTTCTGGTCAATCCTCGTGAACATGTCACGGACGCGCCTCCACCTGTCCTCGTTGTCTTCCTTAGGAGGCGCCGCCTCCTTCCTGTAAGCATCAGGGATGCTGTAGAGGTACATCTTGTGACTCCCCATTATGTACGGTGTGTTGTCGGGGAGATCAGTGACCCAGCTCTGGACGGGGAAGTCGTGGCTTATGACTCTCGCCCCTGGCTTGAGATCGGCTTCCAGCTTTGGGCGCAGCTTCGCGTTGCCGCTTGTCGTAAGGTAGAGGGTGACGATCGTCGCCTCACTCATATCAGCCTCCATGAAGTTCGCTTGTATGGCGGAGATGCGCCCGATCAACCCTTCCTCCCTCACCTTCTTCTCCACCATGTCGACCATCTCCTGGTCGAGGTCGATGCCGACGGCACGTGAGACGTTGAACTCCTTGACCGCGGTGAAGAGGACGCGCCCATCGCCGCAGCCGAGGTCGTAGACAACGTCACCAGGCCCCGCGCCGGCGATGCTGAGCATCTCTTTCACTATACTGAGGGGGCTTGGAACGTAGGGGGCGAGGCTATCAGGGTGGTCACCCCAGAAAGTAGCCCTTACCCAGTCAGGCACCTTTCTGTCCTTCTCGTCGGGGCGCTCATCGACCATGCTTGAAAACTCTCCGCATCCGCCTCATATACCCTACGCGTGCGCGTCACTGGTCGTGACCGAGAACAAGCTTCAGGGCGGCGGGCAGCTTCCTGAGGTCGATGTCTCCTCTTATTAGCTTGATCTTGCCCTTCTTCTCGTAGAAGTCGAGTAGGGGCTGGGTCATCTCTCGGTAGACCTCGAGCCTTCGCCTGATTACCTCGGGTTTGTCGTCGTTTCTTTGCACGAGGGCTGTGGCGCAGACGTCGCACTTACCCGTGTTTCTCGGCGGTTTGTTCTCAAGGTGGAAGACGGCGCCACACTTGGGGCAGCTGCGCCTATTGCTTAGCCTGTCAATTATCGTCTGGTCCTCGAGGGTGACGTGTAGGACGTGGTTGAGCCTTTTTCCTGTCGCTCTGAGCACCTTATCCAGTGCCTCCGCCTGCTTGGGGCTCCTGGGGTAGCCATCGAGTATGAAGCCGTCCGCAGCGTCGGGCTCTCTGAGCCTCTCAGCGACGAGGTCGTTGACGAGGTCGTCGGGGACGAGCTCACCCCGATCCATGTAGCCCTTCGCAGTTACGCCTAGAGGTGTGACCTTCGATACAGCAGCTCGCAGCATGTCCCCCGTTGTAATCACGGGGACGCAGTAGAGTTCGCCGATGATCTTCGCGCAGGTGCCCTTACCAGAGCCAGGTGGACCGAGAAGCACGACCCTCATCATATCGCCCTCATAGAGCGTAGCCAAGTACAATCCCCTATGGCTATAACATTTATGGGGGTAAGGCCGTAGCGATTTTGTGGTCGCTCGTCGACTTAATGCCAACCTGTTAAAAATTTGGCGCAGAAATGGCTAGACTAATCGTTTTTTTACGCCGCGGCGCAACTCCTTGACATTGGACAATGGGTGAGGCGGGTACAAACTAAGTTAGCTTTTTTTCTTGTAGAGGTCTATGAGGGCGTCAACGAGCTCATCCTCCGAGGGTAGGTGAGAGTAGCCGAGTGGTATTCCCTCGTGCTCCGCGAGGCTCACCGCCAGCGGGTCGATCTTCCTGATCTTCCCATGTAGGATGACGACCCTCGGCTTGAATGGGCTGATCTTCACCGCTATCATTGGACTCCTCCCCTGTGTAACCTGCGTGAACACTAGCGCCCGCTCACTCGTAGCCCCGAAAATCCTGTAGAAGTCGAGCCCAGAGAGCGTGGTAATCGCCTTCACGCTGTCAATGACCGTGTATCCGAGCACTTGCTGGTCGAGCTTCTCCTTCCCTGTCAGCACTTCGGCGTCGACTGCTCTGCAGAGATGTTCCACAGTCACTGGTTGTGTGAACTCACGGATGTCGGTGAAAACGTCGCTTGGGTCGATAGTGATTCTCGCCATCTGCCTGATGTAGTCTCCGCCCCGCGCTTGGTCGATGTCTAGGAGCGCCTCGACGTACCTCTTTATGAAGCCGCTCCCAGGCGACTGGCGCCGCCCAGTCTCGTAGTCGCTGATTACTGAGGGAGAGAGTTCCAGCTTTTCCGCTAGCTCCATTTGGTTCACGTTCAGCAGCCCTCTCCACTTCCTCATGGTCTGACCCGGGTTGCTACTCAAAACGATCTCACCCGCGATCCTTTTCGCGAGGGTGTCCCTCACTGGGCTGAAGGTGGACATCAGAAACGTTAGACACGTATCTAGTAGAAAAGTGTGGAGGCGGTTAGACGCCCGCCTTTTCGCAGAGGATCTGCCAGCGGGTGTCGATGCTCTCCTGAAGCTCCTTAAGAAGCGCCTCATCCCTGTTCGGTTTGAAGAAGTGCCTGAATCTACCCTGCTGCTCAAGGTAGATCTCGATGGGTTTCTTGGACTCGGGTTTCTTTGCGATCGCTAGGCTTGGAGCCGAAAGCGTGTAGACTGGCCGCCCTTTTTCCTGGACGCACTCGAAGAGGGGGAAGACGCACGTCTGAGTCGCGAGTCTGCCGATCTCGACTGTTTTCTCGGGGGGGAACCTCCAACCCCTGCTGCATGGCGCGAGGCTGTGCAGGAACGTGGGACCATCGATCTCTATCGCCTTTCTTGCCTTCTTCATGACGTCGAGGGGCCATGCGCTGTTGATCGTCGCCACATATGGGGTTCCATGGGCGATAATGATCTCATCGATGGGTTTCTTCGTCTCTGTCTTTCCCCTGATCGCCTTTCCTGCGGGTGAGGTGGTCGTGGACGCGCCGAAGGGTGTGCCGCCGCTCCTCTGGATGCCCGTGTTCATGTATGCCTCGTTGTCGAGTAGGACGTATGTGAAGTCGTGCCCACGCTCGATGGCACCTGATAATGCCTGGAAACCGATGTCGTATGTTCCACCGTCGCCAGCGAAGCTGATAACATCGACGTGTGGATATTTAGCAAGTGGTCCTTCCTTCTTTTTCTGCATCGCTCTGACCGTCGCCTCGACACCGCTCGCAACAGCCGCGACGTTCTCGAAGGCGCAGTGAATCCACGGGACCTCCCAAGACGTGTAAGGGAAGATTGTTGTTGAAACCTCGAAGCACCCCGTCGCGTTTGTCACGATCGTCGGGCCGCGGGTCGCCTTGAGCACCTGCCTCGCGACTATTGTCTCGTCGCAGCCTGCGCATAGGCGTGCACCGCAGATGAGTGCATCTGGCTTCCTCGCCATATACTTCAGTGTAATTTCGCTCATTTCTACTCCCTCACTCCAATGTAGTTGACCGGGTCAGTCACTGCGCCCTTCTCCTTGATCTTTTGGAGCCTCGCGAAGACGTCTCTGATCATCTCGGGGCTTGTGTCCTTCCCGCCGAGACCCGTGATGTAGTCGGCGATAAGTGGCTTATTCTTCTCATCGTAGAGCGCCGTTTTTACCTCCATGTAGAGGGGGGCGCCTGGTCCACCGATGCTGTACGCCTTCTCCATGATACCTAGCACGGGGACCTTACCGATCGCCTTCACAATCTCTTCCGTCGGGAATGGACGGAAGAGCCTGAGTTTTATCATGCCCGCCTTGACGCCCTCTGCGCGGAGCTAGTCCACGACCTCGCGGATGGTGCCCATCATCGAACCCATGCCGATTACTGCGACCTCGGCGTCCTCCATCTTATACGGGTAGACGTACTCCAGCTTCCTACCGGTGATCATCTCGAACTCCTTGTCGACCGCCTTGATCGCCGTAATGGAGGCATTCATAGCCTCCATCTGCTGCACCTTGTGTTCAAAGTAGAAGTCCTGCAGGTCGAGGGGACCGATGGTCATCGGGCAGTCGGGGTTGAGCCTATACTCGCCCTCACCCTTGTGCCCCTCAGTCGTCATGAAGACTCTCTTGCCGACGAACTTCTTAACGTCGGTGTCCTCCATGATGTAGACGTTCTCCATCGTGTGGCTGATCGTAAAGCCGTCAAAGTTGACCATTACTGGCATCTGGATGTCTGGGTGCTCCGCGATTC
>JBFYNQ010000030.1:0-22111 GCA_041304265.1 Candidatus Bathyarchaeota archaeon | reverse complement strand
GCCCTTGCGCCAGCCGATGCTGAGCTTGTCCTTGAGTGCAGGATCAGGTTGGATGAGGATGTGGATGAGGGGCCATTCGTTGACCTCTCTGGCACGTTCGACGTGAAGAGGAAGCAACCGGTCATCGAGGTCATAGGCGTTATGCACAGGAGAGACTACCTCTATCAAGGATTACTCCCGGCAGGGAGCGAGCACATGTTGCTGATGGGTATGCCACCGGAGGTGCGTATCTGGGAGTACTGCATGAACGTTGTACCCACGGTGAAGGGCGTGAACATGACGCTCGGGGGCAACGGGTGGCTCCACTGCGTCGTCTCCTTCGACAAGGTGCGTGAGGGTGACCCGAAGAATGTGCTCATGGCGATGTTCGCAGCCCATCCGAGCATGAAACACGCCGTCGTCGTTGACGGTGACATCGATCCTACGAACATGCAGGAGGTCGAGTGGGCGATCGCCACCCGTTTCAAGGGTGACGAGGACCTCCTCATCGTCCCCGGTGTCAGGGTCAGTAGCCTCGACCCGACAGCGGACCAGCAGACAGAGATGGGCTGTAAGGTTGGATTTGACGCGACCCGCCCCCTCGGTAAGCCGAAGGAGAAGTTCATGAAGGCTCAACTCACCGTCAGCGAACACGTCAGTAAGATACTTGACAAATACGAGTAGACGGGACACCTTTTATGCCCCGGTTTTCCTTTTCCTGTGAAGTCTCTTGTACCTGTCGAGGGAGGAGGAGCGTATGCTCGCCGGGGAGTACGGCGAAGGCGTTGCGAAATCGCTTGAGTTACTCGTGGCGCTAGGAGATGTCTTCGGCGCTGAGAAGCTCGTGCCCGTAGAGGGTGCACACGTCTCGGGTGTTAGCTATAAGAACCTTGGCGACGCTGGGCTTGAGTGGCTGGAGGATCAGGCGAAGATGGGTGCCCGCGTGAAGGTGAGGGCTACCCTCAACCCCGCCGGCATGGATATGGATCGTTGGCGGGACATGAACGTCCCTGAGAAGTTTGCCGATGGACAAACCCGCGTTATACGTGCCTTCGAGGCACTGGGGATAGAGCCTACGTGTACATGTACACCCTACCTCGTCGGACATGTCCCCCGCTTCGGCGCCCAGATCGCTTGGGCAGAGTCTTCGGCGATTTGCTACTCGAACTCCGTCATCGGGGCACGGACAAACAGGGAGTCAGGACCCACCACGATCGCAAGTGCCATCACAGGTCTCACTCCCCTCTACGAGTACAGGCTCGACGTGAACAGGCGCCCTGGAAAGCTTGTAGAGATCGAGGCAAAGCTATCCGACCCCCTCGACTATAGCGCCTTGGGATACGTTACAGGAAAGATGGTCGGCACGACAGTCCCATACTTCAGGGGGCTCGGTAAGCCCAGCCTTGAGTCGCTAAAGACGCTAGGTGCTGCCCTCGCCACCAGCGGAGGCGTTGCACTCTGGCATGGCGAAGGTGTCACACCCGAAGTGGAAAAGGTCAAGCCCCACCTCAGCGAGGTCGAGAAGGTCACAGTCACCGAGAAGGACCTCAGGGAGGCACGGGAGAAGTTCACATGCGAGGTCGCGGACCCGATCACATGCATCGGCTGCCCCCACTGCAGCCTGCATGAGGTTGGCGAAGTCGCTGGTATCTGCAAGGGAAGGGAATTGGCTAAGCGCCTCATGGTCTTCACGAGCCGGGGCGTCTACGCGGAGGCGGAGAGGAAGGGCTACGTGAGACAGATCGAAGGCGCCGGCGGGAAGGTCTTCGTCGACTCTTGCATGGTTGTCGCCCCACTCAAGGAGATGGGATGGAAGGAGGTAGCGCTCAACAGCTTCAAGGCGGCACAGTACAGCGCCAATATGGGACTGAAGATAAGAGTTGGAACAGCACGTGAGCTCGTGAAGGAGGCCCTTAAGTGATCCTAAAGGGACGCAAGGTAGTCGGCGGCACCGCAGAGGGCGAGGCGCTCGTCAGCAGCGACCCCGTCAGCTTCTACGGGGGCATCGACCCTGACACGGGTATCATTAACGAACCCGGACACGCCTTATGCGGCAAGTGCGTCACAGGCAAGGTCTTCGTCTTCCCCAGCGGGAAGGGGAGCACAGTGGGAAGTTACGTCATCTACAGGATGAAAAAGCAGGGAACCGCCCCGGCGGCGATAATCAACGTGGAGACGGAGGCGATACTAGCCACCGGATGCGTGATCGCTAGCATTCCATTGGTGGATAAACTCGACGCGGACCCGATTAAGACCCTTAAAACGGGAATGAGGCTTTGCGTCAACGGTGACAAGGGGCTCGTAGAGAGCAGGTAAGGGGCAACCGATTTATCGCCTGACACCACTCTAGGTTCAATATGGATTTTAAGAGGAGGCTCACAGGGCTCCAGGCGAAGATGGAGGAGCAGGGACTCGACCTAGTAGTCTACGGGGGAAGCCCTGACCTCCAGTACCTTACAGGCGTAAACCTGGAGTGGCGCAGGGGGAGGGATCTCCTCAACCCGCAGGACAACGTTTTCGTACCCCGGGGCGGTGAGCCCGTCCTCACGATTAACCCCGAGAACGAGACGCGTGTGCAGGGGACGTGGATAAAGGATGTCCGCGTCGCCGAGAAGGCTCAACCTTACGGTGAGATGGTGAAGAAGGTCGTTACCGACCTCGGCTTCAAGCCAGGGCGCGTCGCAATCGGCGACTATTGCTGGGGTAGCACAAGCTTAGAGGTGGCGAAGTCCTGCGCGGGCTCTCGGTTTCGCGTCGGCGAGGGGCTCCTCGACTCTCTCAGGATGATCAAGGAGCCGGAGGAGGTGGCTAAGCTGAAGAAAGCGGCTGAGGTCACCGAGGCGGTCATGTCGCTTATGTCGCCCCGAATAGTTGACGGACTAACGCAAAGGAACCTCCAGATTATGATGGAGATGATGGGGCGAGGCCTCGGCGCCACAGACGCGAGCTTCCCCCCGACTGGTGGTTACCTTAAAACGGGGACGATACCCTCGGAGGATCCCTTCATTTATCCGAGGGAGGCGGGGCTCGCAAAGGGGACGAGCATAGCCTTCGACTTCGGGCTCGTCGTCGACGGCTACTGCAGTGACTGGGGGAGGAGCTTTTACTATGGGACGCCCCGTCAGGACATACTACAGGCATACCAGGCTCTGCAGCTTGCCGTCGTGCAGGCGGTGGACGCTGTTGGGGGAGCGATAACACGCCTCTGTGACTTCTACCCATTCATAGAGAAGGTGCTAGACCAGCAGGGCTACGGTACTTTCCTCAGGAACAGGCTTAAAACGGGTGTTGTCGGGCACCAGATAGGCGTCGAGGTGCACGAGGACCCGTGGCTTAAGCCGGACGTCACCCAGCCACTGATTGACGGTATGGTATTCTGCCTAGAGCCGAAGCTTTGGAGTAAAGGGGAGTATTATCTGCGCGTCGAGGACATGATAATGATCCGGAATGGGAAGGCGGAGTTCCTGACCACCTACTCGCGTGACCAGTTCCAGGTTTAGTAACGCATTTACGGTCCACGCGCCTCATAACCCAGTGATGGCTCCCACTGGCTGGTTCATAGTGTTCGAAGGCGTCGACGGAAGCGGCAAGAGCACCCAGATAGAGCTTCTTGATATGAAGCTGCGTGACCAGGGAGTAGATCACGTCCTCGAGAGGGAGCCGAGCGACGGAGGCATAGGGCGATTCATACGCGCCTACGCGGAGGCGGGTGACCGCTACCTGCAGCCAGAATCCGAGGCCCTCCTATTCACGGCGGACAGGTTCGAGCACAGCAGGCGGATTGCGCAGACCCTCGATCAGGGCGTCACTGTGGTCTGTGACAGGTACTACCACTCGACGCTCGCCTACCAAGGCGCGGCGGGTGTGGACGTGGGCTGGCTGGGCGACCTGCAGCGCTTCGCATTGAAGCCCGACCTCATCATCCTCCTCGACGTTGACCCGGGGCGGAGCTTAATGCGCGTCTCGGGGAGGACGCTAACCGTCTTCGAGAACAGGGACTATCTGAGTAGGGTGCGGGATCTCTACCTTGGCTTCGCGCGTGAGGGCGAGATGAAGGTAGTTGACACGAGCAAGCCCGTGGACGAGGTTGAGGCTGAGGTTCAAAGGCTCGTCGAGGAACTTACGGGGCTGGAACTCTAGGATCTTAACCTGTTGAGAGTGTCAAGAAGGACGTTTATTGTCTGCGCCAGTTCCCTTATCTCAGCAGGTTCATTCGCCGACTCGAGCCTCGTCTGAAGTAGGACGAGCTTGGTCTGTATGGTATGCTCAAGCGTGGCTTCCTGCCTAAGCGTCTCCGGCGTCTCCCCTTCCTTGACTATTTTGACCTCGCGCTTCTCATGGGGGCAGAATATCTCGCCAGTCTTTAACTGGAAGAGTGGCGTCCCGCACTCCGGGCAGCTCATGCTGAGCATCTTTGCGCCCTTGCGGAGCATCTCCGCCATCTCCCTCATGCTTGGCTCGGTCAAGGTGATCTAGTCAGACGCGTGTGTTGTATTTGTCTGTTCGCGTCGGTGCTAGAGAAAGAGAGTTCAAACCTCTGTAGTGAAAATATGCCTTTTTGCATAGATCAGATAGTAATAAGGGAAATAAACTAGTGCCTTTTTTCCGAATGGGTCATTTATCGGTTTTTTAAACCCGTTTTTCATCAGTGGTCAGTGGTTTATTAAATCCAGTTCACCTTGGAGAACCATGGAGAGGAAGTTCAACACAGTCGACGAGTATATCGCCTCAAACCCGCCTGAGGTACGTGTCATCCTCGAGAAGATCAGGGGCATCGTGAGGAAAGCTGCGCCGGGAGCTGAGGAGAGGATCGCCTACGGGATGCCCACGTACAAGATGAAAAGAAACCTAGTCCATTTCGCCGCCTTCAAGGGGCATATCGGGCTCTACCCGACGCCCTCCGCGACGGGGGCCTTCGCTAATGAGTTGGAGCCCTACGAGTCGGGGAAGGGCTCAATACAATTCCCCCTAGACAAGCCTATCCCGTACGACCTCATCAAGCGGATAGTCGAGTTCAGAGTCAAGGAGGAGACTAAATAGTAGGCATCCTCACCGATTGTGCCTAGATGGCGTACTATTATTCTATAGAGGATAATGACAACGCCATTCCCCGAACTCGTAGGATATGTCGAACTCCGGTAAACACGGAGTCATACACAGAGAGTTGGGGAATATACTTATCACCGCGCCTCGTGATTCTCTGTGAGGAATCAATGCTTGAAGACCGTCGATTCACGCCAAGTTGGCGCAGCCGGCCTCTTCAAGGAGTGAGGCTGCTTGGGGAGTCGAGGCCTCGGATACACGCTCAAAACGCCCCAGATGAAGCTGGAGATCGCCCTCGAGGAGCTATCTGATCTCCACATACACGAGGAGATCATATCAGTCAAGATGATGGAGCTCGTGGCGAAGATGCCGGGAGACGGAGTCTTCATACACCCTATAATAGTCGACTCAGCGAGCCTCGTCGTCCTTGATGGTATGCATCGCGTCGCAGCAGCGAAGAAGATTGGGTTTCGCTACATCCCCCTCTGCCTTGTCGACTACTCCAACCCCCATGTTCTGCTCGGGGGCTGGTACAGGATGTTCGATGAACTCGGCGAGGAGGAGGCAGCAGACGCAATCACAGAAGTAGGGCTAAGGCCGGTGAAAATCAGTTACGATATGGCACACCGATTGGTCGAGGAGCGCGAGGCGGTGACGGCGCTCTTCTCGGCGCACTGGTGCCTCGCGGCCCTTGGCGACGCCCCCGACATCAAGGCGCGCTACGACACAGTCAAGAAGATAGAGAAGATACTCCAGTTGAGCCATCAGATGGGCTATAGCACCGACAAGGAGGCGCGGATACACGTCGATTCTGGGGATTACGCCGCTGGCCTCATGACGCCAACAGCGACTAAGAGGGAAGTCGTGGAGACTGCCCTCGCCGGAAGGGTCTTCGCCCAGAAGACGACGCGACACATAATCCCCGCGAGGCCGATGAATGTCAACGTCCCTATCTCATGGCTCAGAGGCAACGTCAGCATCGAGGAGGCAAACAGGCGCCTCCGCGAGCACCTCGCCACGAGGAAGCTTGAGAAGCTGCCACCGGGGCAGATCATCGACAGGCGCTACGATGAAGAGCTTTACATCTTCCGGTAGGTTTTTTACTGTCTTTTTTCTGACTGAAGGCATATTCATATGTCTATAGATACATATGCATGAAGGTTGTAGTGAAAGAAAGGAGCACCACTGCTGCGCTGGCGGACGCCATTCACAACGAAGGTTGGCCCCCGAGGCACCCACCGTTTAGTGTGAGGAGAGGAGACTTCAGGTTCCTCGTACTCATGGCTCTCGGTGAGAAGCCAATGCACGGCTACGCCCTCATACACGAGATAGGCAAGACCTACCTGCGCCCTGTAAGCGCCGGCATAGTCTACCCCACGCACAGGAGCTCGGCGACATGGGTTTAGTCTCGCGCGCGCCGACACCAAGAAGCGCATGACGGCCGTGGTATTCGATAAAGGTGAAAAAAAATGAAGGTAGCAGTCGTAACGGATGATGCTAAGACTATCTCCCAACACTTTGGGAGAGCCAGGTTCTACAAGGTCTATGAGATCAAGGATGGTGCCATCATGGGCTCGGAGCAGAGGCCCAAGGCGGGCCACCACGTCGAAGGCGCATCCCACCAAGAGCACGGGGTGGAGCCACACGGCCACCACCACGGCGACGCAGCGACGCACAACAGTATGCTGGCGAATGTAGCTGACTGCCAGGTGCTGATTGCCCGCGGCATGGGTTGTGGGGCACATGATGCGATCGAGAGGGCGGGCATTAAACCATACATAACTGACGTGGAGTCCGCGGACGAGGCCGTTAAGGCATACATCGAGGGAAAGCTCGACAATCACGCCGAACGCCTCCACTAATCCCGTTTTTCGAACATAATTCAACCGCCGTGGACCATGTCAACTACGTCGTGAAGCAGGGGCAGATCTACGGATTCCTCAGGCCTAACAAGGCAGGGAAGACAATGACCACACGCGCTACGTTCTCGGATCGACTGGGACGAACAATCCGTCAACTCCCAAACTTCAAACGCTCTTAGAACATCTGGGCTGTAGGCGAAACGGATGAATATGTGGAGGGAGAGGCTGAGGCATGATCCCGTGACGCCGCTGGTCAACTGCGCATACCCCGCCATCAGATACCACTCTAAGCGTGATCTACTCGACGAGAAAATGGAGCCCATTCAGACGCTCTGGGGATTGCCTGAGCCAAAGAAGCTGCTCCAACACCAGCGGGATGACGGCTCCTGGACGGTCCCGCGGAGCTACTCAGAGAAGTACCCAGACGTCAACTATCCCCTAATTGAGACGTTCAGGCGTCTCAGGGAGCTGATCGGTAAATACGAGATGGATAGGTCGCATTCCCAGATCATCGCCGCGGTGGAGTTCGTCTTTGACTGCCAGACCCTTGAGGGGGACATAAGGGGCTTCTACGTCGACCAGTTCGCCCCCCACTACACGGGGCTTTATGTGGAGCTGCTAGCTAAGGCTGGTTACGGAGGCGACCCCCGCGTTGAGAAAGCGGTCGAGTGGCTCCTCGCCCACAGGCAAAGGGACGGCGGATGGCTCTACCCGCCCCTTGGCGAGAAGATGAGCTGGACGGATGAGGTCTACATCTCCTGTCACCACGCCGAGCCTGTGCCGTTCGACCCGAACCACGTCTCGAGCCACAACGTTACAGGTATGGCACTCCGCGGGTTAGTCAACTCACGATTCGCGAACACACCCGAGGCAAAGAGGGCAGGAGAGTTCCTCGCATCCCGCTTCTTCCAACCCGACTCCTATAAGTCGTATGAGGCGGCAGACTACTGGGTCAGGTTCCTCTACCCCTGGTGGTGGAACAACCTCATCATGGCCCTCGACTCTCTCCATAGAATCGGCTTCACCTCCGACCATAGCAAGGTATGCGAGGGGCTAGAATGGCTCATCGAGCACCAGTCTCCGGACGGGCTATGGGAGAACAACTACAAGAAAGGGGCAAAGAAGTACGAAACGGAAAGCGCTGCTGAGGGAAGGCTCTGGGTGAGCCTAGCCATATATAAGGTCCTTAAAAGTTACGAGAGAAACGACTAGAGGCTGAAATGGCCTCTAGATACTCATCTTATTTAGCTTACCCTCGATGACTTCCATGCCCATGTACTTCTGGAGCGCATTCGGTACCTTGATCGTGCCATCCTCCTGTTGGTACTGCTCCATCACCATTATCATAGTGCGGCTCGTTGCGATTGCCGTATTGTTGAGGGTGTGCAGGAAGCCGACGGGAGCTTGCCCCTCCTTCATCCTATAACGGGCATTCAGCCTCCTCGCCTGGTAGTCTGTGCAGTTGCTGTTACTGCCGACCTCGCGGTATTCGCCATCCGCCATCCACGCCTCCGTGTCGTACTTCTTCGCAGCGATGCTACCTATGTCACCAGTACAGACGTTGACGACACGGTAGTGGATGCCGAGCCCCTCGTAGAGGGCCTCGCAGTTACGCTGTAACTCCTCGTGGAGAGCCCAGCTCTGCTCGGGAAGGCAGAAGATGAACTGTTCTATCTTATTGAATTGGTGGACGCGGAATATGCCCTTTGTGTACTTGCCGTGGCTGCCGACCTCGCGGCGGAAGCACGGGGATACTCCGCACATCTTAATTGGCAGCTGGTCGGCGTTAACCACCTCGTCCTTTAGCATAGCGCCCATCGGGTGCTCGCTTGTCGCGATGAGATAGAGTGGATCCTTAACGTTCTCCGAGTCGTCTATCCTATACATGACATTCTCGAAGTCGCTCAAGTCGGTGACGCCCTCGTAGAAGCTCTTTCTGATCATGTAAGGCGGTTCGATGATGCTATACCCCCTGCTAAGGAGCAGATCCATTGCGTACCTCATTATCGAATAGTCGAGGAGGACCATCTCGTTGCGCAGGTAGTAAAAGCCGGAGCCGGTCACCTTGGCACCCCTCTCGAAGTCGGCGATGCCTAGGTTCTGGGAGAGCTCAGCGTGACTGCTAGGCGAGAACCCAAACTTGGGCGACTCACCCCAGACCTTGACGACCACGTTATCGTGCTCGTCCCTGCCATAAGGCACCGACTCGTGTAGGAGGTTTGGTAGCCTCATGAGGCTGTTGCGCACAAAGACCTGTTTCTCTTCGAGCTCGGACTCGAGCGCCTTTATCTGCTCGGGGATACTGCCCCCTTCCTTCCGGAGTGACGAGGCGTCGCCTCCAGCCTTCATCACCTGAGCTATCTCGGCGCTTACCTCGTTGCGCCTTTTTCGTAGTTTATTCACCAATCCGGTGAGTTCGCGCCAGCGCATATCGGCGTCAATAACCTGATGGAGGAGGGCGACCTTCTCGGGTTGCTGTCTCCTCTCAAGGTTGGCGCGCACCAACTCAGGGTTCTCCCTGATCAGCTTGATGTCAAGCAAATGCAGTCACGCAACTATCAGGTGCATTGAGGGGGAATTTAGGAGTTGCCACGCGAGCCGGGTCACGTTTATCTTTCACTGATCCTATCGAAGCCACGGTGACCTGTTTGAAGTATATTGCATTCCTTGAGTGCGCCGCGGAGGACCTGGAAGACATGATTGAGATATGGCATAAGAGGACGAAGGCAGGGCACGTCGTCAAGACCATTCTCCCGCCGCATACTATGGCGAACACCGCAAAGGGCTACTCGGGCTTCACAATATTTGAGACCGACAAGGAGGAGGAGCTAATGCACTACGTAACAGAGTATAGTCGGGTGGCGAGTGTCGAGGTCATCCCCATCTGGGAGTCCAAGATCAGCGCCGAGCTCTTCCAGAAACTCGACATCCCGATCAAGTAGCTCAGTTTCACCCGCGTCTCCCCTTCGAGGGCATGCGCAACTCCTTTTAACGCAGATGAGGCGTGGAGCAGCGGTGAAGAGTTTGGAGACCGCTGCGAGTTACCAGATGGGCGCATTCGAGGCTCTAGAATGGGCGTGGCACATGCTGAAGACGCAGAAGGACCACAGTGGCACAGTCGACGAGGCGTATTTCACGGTCCAGGACCTCCTAGCTAAAGTTGGTAAGGGTGGAGACGTAGACTTCCGAAAGGAGATAAGCCGCCTCCAATAAACCAGAGCCGGAAAACCATTAACCACCAACCACTGTTTTCTACCACATGGCTCAGAACGCGCAGGTGAAAGTGGTTAGGAACGCCACAATTATAGACGGGACTGGAAAGAGACCCGTCAAGGACGCATCAATCATCATAAAGGGTAACGTAATCGAAGAGGTCGGGAAGACCCTCGACGTCCCTAGAGGAGCAGAGGTTATCGACACCGCTGGCAAGACTGTGATGCCCGGCCTCATCGACGCTCATGTCCACATCTGTAGCAACGGTGACCCGAACGTCATGGCAATCATGGGCTTCCAACCCGGCCTCGTTCAGCTCTACGGCGCCTACAACGCCGCCCAGACACTCGACGCAGGCTACACGACGATACGCGACATGGGTGCACCGAACGGCTACGCCCTCGCCCTCAAGAAGGCGATAGAGATCGGTATCGCCAGGGGGCCACGCATCGTTGCCCCTGGCAGGATCATAAGCATGACGGGCGGCCACGCCGATTTCTACCTTCCGAGCGGTATATGCTATCACGAGATGAGCCTGATAAGCGACGGTCCCATCGAGACCCGCAAGTCTGCGAGGATCAACCTGCGCGAAGGCGCTGACTTTATCAAGATAACGACGACGGGCGGCGTGATGAGCCCAACTGACCCCGTCGATACGCCACAGTACACCCTTGAAGAGATCGAGGCGGTCTGTGACGAGGCACACCACGTCAGCAAGTGCGTAGCCAGTCACGCCCATGGTCCCAAGGGCATAATGAACGCAATAGAGGGCGGCGTCAAGAGCATCGAGCATGGCAGCATACAGACCAAAGAGACTGTAAAGGCGATGCTGGAACACGATGTGATACAGGTTCCGACCCTCACCGCCTCGTGGAACATAGTCATGAAGGGCACTGCGGCGGGGATACCCGATTGGGCCGTCGCCAAGGCTACTGAGATAGCTGAGTACCCGCCCAAGAGCCTCATGCTCAGCCACAGGGCTGGAGTAAAGGTCGCCGCGGGTACTGACGCGGGCACTCCGTTCAACCGCCACGGCGAGAATGCCAAGGAGCTGGAACTCATGGTAAACGCCGGCCTCAAGCCAATCGAGGCGATCACCTGCGCCACAAAAGTCGGCGCCGAAGCATGCTACCTTGCAGAAAAAACCGGCACGCTAGAGAAAGGCAAGTGGGCTGACCTAATAATCCTCGACGGCGACCCAACTACCGACATCAAGATACTACAGGATAAGGCAAGGATACGCCTCGTCATGAAGGCTGGCGCAGTGGAGATAAACAGGGGCATCTAGCGAATGGAAATAAGGCGGCTCAGCCTCCTCGATGGCGCGCGTAGGGCAACAGGCACAGCGGTCATCATAGATGTCTTTCGCGCATTCACGACCGCAGCCTTCGTCGTGGCGAACGGCGCGGAAACCATCCTCCCCGTTGGAGGCGTCGAGGAAGCCCTCACGCTCCGCCGCAATCACCCCGGCTGGCTCATCATGGGCGAAGTCCATGGCTACAAGGTCCCAGGTTTCGACTACGGAAACAGCCCCGATGAGGTGAGCAACGTAGACTTTAAGGGCAAGACGGTTATCCAGCGCACCAGCAGCGGTGTGCAAGGTATACTCGCCGCCTCAGGTGCTGACGAGATAATCCTCGGCAGCTTCGTCCTAGCTGAGGCAACTGTCAAGTACATCAAATGGAGGAACCCTGACGTCGTCTCTATCGTCGCCATGGGTTGGGAGGGGGATTACGAAGCTATCGAGGACGAACTCTGCGCCGACTACCTCCAGGCACGCCTCCGTGGGGAGTTCCCCGACTTTTCGGAAATGGCCCGCCGCATCAGGGAGGACCCCCAAGGCGCCAAGTTCTTCGACAGGAGCCAGACCACATTCCGTGAGGGCGACTTCCACGCCGCAATGAGCCTCGACAGGTTCCCCTTCGCCCTCAAAGTCGACAGGAGGCCGCCTATGAGGATAGAAAAAGCCTGATCGGTAGTCTTTACTACCTCCCCGCCCAACATTTACTCGATTCTCATGAGGGTTTCCGACATAATGACGAAAGCACCCGTAGTCCTCTCCCCCTCGGCGAGTGTCGACGAGGTCGCACATATAATGCGTGAGAAGGGGATAAGCAGTGTAATACTCGTAACAAACGGCAAACCCATCGGCATCGTAACCGAGCGAGACCTCGTGCACAGGGTGATGGCCCCCGGCAAAGACCCGAAGAAGCTCATGGCGGCGGATATTTGCACGAAACCCGTCATCGCCGTCTCCCACCACAGTGAAGTAGAGGACGCCGTCCAGACCATGAACGAGCACAAGATCAGGCGCCTCGTCGTCGTCGACGACCTCGACCATGTCGCCGGAATAATCACAACGGACGACGTCGGTTACAACCTGAAGAGCATGAGTGAGGAGCTAGCCGTCAAGTACCTCAGTCTCACAAAGAGGAAGTAACCAACACTTATTCTCCATTTATGTTTTAAGCAGAATCCCTCACATCAGATGTAAGGGGGTCCGGTGTGTGAAAATCGACCCTTTCAGGCTCGAGCGCTGGCTTCAAGAGAAGTGCGAGATCGACCTTGCGGGCGGAGGTGTCGCGAAGCTTCAGCTAAGGGAGGTCATGCCACAGCTCCCACAGGACACCGCCATGAAGTACGGGGCTACGCATGGCTCCGATACGCTGAGAGCTCTTGTCGCAGATTGGTACAGGGTTGAACCCGAGAACGTCCTCATCACCTCCGGCACCAGCGAGGCGAACCTCCTCGTTAATCTCTCCCTACTCGAACAGGGCGACGAGTACTTCGCCGAGGAGCCAAAATATGAGCAGACCACCGGCCTCGCGCGTATGCTCGGCGTCAAGGTAAAGCCATTCCACCTAGTGGAGGAAAAGGGGTGGGCACCCGACTTCAAGGATCTCAAGGAGAAGATCAACAGGCGCACAAAGATGATCTCCCTCGACAACCCAAACAACCCGACGGGCGCAGTCATGACTCATGAGGAGATGCAGACGCTTTGTGAGATGGCGGAGCGGGTAAGCGCATATGTCCACTGCGACAACGCACTCCGGGGCTCCGAGTCGGATGGAAATCCCGCTGCGACGCCAGAGTTTTATGAGAAGGGTATAATCACGGGAAGCATAAGCAAGCTCGGCGCAACAAGCCCACGCATAGGCTGGATAGTAGCTGATAGAGAGATCATTGAGCGCTGTTGGGTGATGAAGGACTACACGACTATCAGCCACTGCGGCATTGGTGAGCAGATCGCCGAGAAGCTCCTCATGAATAAGGCGCGGTATCTCAGGCGCAACCAAACGATCAGGCAGACGAATATGTCAACCTGGGACAAGTGGTGTGCTGACAATCCCGACCTCGTGAAGTGCTCCAGTCCGCCGGCCGGCTTCACAGTCTTCCCCCGTTACAAGAACCGCCTAGGTTCCGGCAAATTTGCGGAAAGGTTACTCAAGGAGGAGGGTGTAAGGCTCAGTCCCGGCGAGCAGTTCGGCGTCGAGAGGCATATAAGGATAAACATAGGCACCAAGGGTGATACCCTCGCCGATGGCCTTGAGCGTATAGGGCGCTTCATGCGCCGCATAATGAAGTAGAAAAATAGTATAAACTAAATCAAACGTCTGCTCAAATTAATCCCGGCTGCACTCCTCATTCTGCTAGAGTTACCTATTCACGTTTAAGCACTATCTCTTTCCTAAAACAGCTCACATGAAGCTCATCTTATACGCCGAATAGGAGGATCGTTGCGACGCTGGCTCAAAAACGGGGGTTTCTCAGAGGATGTTTCTCAGCACGATGAAGCCGAGGATGATCCCGGTTACGCCGAGGAGTCCCCAGCCAACGAGAGAGCCGAAGATGGGAAGTAACGTGAAGTACTCAAGCGCCATCACGAGGATTACTATGATACCCTCCGAGAGGAGGCGCCCTATATTCGCCATAGTTCTAAAACACCTCCACGTCTCCTATTAAGAGTCGCGGCGCGAGTCCGATTGATATTTGCCATTGTGCGACGATAAAAGAGTTACAAGATGAGGATTGGCATTCTTAGCGGCACCTCTAAAATGGGTAGAGAGCTCGTGCTCCGTCTCTCTATTAAGCAAGTAGTTCGAAATGTCACCGACTCTTGGGGTTCGCGCGCGCGAGGTCGAAAATAGTAGTCTTTTTCGTAGACTCTTTAGCCAAAAGCAACCCGAAAAAGGGTTATTTAGAAGGCGAGAGTTGGCGCCGGGAGAGGGATTTGAACCCTCGAGTCCATAAGGACACCAGCTTTCCAGGCTGGCTCCCTACCGAGCTAGGAGACCCCGGCCCCCACCAAATACCCGAGGCATGACCGATTTAAACTCTACCCGGAGGGCTGACCGGAGACGTTTTTAGGGGCGAGCGAAGAGGCTTCTACGAAATGGAAGCCCTCAACGTCAACTGGGTCGAGCGCAGTGAGAAGACCCTGGAGGAGCTGCGGAAGCTCAGGGAGAAGAAGGATCAGGACCGCCTCGACAGGGTCAGGGCGATGCGTTTCGGCTTCATGGCGCTCGGTCAGAGCCTCGCAGGGTGGATGCAGTGGGTCAATAGCCCTGAGGTGATGAGCAACTTCACGAAGGAGGAGCTTGAGGAGATGAGCCAGACAATCCTCGGCATGGTTGAGAAGTTCATCGAGTACGACATAGAGATCACGGATGAGGGCATGCAGAAGGGAGTCGCAAAGCAGCGCGAGCAGGACGCGCTCGGGCAGCAGGGCAATCACTTCGTCATCTAACCCACTTTTTAAACGCGGGGGACCGGGTTCTATTGATCCGGCTTGGATGATTACCCACTCAGGCTTCACAGGCAATCATTAGTCGTCGACACCCACTGCGACACGTTGAAGTGCCTATTTCCTCAGTTCACGCGTTCACGGGACAGTATGTGGCAGGACAGGAGTAAGGTAGGGTTCGGTAGGCGCTCCGAGCTTGGCCACATCGACCTCCCCCGACTGAGAGAGGGGGGAGTTGACCTGCAGGTCTTCACCATAAGCGGCGAGCGCGACCCTACGCCGGCCTACTCCCTCCGCACCGCGATGGAGATGATTGAGGCATTCTATACGGAGTGCGAGAAGTATCCGAAGTTGATTGCACCCGTCACTAGCCACGCTGAGATAATTCAAGCGAACGAGGAAGGGAAGATAGCCGCGATGCTAAGCATCGAGGGATCCGACGTCATCGAGGGGCGCATCAGCATGCTTCGCGTCTACCACCGCCTTGGTGTCAGGATAGTCGGCCTCGTCCATAGCCTTCGCAACCTGCTCGCCGACGGCGTCGCCGATAACCGCTCAAAGGGCGGTCTCAGCAACTTGGGCGTCGAGGCTGTCGAGGAGCTGAATAGGCTCTGTATGGTCGTGGATGTAAGCCACTTGAGCGACGCGGGTTTCTGGGATGTAATGGAGATCTCGAAGGACCCCGTCGTAGCGACCCACAGTAACGCCCGAGCTGTCTGCGCCCACGCCCGAAACATGACAGACGAAATGATTAAGGTGCTCGCTGAGAAAGGTGGTGTCATGGGGATGAACTTCGCCCCCGATTTCGTCCACAAAACGAAGCCGAGCGTCTCGACCCTCGTGGACCACATTGATCATATAGTCGACCTCGTCGGTCCCGAGCATGTTGGGCTAGGGAGCGACTTTGACGGCATCCCCTCTACACCCATGGGACTCGAAGACGTCACGAAGATGCCCGCCATCACCGAGGAACTCGTCAGACGCGAGTACTCGGAAGACTATATTCGATTAATCCTCGGCGGCAACCACCTTCGCCTCATAAAGCAGGTTGTAAGCTGACTATCAACCCTTAAAACCCGCGATGCAGCTAGGGTCTGCATTACATTTCAAGTGAGTTAGTTTGACGATCAACGTAAATACGCTCATACTAATTGCCCTCGGCGGGATGATTGGCGCCGTCCTCCGCTATATCGTCGGCGGCTGGGTAGGCAGCAGCCCGGATGGTTTTCCTACTGGCACACTCGCCGTCAACTTCACGGGCACACTAATCCTTGGGACCATAATGTACCTCTCCGAGTACAGCGCAGGTGTCCCGCCAGAGGCTAGAACCATGCTCACGGTCGGCGTTTTAGGCGCTTATACGACTATGAGCACTTTCGGCTACGAATCATTCAGATTGCTTGAGCAGGGGAACACATTTCGATTCGCATCGTACTTGCTCGCGACAAACGGGCTCGTCATCGCTGGCATTCTTGTCGGGAAGATAGTCGCGCAACGGCTTGCCAGCACAATGATGTAAAGCCGCGCAGGTGGTCTAAGCCTTATCACCCGCAATCGTGATGCTCTGACCCGCCTTAATCATGTACGGCGTCATAAAGGTAGTTATCACAGTGACCAGACCGACAATCGAGAAAAGCGGCACGGTGAGCACTCCGAGGTCCGTCCCTGCCTTAATGACTATGAAAGCGAACTCGCCAGTCTGCGCCATACCGAGGCCGACCCTGACGGCGGTCGTCCATTTGTAGCCCGAGACGCGCGTCCCCAACGAGCACCCGAGGAACTTGCCGCCGAGCATCGTCAACGTGATCAGCAGGGCGGGGACCAAGTAGGTACCGAAGCTCGTCACGTCCATGAGGGCGCCCACTGAGACGAAGAAGATTGCACCGAAGACCTCGCGGAGTGGCAGAGTCTCCTCGATTAGCTTGTCCGCTCCCCTCCATCCCGCGAGTATGACGCCTGCTATGAATGCGCCTATTGCTACGCTGAAGCCAAGGAGATACGCGGCGATGCTGTAGGCGAAGCAGACACCCACGACGGTGATGACTAGTATCTCGTTGCTCTCTCTCCTGACGTTCTCGATGAAGGGAATGACGAGCCTCCACCCCACGAGCAGTGACCCGCCTAGGAAGGCGACAATCTTCCCGCCGAGTACAAGAAGATCGCCTAGTGGTAGTGAGCCCGCCGCGGCGAAGGACTGCAGAGTCGCCAACATCAGCACTACAGCGAGGTCCTCGACGATGAGCACACCGAGCATGATGTCGCAGCTCGGCTCCTCGAGCAGCTTCATATCGTACATACACTTGGCGATTATCGCCGTGCTGCTACTGGCGAGTGCTGCGCCGAGGAAGACGCTGTTAATCAGTGGCCAACCGAGGAACGACCCCGTTATGAGGCTGAAAAACATCATCAAGCCGATTTCGATAGTGGCAACGACGAGGCTCACACGCCCGAGTGATACGAGCTTACTCAAAGGAAAGGTTAACCCTATACCGAATAGTAGAAGAATTACACCTATCTCAGCGAGGGCGCTCACCGCCTCAGGCTGTGATAGATAGCTGAAGGGTGGGGTGTAAGGCCCAATAATTATACCCGCTATAATGTATCCAACAACCAAAGGCTGATTTAGACGATGAAATATGAATGAGATGACCGCCGCTATGATTAGCACGATAGCGAGGTCCTGGACAAGTAGGGTCTCATTCATGGACTCGACTATAAACGCAGCGTATTTAAAATAAGCTAGCCCCGTTCACGGGGCTCTAAGAAACGGGTTTACTCGTCGTCGCCGCCGCCGGGGGGCATACCGCCCTTTCCGCCGGGACCGCCGCCTGGGCCGCCACCGCTCTTCGCGGCGACAACATCGTCGATCCTCAGGATCATGCTAGCGACCTCAATACTGCTCTTGATCGCCTGCTGCTTGACCACCATTGGCTCGATGACTCCCTCCTTGAGCATGTCGATGACGCCGCCCTCGAAGACGTTAACCCCCATCTTGAGGCCGTTCTTCTTCTCGTGGGCTGCCTTCATCGCGACCATGGTGTCGAGGAGGTCTAGGCCTGCGTTCTCGGCGAGCGTCCTCGGGATGACCTCGAGTGCATCAGCGAAGGCCTCGATGGCTAGCTGCTCCCGCCCGCCGACCTGGCGTGCGTAACTGCGTACCTCCTTCGCGAGCTCCATCTCGATCGCACCGCCGCCTGGCACCATCTTGGGCACCTCGGCGACGTCGCTCACGACGTAGAGTGCGTCGTTGAGGCTCCTCTCTGCCTCGTCGATCATCCTCTCCAACCCTGCGCGGATGAAGATGGCGACGCTCGCGGGGTTCTTGCACTCCTCGACGAAGATCATCTTGTCGTTTCCGACCTTCCTCTCCTCTACGAGACCGCAGACTCCGAGGTCGGTCTTCTTGAGGTCCTTGAGGTTGTTGACGACCTTGCCTCCAGTCGCCTTGGCGAGCTTCTCCATGTCGCTCTCCTTGGGGCGGCGCGCGGCCATGATCCCCGCCTTGGCGAGGAAGTGCTGGGCCATGTCGTCGATGCCCTTCTGGCAGAGTAGCACGTTGGCGCCTGAGGCTGAGACCTGGTCGACCATCTTCTTCAGCATCTCGGTCTCCTGGTCTAAAAAGGCCTTAACGCCGTCGGGGGTCTTTATCCTGATCTCCGCGTCGATCTCGGTCTTCTCAATCTCCATCGCGGCGTTGAGGAGGGCGATCTTGGCGTTCTTGAGCTTCTTCGGCATCCCCTCGTGGACGACCTCCTTGTCGACGATGATCCCTCTGATCATCTGGGTCTCCTTGAGGCTCTTGCCCTCCTTCTTCACGATCTGGATGTTGTCGACGTCGGCGATCACGACGCCATCGCGCGTCTCGATGATCTGCTTCACCGCGTCGACGACGACCTCTGCGAGGTGCGCCCTCTCACTGCTGACGGTCTTGCTCCTCATCGAGGTGCTCGCCAGCTTGAGCAGAGTCTCCCTGTCATCCATGTCAACCTTTATGGCGACGCTGTTAAGGACCTCGAGGGCCTTATCGGCTGCCTTCTGGTAGCCGCTGATGACGATACTTGGATGAATCTCCTGCTCTAGGAGCTCTCCTGCCTTCTTCAGCAGCTCGCCAGCGAAGACCACGGACGTTGTTGTGCCGTCGCCGACCTCCTTATCCTGCGTCTTGGCGACCTCGATTATCATCTTGGCCGCTGGGTGCTGGACGTCGATCTCCTCGAGCACCTTTGCGCCGTCGCTTGTGATGGTTATGTCGCCTAAGCCATCGACTAGCATCTTGTCCATGCCGCGGGGGCCGAGGGTCGTCTTAAGTACCTCGGCTACGATCTGTCCCGCCATCATGTTGCTGCGGCGGGCGTCCCGTCCGCGGCTCCTCTTCGTGTCCTCCTTGAGGACGATTACCTGCTGGTTACCTTGGTATGCCATGTTGATTCACCTACATCATGGGGGGCATGCCACCCATGCCTCCCATTCCGCCCATTCCACCCATACCGCCCATGCCCTCTGCGCCGGGCGGCGGGCCCTTGCTCTTTGTCGAAGCGATCACGTCGTCGATCTTCAGTAGAAGCGTTGCCGCCTCAGTAGCGGACTTGATTGCCTGTGCCTTGACGACCATGGGCTCGATGATCTCGAGCTTCTCCATGTCGGCTATCTTCGCCTCCAATGCCTCTACTCCGGCCCATTTCTCGCCCTTTGCGTGGCGGCTCTGGAGCTCAGCCATCGCGTCTATGGGATCCATGCCGGCGTTCTCGGCGAGGGTTGTGGGTAGTACCTCGATGGCGTCCGCGAAGGCGGCAACCGCGAGTCTTTCCCTGCCCTTGAGCTTTTCAGCGTAGGCGCGGAGCTTCCTCGCGATCTCTATGTCGACGGCGCCTCCGCCGGCGACGATCTTGGGCGTCTCCACGACGTCCTTTACGACGCAAAGAGCGTCGTGGATGCTCCTATCGGCCTCATCCACGATCCTCTCTGTTCCGCCGCGTATGAGAATGCTGACGGCCTTCGGGTTTTTGCAGCCCTCGACGAAGATGAGCTTGTCGGACCCGATCTTTTTCTCCTCGACGGCGTCTGCGTAGCCTAGGTCAGATGCACTCAGCTCGTCAACGCTGCTGACGACCTTGGCACCCGTCGCCTTGGCGAGTGCCTCCATGTCGCTCTTCTTGAGCCTGCGGGCGGCCATTATGCCTTCGCGTGCTAGGAAGTGCTGGACCATGTCGTCGATGCCCTTCTGGCAGAGGAGCACGTTGACGCCGGCGTCCTTCACCTTCTTTACCATGTCGCGGAGCATCTTCTCCTCCTCGTCGAGGTAAGCCTGCATCTCGTCGGGCGTCTCGATGCTGATCTTGCTGGTGAACTCGGTTTTCTCGATCTCCATAGCAGCGTCGAGCAACCCGATCTTCGCCTTGTGAACGTGCTTGGGCATGTCGCTGTGGGCGACCTCCTTGTCGATGATAAGTCCCTTGACGAGGACCGTGTCGGTCATCGAGCCTCCGGGCTTCTTCTCGACCTTGATCATATCGAGGTCGACCTTCATTTCGCCGTTAGCCTCCTCGGCAACCTGCAGAACCGCGTCGACAGCGATCTCGCTGAGGTAGCCGCTGTGGCTACTGACGAGTTTCGTCGACATCGTGGTCTTAGCGACCTTCTTCAGGGTTTCCTTGTCCTTAGGCTTGACCTTGATAGCTATGTCTTCGAGGATCTTCAGCGCCTGCTCCTGAGCCGCCCTGTAGCCGTCGATGATGACGGTCGGGTGAACCTTCTTGTCCATTAGGTCCGTGGCTTTTCCGAGGAGCTCGCCCGCTAGCACCACGACGCTGGTTGTACCGTCGCCGACCTCAGAGTCCTGGGTCTTCGACACCTCTACCATCATCTTGGCGGCAGGGTGCTGGATGTCCATCTCCTTCAGCATCGTTGCACCATCGTTCGTGATAGTAACGTCGCCAAAGCTGTCGACAAGCATCTTGTCCATGCCCTTTGGGCCGAGGCTCGTCTTTACGGCCTCGGCGACGATCTTCGCGGCCATGATATTGTTACCGCGAGCGTCGTTGCCCGTGTTCCTCTCAGTTCCTTCCTTGAGGATATAGATGGGCTGATTTCCTCCACCTTGTGCGCTCATTCATTCATCTCCATTGAAATACAAGGGATACAACCGTGTGCCCCCTCACCCGTAGAGACGGCGCTCAGGGTCAATCGGTCATACATCACGGTGTACCACTTCTGGTTGTAAACCGTCAGTTGTATACCGGCGGTAATAAAAAACCTTTCGATAGTCTAGAATAGGTCACGTGTTCAGGCTTATAACTTCCTCGTCCCTACTGACGAGGCCCTCCTTCTCCAACTCAGTCACGATGTCGCGGACGTCGGCTTCCTTGAGCTGGAGCGTCTTGCTTAGTGCATCTATGCTCGTTGGGCCGAGGTCCATGAGGCGCTGGATGATATGCTGCTTCCTGCGATCTAAATCCTCGACCGCGCCTTGAGCGGCGCCGAGGGCGAGGTTGCGTATGTAGAGCAGTCTGGCGCGCCTCTTCTCGAGTCCGTCAAGCTCCTCATCGATCAACTCGACAACCTGCCTTAGTGGGGAGACATCCTCGACGTCGAGCTTCTCCTCCTCGATGTCCTTGACCTGCTCCTCCAGCCGCTCCATGTAGTTGTCCTCTTGTATCCACTGGTGGGGGTTGTTGAAGCTGATCAACCTCTCGTTGTAGAGGCTGGGGCTGAAGTCTATCTGGAGGCTGTAGAACTTATTGAGGTGGAATACGTTCTTATCGGCTCCGGCGGTGCTCTTCTGGCGTACCACATCGACGAGCTCGGCGTCCTGTATCACCTTGAGGTGCTTGGCGGCGAGCTGCTGGTGGATATTTAGCTCATTACTGAGTCGGAGGGTGTAATCGGGACCCTCACTGAGCTTCTTAATGATATTGCGTCGAACGGGGTTCCCGAGGACGCCTACAACGGCTTCGAAGTCCTTCCTCTGGGCCCTCTTCTTGCTCGACACGGTTGTAAACCAGAAGTTGTAAACCAGCTTGACGAACTTAAAGGTTATGAGCGTGACGACTAGCCGAAGAGGGACTTCCACCGGTAAGTGTGGCAGCCACACACATCGCTCTTTGGATTCAATTCGGCGACGGTGTCGAGGAGAGCCTGCCCCGTGGGGCGCGCCCACTTAGCCTGGAAGTCGCTGAAGGCCATCTTACCCTCCCACGTCGTGGATACGCAGCCCTCGCCGTAGTTGGAGACGACTTCTACGCAGGCGTAGCATGCGCCAATCTCTCGTGCG
>JBFYNQ010000029.1:0-3912 GCA_041304265.1 Candidatus Bathyarchaeota archaeon | reverse complement strand
CTCCGACTACTTCGCCGATTCGTTTTCTTGGAAAGCTCTTATTGGCGTGGTGACGCCTATTCAACCCGTGGCTTATTTGAAGCGTATAGGTTTCATCGGTCTTGGTCTCATGGGTAGTGGCATGACCATGAACATCCTCAAAGCGGGCTTCCCCCTCACGGTGTGGAACAGAACGGTTTCGCGTGCAGAGCCGATCGTAAAGGCTGGGGCGACGCTGGCTAAAACGCCGAAGGAAATCGCGGAGAAGAGCGATTTAGTCATCTCTATCGTCACTGACTCGAAGGATGTCGAGGAGGTCCTCCTCGGGACGAATGGCGTCATACACGGCGTCAGGCCGGGGACCATAATCATTGACATGAGCACCATCAGCCCCATTAGGACTCGTGAGATAGCGGCTAAATTCAAGGAGAAGGGTATCAAGATGCTCGATGCCCCAGTAAGCGGCGGCGACATTGGCGCACGGAACGGCACACTGAGCATCATGGTGGGCGGTGATAAAGACGCCTTCGACGAAGCTGTCCCTGTCTTCCAAGCGATGGGCAAGACCATCACTCACATCGGCGGCAACGGCGACGGCCAAATATGCAAAGCCGTCAACCAGATACTCGTCGGCATGAACATACTCGCTGTAGCGGAGGCACTAGTCTTCGCCAAGAAGGCGGGCGTCGACCCGAAGAAGGTACACGCAGCCGTCTCCCCAGGGGCCGCAGGCAGTTGGCAGCTCACCAATAACGGCGCGAAACTCCTCGTCGGCGACCATGAACCCGGCTTTAAGGTGAAAGACTACCTGAAGGACCTGCGTATCATCATGGAGACAAGCGACAGCATCAAGATGCCACTCCCCGGTACAGCGATCGTGCAGCAGATGTTCAAGAACCTCGACGCCGAGGGCATGAGGGACAAGGGAACACAGGCGGTCGTAACCGCGGTGGAAAAGTTGGCGAAAGAAAAGCTAGCCTAAAACTTTAAACATCCCCGCCCCTTCAGACAGCTTACGGTGGAAGAGTTGGCAAGGGATAGTTTTCCAGTACCCTGAACAGGGTAAGTTCTCCCAACTGGTGCAGGTCGAAGGCCACCTCATCGACTCCATGATACTCACCAAAATACTTGATGTCATCATGGATCGTAAGGGTGAATTTGAGTTCCTAGGCTTCAAGATTGGGAGAAGGAAGAATGACTACAGCAGTACCTCGATCATGATATTCGGGGAGAGCCGTGAGCACCTCGACGGGATAGTCGATGAGGTTCTACGACTCGGGGCTGTCATGCCCGAGGCGAGCGAGGTAGAGTACGAAGCCTCTCCGCGGGACATGGTCTTACCTGACGACTTCTACTCGACCACCAATCACCCGACCAGCGTGTACCTCGGCGGTGGGTGGGTGGAGGTCGAGGGGCTTATGATGGATAAGCAAATTGTAGTCGACCCAGTGGCGAGACGGGCTTGGTGCAGACCGATTGCCCTCGTTAAGCGGGGCGACCTCGTCGTCAGGGGTGAGAAGGGGGTCAGAATAAAGCCCCCGGAGAGGCCCAGGGAGGGCGTCGGGGTCTTCGAATTCATGAACGGTGAGGTCTCACCTGAGAGGCCGGCGACCTCGATCATATGCAGGATCGCCAAGGACCTAAAGGAGACGAAGGCAAACGGCGGTAAAGTAGTCATCGTGGCTGGCCCCGCGGTGATTCACACAGGTGCTGCCCCACATCTAGCCAGGATGGTTGAGCTCGGCTACATCGATGCGCTGCTTTCGGGAAACGCTCTGGCGGTTCACGACATCGAGTACGCCCTCTACGGAACATCCTTAGGCGTCGAGCTGGAGGAGGGTGGCAGCAAGAAGGAGCCGCGTAACCACATCTCGGCGATAAACGAAGTCATCAAGGCGGGCTCTATGAAGACGCTCGTGGATGCGGGGCAGGTGAGTTCGGGGATCTTCTACCAACTCACAATAAAGGGGATCCCCTATGCTCTCGCGGGCTCAATCAGGGATGATGGTCCGATACCTGAGGTCATTAAGGACTCCGGAGAGGCTCAAGTGAGATACAGGGAGCTCGTGAGGGACGCCGATTTCGTCCTCATGCTCGCCTCGACCCTCCATTCCATCGCCGTGGGAAACATGCTCCCCTCGACTGTAAAGGTCGTCTGCGTCGACATCAACCCTGCTGTCGTGACGAAGCTCAGCGACAGGGGCACAAGTCATGCTTTAGGAGTCGTTTCCGACGTAGGGGCATTCGTCCCGCTCCTCATAGGTGAGCTTGAGAAACTGGGTGGTTGGGAATAGCTGCGTCTTATAACTGCTATCTATTAACGAAAAATAAAGTTTTTCTAAAATAAGAGAAGTGGTCCCGCCTCCGGGATTTGAACCTGGAACCACTCGGTGTCTGCTCAAGGCCTGATTGCCTTCGCCCCGCGGGGCGGAAGCTACAGCCGAATGCTCTACCATTGAGCTAAGGCGGGCTCCGCCAAATGGAGTCTTCAGGGAAAATATAAGCCCTATGGTTATGCGTGGCTGTCTTTCCGGGGGAAAGCGGCTCGGATGTTCTTCTTAAAGGGAGGCTTGATGACTCCGACCTCTGTTATGAAGCCTGTAATGTACTTGGCGGGGGTAATATCGAAGCTGGGGTTCAGCGCGGGTGTGCCCTCGGCGGAGATACGCACCTTGGTATAGTTGCCCGCCTCGTTGATACCCCAGACCCAGTTGACCTCGTCGGGGCTCCTCGTCTCAATCTTGATGCCGTCGCCGTTGCGACACTTGAGGTCGAAGGTCATCTTAGGGGCGGCGACGTAGAAAGGTATCTCATTCTCGTGTGCGAGGACTGCCTTCTCGTATGTGCCTATCTTGTTCGCGGTATCCCCGTTGGCGGCAATCCGGTCCGCGCCTACAATTACTAAGTCAACGTCGCGCCGGCGCATGTAGTGGCCTGCAGCATTGTCAGCGATGAGTGCGTAGGGTATCTCCTCTTGCTGGAGTTCCCACGCTGTAAGCCTCGCGCCTTGACTGCGAGGTCTCGTCTCGTCGGCGAAGACGAAGATGTGCCTCCCTGCCCTGTGAGCTGCGCGTATCGGGGCGAGGGCTGAACCGTTGTCTATGAAGGCGAGTGCACCTGCATTGCAGTGGGTGAGTATGCGGCAACCATTCCTGATTATATCGCTGCCGTATTTCCCCATTTTTTGGGAGGCATCAAGGTCCTCGAGGGCGATCCTGTCTGCCTCAATGCACACCGCTGCGACACGCGCCTCAACGCTGCCCTTTGAGGCTGCCTTGGCGACGCGATCGATAGCGTGGAAAAGATTTACCGCCGTGGGGCGCGTGCACCTCAGCGTTTCTGCAGCGGAGGAGACGTGCTCCTTGAACTCTTTCAGTTTCTTGTCCTTGGCCTCTTGCGCCGCCTGTGCGACGCCGTAGCCGCCAGCGACGCCTATGGCGCCGGCCCCTCTAACCGCCATATCGCGTATAGCCTCAGCTGTCTCTCGGTGGTTCGCCAACGTGAGTATCTCGAACTTATGTGGGAGAAGGCGCTGGTCTATCATCTTGACAGTAGCGCCCTCCCTCCAGAGAGTCCATAGCTCCTTCGTCACGCCGTTGAAAGTTATCTTCACTTTATCACTTCCCCGCTCTTCTTCGCCCAGAGGTAGAGGTCCATCATGCCGAGGGTCATACCGAGCCTCGCCGCCACACGCGTGAGAATCGCCTCGTATTCAAGGTACTTTTTCCTCGTCACCGTCTCGGGGCGCTCCGCGATTATGCCTTGCTCGACCATGTGGCTGAGTATGTGCTTGTCAACGATGGCGAGGTCTAGGTAGCCTACGTTTCGTAGGAAATGACTTGCTTCCTTCATGCCGAGGCCCTTGATGTTTTCAACCAACCACTCTCTCGCGGCACGGCTGCTTGGCTGTCCCGTTATCGTCTTCTTCAGGTC
>JBFYNQ010000028.1:0-7685 GCA_041304265.1 Candidatus Bathyarchaeota archaeon | reverse complement strand
ACATGGCCTTCGACGACGTCTCGGCGCGTGATCTGCAAAAGAACCACCAGCAGTGGTACAGGGGGAAGAGCATCGACACCTTCGCTCCAATGGGCCCCTACCTCGTAACGAAGGACGAGGTTGGTGACCCCCAAGACCTCGACCTCTGGTGTAAAGTAAACGGCGTTGAGAGGCAGCACACTAACACAAGCGACATGATCTTTAACATCAAGAAGATCGTGTCAGTACTCTCAGCCGGTATTACTCTCGAGGTTGGAGACATCTTCGCCACCGGCACACCATCTGGCGTAGGCATGGCGCACCCACTCGGCCTTCTCAAGCCCGGCGACGTGGTTGAGGTCGGTGTCGAGAACGTCGGCGTCATAAAGAATAAGGTAATAGCCGAGAAATAGCCTACAAAGGCTCCTTTTCCACGATGCCCTTATTCATCAATGAAACGGTTATAGACACGTTTATATTGAGAGTATCTGGTTTGCTAGGTGTTTCATGGTGGATACTTTGAGTGACAACGTCATGATAGGTCCCCCGAAGCTTACCCGCTTCGAGAGGGCACGAATCGCAGGTGCACGCGCGCTACAAGTATCCCTCGGGGCTCCTATTCTCGTGGAACTCCCGGCAAGGATGAGCGACCCTATCGATATCGCCCTCGTGGAGATAAAAGCGGGCATCCTCCCCATGACGATCAGAAGGACTCTCCCAGACGGCTCCCACAAGGACATCGCTCTAGCAGATCTCAGTTAATCGATGAAGCCTTTTTACCGGGGCGCACGAATCTTCTAGGTGTTGAACAACCAAGACGTTGAGACGTGGAAAATAGCCGCTATCATTCTCGGCATAATATCCATAGCGATGTTCCTCATCCAGAGGTCGAACTACATGTTTCTCGACGTGTTCTTCGAGTTATGCATATTCCATGTCCCCGCGATAATCGCTGTTGGTGTCTACGTATATCTTAGAAAAACACTCAGCCTCGTCATCGAGGGCTTAAAGAGCGGTTAAACACTCCTCGTTTTGGTGATGGTTTCTGATACCTCGACACCACGCACCCTAAGACTGCTGAGAAGTTCCTCAAAGAGTTCACCCTTGATTATCCTGACGGGCCACTGGATACCCTTCTTCGTCACAGCGCCGCGCGCGAGTATCCGGGCAATGATGGCCGCGGTGAAGCCCGTAGTCTTCGCCATCGAAGTGACGTGGTGCTCCTCGTCGTACTCGTCTAACATCTCGTAGTTCACGTTTATATCTCGCCCACCGCTTTTGCCCGAAGCATTGACCTGTAGAACGGTTATATCCCTGTCCCCCACCGCCTCATCAAACTTAATTATGGGGTAAATGAGCTCGTGGAAGAAGTCAACTGGTACGATCTCCCTACCCTGATAGACGATAGGTTTGTTGCCGATGACGCCGAGGTCAAGCAGGAACATGAGTTTATCGACGAATCCGCCGTACCTGATAGTCTTGCCGCGGAAGTTCTTGACATTCTTTTCTTGGCAGAGCTTGAGGAGGCTTGAAGGGAATCCATCGATGAACGCCTCCATCTCCGGATACTGGTTAACGAAGATTCCCTCTACCTCGCTGTAGCGGTCCATCTCCTTGAGCTTCCCGTCGACTATCATAGGCACCTTGCCTGGACGTATCGGCATCCTTGTGCCCCCGAAAACGATCTTGTAGTCTAGCGGGGGCTTTGGGTCCTTCGGCAAACCGCCGCAGGCGAAGCTCACCTCGTCGATCTCGTCCATATACTCCATCGCCTGCCCACAGAGGAGGTCGATGAGGCCCGGGTCGACGCCACACCCAGGTATCACGGTGATACCCGCCTTCTCTACCTCCATATAGATATCTCCCTCCTGAGGATAGCCTCCTCCAGCGAGGTCAACTATGTTTGTCTTAGCCGCTATGGCCGCCTTGAGAGTACCCATACTGAACTTGGCGGCTGTGGAGTTGACGACTACGTCGTATCCCTTCATCGCGGCTACAAGCTGCTCGTGGTTCGTAATGTCGACCTGCATCGTATTGAACTTCTTGTTGTCAACGTACTTCGTCGCCGTAGCTAGCTTACCCTCATCGATGTCGCAGCCTGTGACCCTGACGGTCTCGGGGTCCTCGGCGCAGTCCTTGGCGACGGCAGGGCCCATGAGCCCCATGCCCAGAACAAGGATCTTCATGTCACAAACCTGATTGTAGAAGCGTGGTAATTGTATTAACGGTTGCCTATGACACCCATCGTCTCACGTCGAAGGTACTATCGTTTTATGACGAAGTGCTTAAATAGGCTTGGGACATTCAAGGAGCAAAACCGGAAGGTTATACAAGTGATCGACTTTTCGTTCACCGAAGAGCAGCAGCTTTTCCGCGAATCCATCAAAGACTGGTTATCAAAGAACATGACTCTCGAGCAGGTCAGGGAGAATGACACGAAACACCAGATCCCCAAGAGCTACATGAAGGGGCTGGGCGACCTTGGCCTCCTCTGCCTGACGCTCCCCGAGGAGCACGGCGGCGCTGGCGCAGACTGGATCACGGCAACGATTGGCGCTGAGGAACTCGGTTACGCCGATATTAGCGTCGCGTCTCCCGTCTTCTACCTCGTCCAGGCTAGCTGGGGCTATGTAGTTGACAGATATGCCCAAGAGGCGGTTCGTGACATTTGTCTGCGCAAGGCTGCGCGCGGTGAGTCCTTCATTGGCATCGGCGCCACGGAGCCTGGTGGCGGTAGCGACGTTGCCGCCTTCAAAACGATGATAAAGAAGAACGATGGTGGCTATGTTCTAAACGGTGAAAAATGCTACATCAGTGGGACCGCTGAGGCGTCCGAGATGGGTGGAGGCTACTTCGTTTCCGGCTACACAGACAAGCAAAAGGGTCACAAAGGGATGAGCGCATTGTACATGCCGATCAACGCCTCCGGCGTCGAGATCACTAAGCGCTTCGACAACATGGGCAGAATGGCCATCAGCACAGGCGGCTTCAAGATGACAGACGTCCTGCTGCCCAAAGAGTATCTACTCGGAGAGGAAGGCCGGGGCTTCTATTACACGATGGAGGGCTTCGACGCCGCACGTGTAATGGTTTCAGCTAGCTGCATTGGCGCGGCGCAAAGGGCTTTGGAGCTCGGCATGGAGTACACGAAGCAGCGCATGGTCTTCGGCCAGCCAATCGCTAAGTTCCAGGGAGTACAATTCGACCTAGCGGACATGGCAGCGCACCACGAGGCCATCAAGAGCCTTGTCTACCGTACGGCTTGGATGCTCGACCAGAAGTACAAGACCGGTAAGTTCGACGCCCTTACCGTCAACAAATACCTTGCCATGTGCAAGTACCTCGCACCCCACCACGCCCTCGATGTCTTCCGCAGAGTCCTCCTCATGATGGGGGCCTACGGCTATACGAAGGAGTGTCCGCTTGAGATGGGGCTCCGTGGCATCATGAGCTACTGCATAGGCGCCGAGGGCGCGGCGAACGTACAGAAGGTCATCATCAGTCGCGAGACCCTAGGTCGCGAGTGGCGCGTATAAACCTCTCATATTATCCTCATTTTAATATTCATCCGACACCAACAGTCTACTGGTGCATTGGATGGACGCTTTTAGGGAGCATCTGGTCAAGTCGCTTAAGGGTGGACAGGCTTTCGTCGACTACAAGACAGGGTTCGACGGCATGAAGTCGGAGCTACGAGGAGTGAGGCCTAATAAAATCCTACACTCCGCCTACGAGGAGTTGGAGCATATGCGCCGGGCGCAGGATGACCTCTTAGACTTCGCCCTTGACCCCAACTGGAAGCCGACTGAGTGGCCCACAGGTTTCTGGCCCAAACCCGGGCACAAGCCAACTGAGGAGGAGTGGAAGAAGTCAGTTAATGGCTTCTTCAAGGGGCAGAGGAGGGCGCTTAAGCTGGCGAAGGACGAAGGGATCGATCTGCTCTCAATAGTACCACAGACCAAGAACACCTACCTACGCGAGCTCATGATAATCATCGAGCACAACGCCTACCACTACGGGAAGATACTCGACATAAGGAAGGCGTTGGGTGACTGATGATAGCTACTTGACCTGTGTACCCCACATGTTGCTTTGAACCACTGCTTCGGCCTAAGCTGATTCCCGCGCTTGGGACACGTCGCACTCGCGTCGACGCCAAAGGCGTCTGAAAACGGCTCCAAACAAGAAAAGGAATCAAAACCGCGGGAAACTTCGGCGACGGAGGAAACGGAAAAACGCGTGCACTCGCCACACATGCGACCGTTAATGTTAAAGACGTTCCAGATGGAATATACCACGAACCGTCATGAGTATGAAGGATCGCTTCATTGGAAAGGACTTCCTCACCCTAATGGACTACTCGGCAGTCGAGATCAACTACATGCTCGACATAGCCCAACAGCTCAAGTACAAGCGCATGATGAAGGAGCCTCACAATTATCTTGAGGGGCGCACCATTGCCATGATATTCGAGAAGAACAGCACGCGTACACGCTTCAGCTTCCAGGCAGGTATCGCCCACCTCGGCATGCAGAGCTTCTACGCGACCCCCGATACCATGCAACTAGCGCGCGGTGAGCCCATCAAGGACACCGCCCGCATACTCGACAGGTACTGCGACGCCCTCGTCATTCGCACCTACGGCCAGGAGATCGTCGACGAGTACGCCAAGTACATGAAGAACCCCGTGGTCAATGCGCTTACAGACCTCGTACACCCTTGCCAGGGATTAGCCGATATGCTTACGATCCGCGAGCACAAGGGTAAGATCAAAGGCAACAAACTCGCATACGTCGGCGACCCATGGAACGTCTGCCACAGCCTCATGATATGCAGCAGCCTCCTAGGCATGGACTGCTACATTGCTCTGCCCAAGGGCTGGGCACCCAACCCCAAGATCACAAAGTTCGCTGAGGAGCATGCGAGCATTGGCCACACCCAGATGGTCGTCACAGACGACCTCGAGGAGGCGCTCAAAGGCGCGGACGTGGTCTACGCGAACACCTTCCACAGCATGGGACATAAGGACATCGAGCAGCGCAAGGTCGCCTTCGCCAAGTACCAGATCAACGACGAGACGATCAAGTGGGCAAAGCCCGACTCCATCTTCATGCACTGCCTACCCGGCTACCGCGGAGAGGAGATGACCGATTCCGTCATCGAGGGTCCACACAGTGTAGTCTTCGACGAGGGCGAAAACAGAATGCACACAGAGAAGGCGGTCCTCACCCTCTGCGTCGCATAGACCCAAAAAGGTATTTTTTCCCCAAGCATCGCCAGGCGTATAAACACCCTCCAAACAACGCCAACCGCCATCGTTATTAGGGAAATAGGAGATGGATAGGCGATGGAATATGCCGAAGGCGAAGGTTCCTAACCTAATTACAGAGATACCCGGCCCCAAGAGCAAGACTCTTCTCGCGGAGAGAAACGAGTTCGTTCCACCGGGCGTCTACCTCACCCAGCCCGTCGGAATAGCCGAGTCAAAAGGCGCATTAGTAACAGACGTCGACGGGAACACCCTGATCGACTTCACCAGCGGCATAGGCGTCGTCAGCCTGGGCCACTGCAAGCAGGAGATCGTCGACACAATCTGCGACCAGGCAGGCAAACTCATCCATGGCTGCATACATGTCGTCAACTACGAGCCATACGTAAAACTAGCCGAGGCAATGGTCAAGGCCACCCCCGGCAAGTACAAGAAGAGGGCAATGTTCGTGAACAGCGGCTCCGAAGCTGTTGAGAACGCCGTTAAGCTCATCCGCCAGGGCACGAAGAGGCCGAATATACTCAGTTTTGAGAATAGCTTCCATGGCCGCACGTACATGGCGATGACACTCACCGGCAAGTGGGACCCATACAAGGTGGGCCTCGGCCCGTTCGTCCCCGGCGTCTACTTTACACCCTATGCCTACTGCTATAGGTGTCCCTTCCATTGCGAATACCCCAGCTGTAGCTACGCCTGCATAGAGCACATCGAGCACAACATCTTCAAGACCCAAGTCGACCCTTCAACCGTTGGCGCGATAATCGCCGAGCCAGTCCAAGGCGAGGGAGGCTTCATCGCGCCCCCGCCAGAGTTCTTCAAGGAGTTGAAGAAGGTCGCCGACGCTCACGGGATCAAAATGATCATCGACGAAGTCCAAACAGGCTTTGGACGCACCGGAAAGATGTGGGCTATCGAGCACTACTGCATCGAGCCCGACATCATGACGATGGCCAAAGCGATCGCTTCAGGTCTCCCTCTCAGCTGTGTCGTCGCTAAAGACGAGCTGATGAAGGACACCTACCCCGGAAGCCTAGGAGGCACGTACGGCGGTAACCCTATCTCATGCGCCACGGGAATCAAGGTGCTCGAGATCATCAAGAGGGAGAAGATCGTCGAGAAGTCCGCAGCGATGGGTAAAGTGCTCAGAAGCAGGCTTGACGAGCTGAAGGATAAGTACGAGATCGTTGGCGACGTCCGCGGCCTCGGCCCCATGCTCGCCATGGAGTTCGTTATGGATAAGAAATCCAAGACTCCTAACCCAGATGCGAGCAGTAAGGTCATCAAGGGTTGCCTCAGCAGCGGCCTGATGATCCTGAAGGCTGGGCTCTACAATAACTGCGTACGCCTCCACCCACCGCTCACAATCGAGGAGGACGTGCTCGACGCGGGCATGGACATCCTTGAGAAGGCGGTAAAGAAAGCATCCTAAGCCCACTCCCACTTTTAATATTCCCGACACTTAATCTGAAGTGTGAAGCTGGGCTTTCATGTCTCAATAGCCGACTCTCTCGACCAGTCATTCGACAGAGCGAGGCAGCTGGGATGCACGGCGTTCCAGATGTTCACTCGAAACCCCCGGACTTGGAGGTCGAAGCCCCTCGACAAAGCAATAGTCAAGGCGTTCAGGGCAAAGCATAGGACATACGGCATAGTTCCGGTCTTCTCTCACATGCCTTATCTCCCTAATCTCGCCAGCCCAGACGAGATTATCTACAGGAAGTCCGTCGATTCACTTCTCGAAGAAGTAGAGCGGTGTCGCTTACTCGGTATCCGCTACCTGGTTACACACATGGGCAGCCACGTCGGCTCAGGGATCGAGAATGGAAGAGCCCGCATTGTTGATGCACTCGACAGAGCCCTCGAGCACGACGGCCCGATGATCCTCCTTGAGAACGCCTCAGGATCAGGGAGTCACATGGGCTCAAACCTAGAGGAGATCGCCGAGATCATCGCAGCCTTTGATAGCAATCGGGTCGGCTCCTGTTTTGACACCTGCCATGCCTTCGGTGCCGGGTATGACTTAACCACGCAGGAAGGTCTCGCAATAACGCTGAGAAATATAAGGGAAACTATTGGATTCGACAAGCTCAAACTCATTCACCTGAACGACTCTTATGGCGACCTCGGTTCAGGTATCGACCATCATGATCACATCGGTCTCGGGAAGATCGGTGAGAAGGGATTCCGATACATACTCGCGAGCCAACTTGCGAAGAGGCCAATGGTAATGGAGACGCCTATCGACAATAGGCGCCGCGAAACAGAGAATATAGATAAGGTCTACGATTTGGCTGGGCTCAGTACGCGATGAGCTTCATCTGGTAGGCGTCGGGTTCACTTCTACTTAGAATGATGCGCAGGGCCGCCGATGCATAGTCGATTAGCTCGCGCTCGGTTAGGTAAGGGTAGGTCCTTCGTCCTGTCTTTATTATCGGAT
>JBFYNQ010000027.1:0-13133 GCA_041304265.1 Candidatus Bathyarchaeota archaeon | reverse complement strand
TCCGATCTAGGCTTCGTTTATCGCCTCCTGGAGCCCAGTGCCGCCCCACGCCTTGAAGACCTTCTCCCTGATACTCTCTAGTCCCTTGATCTGGTTGGGGTTGAGCTTCTCGGGGTGGAGTATCGTGAAGTCCTTGTCGCCAGGCGTGTATTTTATGAGCCCTGCCTCGGAGGCTCGGCGGAGCGCCAGTTCGGCCTCGGCGCAGGTTGGGACGACCTTGTAGCCCGCTGCCCGTATGCGCTCGATGTTCGCTTTTGCTGGCTCCTTATCCGCCTTGTTAGCAGCGACGATGAGTGGCTTTGACGCTTTGCGGAGCTCGGTGGAGAACCTCGACCTGTCCTCCCGTGTCCATTGGGCCCCCTTGAATGGGTTGAGCTTCGCCTTCTCGCAGGCAGCCTGTATATGATTGCGTGTAATACCTAGCCCACTGAGCTTCTCGTCTATGTGCTTCCATATCTCCTCATGCTTCATCTCGGCGGTGCGGGCTGGGCGCTCCCAATCCTTACTGACTATGGCGTTGATCCAGGCGTCAAACTCCTCCTCGAAGAGACGTATATCGTCGATAGGGTCATGTGTGCCCGGGGGGCAGCTCTGCCCGCCCTCGTCTGTGCAGCCGGGGGCGTCGCAGACCACGATGAGGGCGTCGGCCCTTCGGACCTCGTCTAGGAACTGGTTTCCCAGACCCTTTCCCTCGTGGGCGCCTCGGATTAAACCAGGGGTGTCGATGAGGTCAATCGGGACGAGGCGGGTTCCATCGACGCAAGCGCTGTTGTTTGGCTGGTCCTGTACGTTGAATTCGGCGTGGACACAGGGTGTGCGAAGGTAACCAACTCCCCTGTTCGCCTTTATGGTTGTGAATGGGAAGTTGGCTATCTCGACGGGTTTGAGTGTAGCGGCGGCGAAGAATGTGCTCTTGCCGACGTTTGCCTTGCCTACGAGTCCTACGAGGGGCGGCATGTATACCGGGCTATCCTTCGTGTGTGGCTCTAAAACCCTTTTCGGCTCAACTTATGCTATAGTGCTTATCATAACTGAGTTTTTTTCTCAGGAGCTATTAACTGCATCCTTGGGTTGGGTGCCCTGCGCGCTCTAGTCGATCTTCAGGATGCCTTTCTGCTTTAGCTCTTCGACCTGCCCCTGAGTGTAACGCCAGAATATCTCTCCGCGCTCGTCGCTCTGGAAGTCCCATGGGCTAACAAGGACTATGTCTCCCTCGCGTATCCACGTGCGGCGCTTCATCTTACCCCTGATGCGGCAGACGCGCACGTTTCCATCTTGGCACTTGACGCTCACCCTGTCGAAGCCGAGCATCTTCTGGGCGATGCCTAGAACAACGTTCTTCGAGGGATAGACCATCGTGTGCAGGCTCTTCTCGCTGAGCACCTTCTTTTTACCCAATTACCTTCCTTCTGTCTCTTTCCACGCGGCGCCGCTTAAAAAGTGGACTGTTAAAAGAGGGGTACAACAATGATTTTCCCCCCTCCAAGCGAGGGTGTCTTACCTAATAGTGGCGGTGAGCTCCTTCTTCAGCTTCACTTTTTCATTCTGCAGGGTGTCTATCATGTCGACGTTGTATTTCATCTTCGCCTTGTACTTGTTAATGCAGGCGTCAACGTCGGAGCTGTTCTTCCTCATCTCGATAGTGTGAGTAAGGTCGTCGGGAGAATTCACGACGATTATGCCGCCGCCTCCGCCGGCGCGGGCGGTCTCCAGAGCCTTGAGCCCCCTCTTCATCATGAGATACTCATGGCTGTGCTCTATGTCCTTAATCTCCTCCTCAATCTTGAGGAGCCTGAGGAGGGTTGCCTGCCGATTAGAGAAGGACATCGGGTTTTAATGGTATCCTGCGCTTATATTTCTTAAACCCGGTAAGGTGCCCTATTTCTCATAGAATCCAGGCCCCTTATGGGGCCCAAAGCTCCTGAGCCCGTCCTGCTTGAGCTGCCCACGGAGCGCATTCGCCTCGGCCTTAGTGATGTCACCCTTCTTCTCGAGAAAATTTATGATCTCCTCAGCCTCCTTTGGCTTCCTACATCTCCTTATGAAGTCGACGGCACCGGGAGTAAATCCAGCATACTTGCGGTCTTCTGCGTAGCCGGGCTCGGTGGAGGGCGGCAACTCGGTCGCCGCTTCTAGGTCGACCTTTGAGGTTCCCGTCTCCATCTCCTCGGCTATGTGTGGGAAGAGCCTCTTGAAGTCCTTCTTCTCCATCGGTGGAAGACGCTGTGAAGCCTGAATATTAACCTGACTTCTGCTTCTTCTGAGCGCCGGATGGGGTTAGGAGGATGCCCTCGGGAACATCCTTATCGACGGTGACCCCTGGAGCTATCCATGCCCCGGCGCCCACTTTGACGCCGGGGTAGAGGCTGACGTTAACACCAGTCTGGCAGTCGTCGCCGAAGACAGCGCCGAGCTTCCTGTGACCCGTGTCGACACGTTTGTCCTTAACAGTCATCTTAACGTTCTTGTGGTCGAAGCGGAGGTTGGCGGTTATTGTGCCGGCGCCGAGGTTGCAGCGCTCGCCGATGATGGAGTCACCGATGTAGCTGAGGTGGGGGACGGCAGCCTTCTCCATGAATATGGTATTCTTTACCTCGCAGCTCGCGCCAACGCGGTTGCTGCCTACAAGGGTCGTGCCGGCACGAATGTAGTTGTTAGGGCCGACGTCACAGTCTGGACCGATATAGACGGGTCCCTCTATGTAGACCCCACTGCGAATACGGGCACTAGGCGCCACGTAAACTGGTCCAGTTAGGTGTGCACCGTCTTCGACTGTGCCCTCTATGCGGGGTTCCATTCGTGCGAGGGCACGCGTGTTAGCCTCTAGAATGTGCCATGGGTGGCCTATGTCTAGCCAATCCTCCTCTCCGAGCATGTGGACGCGTGCCGTAACCCCCGATGATATGAGACGGTTCACCGAGTCGGTTACCTCGATCTCTCCCCGCGGGCTGAGATTCGTTGCCTTTATGGCATCGAATACGCTGGGTGGGAAGACGTAGATGCCGGCGTTTGTTACGTTGCTCGGCGCCGTGGTTGGCGCAGGCTTCTCAACTATGCCCTGCACCCTATCTCCCTGCAGCTTAAGAGCGCCATAGAGGTAAGGGTCACGCTCCAGCCCTGTTACTGTGAGCTCTCTTTTCCCATGAGCCTTGACGACCTCCTTGAGTATGCCGGGGCTGAGGTATAGATCGCCGTTCATACCGAGAAAGTCCTCCTTGCCGACGAACTTCTCAGCATATCTGAAGGCGTCGCCTGTGCCCCTCATCTCCTCCTGGCGGGCGTAGTGCAGCTTGACGCCGAGTTCTTCGCCGTCTCCGAATCGGGACTTAATCTGCTCCTCCATGTAGTGGGTGATTAGGAGTATGTCCTTGATGCCCGAGTCGGCTACCCCCCTGAGGAGCCATTCCAGCTGAGGTCTACCCCCTATGGGTATGAGTTGCTTAGGTTTCGTGGATGTTAGTGGCCTAAGCCTCTCAGCCTTACCTGCGGCTATGATAACTGCCTTCACTTAGTTGCCTCCTTTACGAGTCTCTGACCGCGCTCCAGCAGTGAGGCGGTAGCCTTACCGTCTCGTCCCTCGGCTGTGAGCCTTATGAGGGGCTCGGTGCCTGAGGCACGTATAAGTATCCAACCTTCTGGGAGCTGGAGCCTGAGGCCGTCGACGCGGTTGACCGCAGCGCCACCGAATGCTCCCCCGTAGCTCTGCTCCACTCCCTTCATCGTCTTAACCCTATCCTTGACCTCTATCTTAGCGCTTCGTGTTGGGTATTCGGGTGCCCCGGATACGAACTCTGATAACGTCTGGTCACGTTCTTCGAGTGCCCGGAGCAGTTTTAGGGCGCCGAGGATACCGTCGGGGCACATATGGACCTCTGGGAAGATCCATGCGCCAATGGGCTCGCCGCCGAAGACCGCCTTTCTCCGCTCCATCTCCTCTGTGATGTAGGCATCGCCTACGCGGACGCGAACTACCTTACCTTTAGCGGCTTCGACGACGTCCTCGATGCACATTGAGGCGCCGACGTGTGTGACCACGGTTCCGCCGCCGTTTTGCTCGACGGCGTACCCAGCATACGCTGCTAGGAGCCTGTCTCCGCTGACCGACGCGCCTTTCTCGTCAACCGCCATGAACCTGTCTCCGTCCCCGTCGAAGCCAAAACCCGCTTCGGATCCAGTCGCCGTCAAGTAGGCGCCGAGTCTGCCAAGGTTCTCGGTAGTAGGCTCCGGGTCGCCGGCGGGAAAGTGGCCATCGGGGTGACCGTTTATAATCGATGCGTGAAGTCCAACCGTCTCGAACGCCTGGGGGACGATTGTGCTAGTGGCGCCACAGTAGCAGTCACAGGTGACCTTCCACTCCTTGCTCAGTTCCAAGTTTTCCTGTAATGCATCGAGGTACATCCACGTGGCGTCGGCCTCCTCTGCTGAGCCTACGCCGTCCCAGGGGGCGAAGTCGATTTCGTTGCCCTGGAGTAGGGCCTCGACAGGCCCCTGCTCTTTCTCGGTGAGGCTCATGCCCCTGGAGTTGAAGACCTTTAACCCATTGTACTGTGGCGGGTTGTGGCTCGCGGATATTGCTACGCCTGCGTTTGCCTCGAGTTCTCGAGTTAGCCACGCAATGACTGGCGTCGGCAAGAGACCAATGAGCTTGACGTCGCCCCCACAGGAAGTGATGCCTGATGACAGTGCCGATTCTAGCATTGGTCCAGTGATGCGTGCGTCCATGCCGACGACGAACTCTCCGCCCTCGTGTATCGTGGCGAGAGCTGAGCCGAGCCTCTGGGCGAGAAGGGACGTTATCTCAACGTTCGCCAGTCCGCGAATGCCCGATGAGCCGAATAGTTTCACCTAGAATGCCTCCTGGGGACGAATCTGCGTATAGGGTCAACCCTCAAAAACCTTTCCAACTCGTGTATAGTGACGCCCCGCTTGACGTCGCCGAAGATATCACAGCGCTCCTCTACGTACTCGGCAGGGCTCCTGACGACGACCTCGACCTCATCCGGCGGCACATCGATCTTGAAGTGGTAGGCGTGGACGCCTCCCTTGAATGTGACGTCCCCCTTCTCTTTGATGATGTATCCTCCGAGAGCTGCTTCGACGTCGTTAGAGCTACGCGCTAAGGCGATTAGGTCGATGTCGCTCCCCCTCCTCGCGGTACCCCTCCACACGCTCCCGATGAGCCTGGGGCTGAAGCTTGAGAGGCTACTCATGACGCGCAGGGCGGTCCGCCTCATTTCTACCAGGCGCCTCTGCCTCTCTCCTCCCTCCGCCTCGTCCGCTATCCGGTCAAGCTCGATGGCAACTTCGTAATTACTCGGCATCGCTCTCGATCCGAGGCTGCCGGCTGCCATCTCCTTCGCCTGGATGTACTCCTCGGCGGCGCCCGTATAGAGAAGCCTCGCCGCCTCAGCGGCCACAGATGATCTATCACCCAACTCGCACTAGAATTGAACTGAGGGGATTAAACCCCATCGGGAGAAAAACGGTCACTTGTTGTCTTGTAGGACCTTCTTGGTCACTGTCAGGAGGCTGTTCGGGCTGACAGGCTTCATCAGAACCTCCCTAACGTCCACAGGCTCCTCCTTGAGGCCCTCGGCGAGTTTCTCATAACCAGTTATCATGACGATCTTAGTTTTCTTGCCCTGCTTCTTCATGATACGAGCTACCTCATCACCGTTGATATCGGGGAGCTTTATGTCAAGGATAATTAGGTCGTAGTTCTTGTCTCTCGTCTTGTGGATCGCCTGCATGCCAGAGGCGGCTATATCGACGTGGTAGCCGACAGTCTCGAGTATTACCTTGAAGGTCTCAGTGAGGAACTCGTCGTCGTCGACGATGAGAATACTCGACTTACTAGAGACCACCTCTTCTGCCTCCCTCTTTGCCTCCTCAATTAGCTTCTTATCCTCTGGTTTGATATCCCCCGACTCGAGCTTCTCAGAGAGCTTCTCCAACCTCTGTGTGATATCATAGAGGCTCTCCTCATGCTCCTTTAGTATACTAATTAGGAAGTCTAGGACGTCTATTTTCTCCTTAAGCGACATTATACGAGACCTGTAGTCTCCTCTGCGCCCGTGATAAAAGCGATTGTGGATTTCTGATCCATATAATTTATTGGCTTTTATGAGGTTTCCCACAGGTTTTTCCGGTATGGGTTATTTTAAGGTGAGGAGAGGACAAAATGTATAGTCATTGTCCTTGGTCGCGCATTTTAGTGTCTTGGGTTGCTGGTTTTTTAGCTTCCTTGGGCGACGGCTAGAACAGCTGCGGGTGATCCTAATATGAAGCACGGGGTCTCACTTACTATCGAAGCACTGGGCTAGTGCATCCGCGCTGGCCTAATGACCTGGCTGGTCTATCTTTAATTCCTGTCTGCTACTCTACCCGGCCCACCCGCTCCACTTTTTAAAGGATTGAACAGGCGAACAGATGCCTAGGTGAAGTCTCAAACTCGTATCAGTAAATAGTTTGGAAAACCTTATGTTTGCGCCCCCCAAGTGTGTGCTTAATATGCCTAGGAGAGGAAAGGTCGAGATCTATATTGAGGTCCTCGAAATTGTAATGAAAGGTGAGGCAAAGCCCACGAGGATCATGTATAGCGCCAACCTCTCCTGGAAAGTCTTCCAGAATGTCCTCACCAACCTGATTACTCAGGGGTTGATTAACGAGAATGAGGAACCGGCAGGCAAAGACAGAGATGTGAAGAGATACGAGATCACCGAGTCTGGGATGAACGTGCTCAAGTACTTCCGGAAGGCGACGACTGCTCTCCCGAAGTAGGACTTCGTTTATATCGAGTGGGCATTAACTGCCTTTCGATGGACTACTCGGGGCGTCTCGATGCCGGTTCGCTCTTCAGCGAGATTAATACAGTGTTTAAGAAGTATGGCGTCGGGAAGGGCGTCGGCTTCGTGCCGGATCGGCTTGAGGTCGTAATGGACCGTGCCCCCTCGGGGGCGTGTACACTCGTCTATCGCGAATTCTTCACCTACCTGCCCCCTGACGTGATGGAACTGGCGATGGGGAACGCCGTCGAGTTCCTTGGTGGCCTTGGTGTTCCGAGGGAGAGAATTAAGAAGCTGGATAGAGGCGTCGAGGTCACCCTTGAGGGCGACGCCCGGATCGCCTACTTCCCCATGCTGGAGATGCTTATACAGGATCGGGGTGTCGCGGGGAATGTAGACTCCGCTCTCGACTCCCTAAAGGGATCGATACGATCACTGATGGATCTCTTCAACTTCACATGGGGGTGGGACAGAGAGTCTGAGGCGATGTGGAGGAGCAACGTAGCGAGGCTTAACGAAGTCATCGAGTCCAACCCTAGTATGCAGGGGGAGATAGAGGATATAGTCAAGAGGCATTCTCAGAGTCGGCCTTAGGTTTTCTACTCGGGAAATGTGACTCTCCGATTACTGAATGGCCACTGCTGGATGTGGATACCCCGCTATACGGTATTACATTTTTTCCTCCGTCTGAGTCGTTGTTGCTTGAGCGCTGGTTTGGGATTTTCTTCATAGTTGACATACCCGAGGCGGCATCTTGAACTCTCATTTATTACCGGGAGCGGTCTTTTTCCGCATCGGTGGCTGACACCAGGGATGAAGTTGAGAGGATGAGTGAAGAGGCACTCGACGCAGACTTAGAATGTAATCTCTTTGCTTTTCTTCCCCGTCATTCCGGTTATGGTTATTCTACCAACGGTAGCTCGAGTCAGGTTCGCGTCCAGCACCCTTTTCAGTCCCTCTGAGGGGGCGTCGAGCCCCTTGTTTGTGGCGACGAAGGCATGCATCTTCTCCACGGGATCGTCTATGAATGTGAATGTACCTTCAAACATCACAGAGGCAAAGTTCTGCCTGCAGTCATCTGCCCCGCCGTAGAATCCATGATCTATAACGGCCTGCCCCCAGACGTTTGGGTTTTCTCTGAGTATGTTGAGCTTCTTTCCCTCTGGCGCTGAATGGACGTAGATGCAGTTCTTCTCTTCATCGTAGGCATGGTTTAAGGAGACGAGATAGGGCTTTTCGCCGCGACACATGGCGAGGGTTATGTACTTGGCCTGCCGGAGGATGCGGCGGAGTTGGGCTGGGTCACTGAACTGCTTGTCACCTCTCCTCATATGGAAAGTCATGATATCAAAAGCGTCCTTCAGCGGATTAAAACCGGCGGTCGATCGCACCCACCTCGATAATGGTATATAGGCGTGGACCCCCGAGCATGGGAAATGGAGGGCGATTCCTCGGGACCGGGCGGGTTCAAGTGGGCGGTCCTCGGTATAAGCTGGATGGCTTACATGAGTGCCTACCTCGTCAGAACTGCGGTAGCACCGCTGTCGCCCTTCCTAATCGAGGGTCTGAGCCTGAGTAAGTTTGAGGTCGGGCTATTAGTTTCAGCTTCCGCCCTTGGCTACATGGCGTTCCAACTACCAGCAGGATGGCTCGTCGACAGAGTAGGTGTCCGGAAGATGCTCTTCGTGGGACCCCTCGTAGCGGGGATATTCGCCCTCGGGATGTACATCGCGGTGAGCTTCCCAATTGCGCTCGCTGTGATGGTGTTGGCGGGTTTCGGCTGTGGCTGCTTCCCCACCGTGGCGACGAAGGCAGTGCTCCATTGGTTCCCGCTGCGTGAGCGGGCGACCGCGATAGGGATCAACCAGACCTCTCTGAACATGGCGGGCGTTATCACGGCATCAATACTGCCAACGCTGGCACTCGCATACGGCTGGCGCGTCGCCTTCGTGCCCATTGGGCTGATACCCATCGCGGCCTCGATTGCCGCCTACACACTCTACCGTGAGCCCGCTGGTTCAGAGCAGAAGGTGAACGCGGGGGGTGGTGCCTCGTGGGAGTCGATACGCGGCGTCGTCTTTGACAGGAACATTGTGCTCGTCGCCCTCGCGTGCATGGGGCTCTGCGTCTGCGAGTTCGCATTCATCGGCTACCTCGTAATCTACCTGAAGGAGGTCGTTGGAGTCTCCGTCGCCGTAGCTGGCGGATACCTAGCACTCGCAAACATGGGCGGGGCAGTGGGCAAACCCTTCTTCGGCGCCTTAAGCGACAGAGTCTTTGCCGGGAGTAGGAGAAAGCCCCTCATAATCGTGGGCGTTCTCATCTTTATGCTGACGGTCGCCATGCAGGTGGTCAGTGCCTCGACACCGAGTTGGCTACTGTTCGGCGTTATCGTACTCTTCGGATTCACCGCCATCGGATGGGGCGGGATGAACCTCGTCCTCGCCTCCGAGTTCGCGGGGAGGGAGAACGCTGGCCTCGCTGTCGGATACGCCGCGACTATCTCCCTCATCGGCAATCTCGCCGGGCCACCGCTCTTCGATTGGCTAGCTGACGGCTCCGGCTCATACACGCTAAGCTGGTGGCTACTCACAGCCTCCGCAATACTCGCTGTGGTCCTTCTCCTCCTCGTACAGGAGAGTAAGCGTAAGGCCGGCTGAGACCCGTCGTAAAGGTTTTTATCGGTTCTCCTCACGGTGATGTTGAAGGATGCGGGGATGGATCCACAGATCTGCCTAGGAATAGAGTCCACTGCCGACAACCTAGGTGTGGGTATAGCCTCAAGTGACGGTAAGATCCTCGCAAACGAGGTGAAGGTGCACATTCCCGACCTCGGCGGGATACACCCCCGCGAGGCAGCGCGCCACCACTCCGAGAATATTGGCACCGTTATCACCGCCGCGTTATATAAGGCACAGATCACAGCGAAGGACATTGACTTCGTCTCATTCGCTCAAGGTCCCGGCCTAGGGCCTTGCCTACGCACCGGAGCAACGGGTGCACGTGCACTCGCCAGTTACCTAAAGGTTCCCCTCGTCGGCGTCAACCACTGCATAAGCCACATCGAAGTGGGGCGACTCGCCACCGGTGCCAAGGACCCACTTACACTATACGTCTCGGGTGGTAACACAATCGTCTCGGGCTTTGAGTCGGGACGCTACCGCGTCTTCGGAGAGACCCTCGACATCGCCATCGGCAATTGCCTCGACACCTTCGCCCGCCTGGCTGGGCTGGATTACCCCGGCGGGCCAGCCATAGAGAAGTTCGCCGCCGAGGGCAAGAAACTCATCCCCCTCCCATACGCCGTCAAGGGTATGGACATGAGCTTCAGTGGCCTACTAACCGCCGTGAGCAACGAATTCCGCTCCGGCGAGCACAGCATACCCGACCTCTGCTTCAGCCTGCAGGAGACTGGCTACGCGATGCTCGGGGAGGTAACAGAAAGGGCGCTAGCTCACACTAGGAAACCTGAGCTTCTCCTCACAGGCGGCGTAGGAGCCAACAAGAGGCTCCGCAGCGTCATAAAGGAGATCGCTGAGGAGCAAGGCGCAGCTCCAAACTTTGTGCCCATCAGCCTCGCAACCGACAACGGCGCAATGATCGCGTGGACTGGAATACTTGCCTATCAAAACGGCGTCAGGACTCCTATAGAGACTAGTTACGTCGACCCGAAGTGGAGGCTCGACGAGGTGGAGATACCATGGCGCTAAAGATTATCGCGAAGGGCGCTGAGGCCGACCTCATCCTCGACCCAGACTGGAACGGGAGAAAGGCGCTCCTAAAGCGCCGAGGCGTGAAGAAGTACCGTCACCCACAGATCGATAGGGACATACGCCGCTATCGGACGCTCCACGAGGCGGACATCATCCATCGAGCGAAGGAGGCCGGTGTGCCTACGCCCCTTATATACCAACTCGACCCAGACGGCGCAACTATCGTCATGGAGTTCATCGAGGGCACGAAGGTCAGGGACGCTGTCTCTATGCTCACCCTCGATGAGAACCGCTCCCTCTTCCGTCTCATAGGTGAGGAGTCCGGTAGACTCCACAAGGCGTCCCTCATCCACGGTGACCTCACAACCAGCAACATGATCAAGGACGGCGACCGCGTCATCTTCATCGACTTCGGACTCGGCGAAGTGAGCAAGGAGGTCGAGAAGCGTGGCGTCGACTTCAACCTCATGGTGCGCATGCTTATGAGCACTCACTACACCATCATGGAACCCCTCCTCGAGTCATTCATGGAAGGCTACCGAAAATCTATGGGCACGGAGGCGGAGGGAGTATTCCAGCGCGCCGACGAGATCAGGCGCAGGGGACGCTACATTGACAAAGACTAGCATCTTGTTCGCCACAGGAAACAGGCACAAGGTCCAGGAGGCGGCGGAGATCCTCGCCCCATACGGCATAAGGCTCGAACACTATCCCCTTGAGCGCGTCGAGATACAGGCTGACGACCCGGCAGAGATCGCCTCCTATAGCCTCGCGCAGGTAGACGATCCTCGCCCCATATGTGTTGAGGACGCAGGCGTCGCTTTAGACCGATGGGGGGGATTCCCCGGCCCCTACAGCAGCTACGTCCTTGAGCGCCTCGGAAACCCGGGAATATTAAAGCTCATGGAGGGCGAGGCAAACAGGAAGGCGCACTACGTCTCCGCCGTTGCCTACCGCGACGAGTCCGGTGAAATCCACACATTCTACGGCTACGTCCATGGCGAGATATCCCACAACATCCGTGGCACCAACGGCTTCGGCTACGACCCAATCTTCATCCCTGCCGAGGGCGACGGCAGCACCTTTGGGGAGATGCTTCCTGAGTCCAAGAACGCGATCAGCCACCGGGCGCGCGCCTTCAGGGCCCTCGCTGAGTGGTTAAATTCCCACATCATTTCGACCATGAGGTAAGCCATCTACGGATCGCTGAAAATTAGTAAAGTTTTTTAAACCACTCGGAGCCTTACACTGACGCATTCCAGCAAAGGCGAACGCAATGGTCGGCAAACTAACTAGCATGCGGGGGCGCTCCCTCAGCCAGAGGCCCGTCTCCAAGAGGCCACCCACCTGGGTGGTCTACCAGCCAGACGAGGTCAAGGCGCTCATAATCAACCTAGCGAGGGAGGGGCGCAAGCAGAGTGAGATCGGCAATGTCCTCCGTGACGAGCACGGCATCCCGCTCGTGAAGCCGATAGTCGGTTACGGTATCCGCAAGGTGCTCGCAGAGGCCGGCCTCGCCACAACCATCCCCGAGGACCTGTACAACCTCATGGTACGCGCTACGAAAATGAAGCGTCACATGGAGCGTAATAAGAAGGACTACGGCAATAAGCGTGGTCTCCAGCTCACGGAGTCGATGATCTACAGGCTCACGAAGTACTACAAGAGCAAGAATATCCTGCCGAAGGACTGGAACTACAGGGACGAGATAGTCACCATCTAGCCTGATCAGGCATGGAGCCTCCAAGAGAGTTTTTATCCTCCTTAAAGCCCGCCGCCGACCTTTTCAAGGCACACGTGGAGAAGGGCTCCATCATCCGTATCCTCACCCACAATGACGCGGACGGCGTCGCCAGCGGGGGTGTACTAAGCAGAGCCACAAAGAGAGCAGGCGTCCCCTTCAAGATCACGGTGGAGAAGCGCCTCGATGAGCAGATACTCAGGAGCGTTGCCGAGGAGAAGCCCTCACTCGTCGTCCTCACCGATTTCGGCTCCGGGTACCTAGAACTCGTGGGCAAAGCGCTACAGGGCATCGACGCAATTATACTCGACCACCATATGCCAATGGGGGACACCCCCGTTCGTGTCGTTCAGGTCAACCCCCTGCTTCATGGCATCGACGGCAGCCGGGATCTCGCCGCCAGCGGTGTAAGCTACCTCTTCGCCAGGACGCTCGACGCTAAGAACGTCGACCTCTCGCCACTTGGTCTCGTTGGGGCGCTCGGCGACCAGCAGGACAAGGGGGAGAAGAAGAGCCTCAAGGGGGTAAACATACTCATCGAGGAGGAGGCGACAGCCGCGGGGCTCCTATCTAAGAGTGTCGACCTTATCTTCTACGGCCATGAGACTCGGCCCATCGCGCGCGCCATAGCGAACACGACTACGCCTTTCATTCCCGGCCTAAGCGGGAGGGAGGATAGTGCCGTCGCCTTCCTAGACCACATAGGAATACCCCTTAAAGCGGGCGACCGTATGAGGAGCCTCAGCGACCTCGACGAGAATGAGAAGAGGAAACTCTTCAGCTCCCTTAGTAGCCACATGGTAGCGCAGGGCTGTGACGCCAAGACCGTCCACAACCTCATCGGCACAGTCTACACCTTCACGAAGGAGGAGGTGACCACCCCCATGCGGGATG
>JBFYNQ010000026.1:0-5564 GCA_041304265.1 Candidatus Bathyarchaeota archaeon | reverse complement strand
AAGTGGGAGGGCTACAGTGGTAGCCGTTTGCCGTCGACGTCAAGAAGCTGCCTCCAGCGCTCGACCGCCTGCCCCTGCACGTACTCGTACTCCGAGTCATCAAGATGCCTGAACCTGCCCTGCAGGCTGAGCGCCTCCCTTACTGGCTTTAACTCCTTCGGCTTATAGTTGAGTTTGAAGTTCCCGCCTTCTGTGACCTCGTAGAGAGGCCACATGCCCGACTCGACCATTAGGCGCGCCACCTTGATGGTGCGTGCGGGGTCGAATCCCCATCCCGTGGGGCAGGGGCTCTGGACGTGTATGTATTTGAAGCCCTTGACGGTCTTTGCGTACTGGAGCTTGCCGATGAGGTCGTTGGGGTAGGCGACGCTCGCCGTGGCAACGTATGGTATGTTGTGAGCAGCCATGATGAAGGGGACGTTCTTCTTGTTCGACTTCTTCCCCCTGCTCTCCTTAGCAGCTGGCGTCGTAGTTGTAGACGCGTAGATGGGGGTGAGCCCGCTGCGCTGTCCACCCGTGTTCATATACGCCTCGTTGTCAGCGCATATCCAGAGCACGTTCTCATTGCGCTCAGCTGCTGCGCTCATTGCCTGAAGCCCGATATCTGCGGTTCCTCCGTCGCCGTAGAAGCCGACGACGGTCATGTCCTTACCGACAGCCTCCAAGCCGTTCGTGATGCCTGAAATGAGTGCGCCTCCGCCCTCGAAGACGGTGCCCTTCCAGTAGAGGGGTATGCTCCCCTGGAGCGCAATCCAGATGCACCCGGGGACGGACGTGTAGACTGTGTTTCTGCCTAGCACCTTGAATGTGATGCGGGCCAGCGTAGCGTGTCCACAGCCCTGACAGCTGCTGTTGCCGAGGGCCATTATCTCCTCACCCTCTACGCGTTGGAATGGTGTCATCTTGCTCATGTTAGTTGCCTCCCACCCACTCAACGGCGGTGGAAACCGGTTCCCTAACCGCCTTGAGCGTCTTCTCCGCTATCCTCTTAACCATGCCCGTCGTGACCTCGTCTCCAGCCATACCCGTGTGGAATCCAAGGACCTTAGGCCTCTCTGCCATGTCGTAGATTGTGCTCCTGACCTCGTTGAGGACGTTACCGCCCCCTCCGAGGCTGAGGTTCCTGTCGATGACGCCGATCGCGTGGTACTTCTTCGCCAGCGCCCTGATGTCCTCGACGGGGAACGGGCGGTAGCACTTGAGCTTAACGAGCCCCACCCTTTTCCCCTCGGCGCGCAGGTCGTCGATGACCACACGTGCCGTGGATGCGATGGTTCCCATGGCGATTATCACCGCCTCGGCACCGTCACAGTTATGCTCCTCGATGAGCCCGTTTCCGTAGCTCCTTCCGAAGTTCTTAGCGAAGTCGGTGTGCACCGCCTTGATCGTGTCGAGGCTCCTCCTGAACTTTGCGTCGTGTTCGAGCCACACCTTCTGGCTACCATATAGGCGTCCCTGCCTCTTCTTCCACTCAGCGATGGGGAGATTGATGTCGGGCGCCCATGGTGCCTGGAGTGGCGGGAGCCACTCATCCACGGCTGACTGGTCGGGTATCTCAACGGGCTCCGCAGTATAGCTGAGTATGTAGCCGTCGATGCCGAAGACCGCCGGCGTCGGATTACTAGGCTCTTCCGCGATCTTGTACGTCATCAGCGCCGTGTCGAGAGCTTCCTGACTGTCCTCGCAGTAGAGCTGTATCCAGCCGTTGTCCCTCTGCGCCATGAGGTCGGTGTGGTCGGGTTGCATGCTCTTGACGCTGCGATGCACTACCCCCATGACGACTGGGAGGTCTGAACCCTCCATCATCGGGTGGTGCATGAAGAGGAGGCCTGGGCCGGATGTCGCAGTGAAGACTCGTGCACCGGCGAAGCATGCCCCCTGGACTGCCACCATAGCACTAAGCTCGGACTCGACCTCGATGAACTTCGCCTTCATCTCACCGTTTGAGACAAACTCGGCGAGGTACTGTACGATGGTCGTCTGGGGTGTGATGGGGTACGCAGATATTACCTGTACCCGTGCCAGTTTAGCACCATAGGCGACCGCCTTGTTACCAACCATTAGCTCGGTGTGCGGCAACGTTTAACCCTCCTTTTTCTCGCTCTCCATCGCCATTGTGATGGCTTTTGTTGGGCACTCCTCGGCGCATATACCACAGCCCTTGCAGTATACGTAGTCGATTGTGCTCTTCTTGTTGACCATGTTTATGCTGTGCTCAGGACAGTAGGTCCAGCATATCTGGCACCCTGTGCATTTCGCAGGGTCGACGATTGGACGGAAGGTACGCCAGTCCGCACGGCTGTTTGCAGGCGCAGCGGCGACCTTCTTGAGCTCCTTGACAACCCTGTTTTCTCCCACGATCGTGGAGGTGTACGCCTTCTCGACCGCTTTTATATTGGTGTCAGCCATGCGGCCTGACATTTCCTTCTTCACAGCCTCAACTAGTGATTCGAGCTTTACCTCGCCAGTCGCGTTAGCGAATGCGCCGAGGATGGCGGTATTGGTGATTGGGCGCCCAATCGTCTCAAGCGCCACCTTGGTCGCGTCGACTGTTGCGACCTTGTATTGTTCGGTGAACTCGATCTCATTCGGTGGCGATGAGCTATTGATGATTATCGTGGCGCCGGGCTTGAGTCCCTCTGTGACGTTGACCGTGTTCCTGAGGAGGGGGTCGAGAATGACAACGTAGTCGGGTTCGTGCACCAGGCTACGTACCATTCTGCTCTTCTCCCCTATCCTGACGAAGGCGGTCACCGGAGCACCACGCCTCTCCGTCCCGTACATTGGGATGGACTGGCTATGATGCCCCTCGAGGAATGCGGCGATGGCGAGAACCCTAGATGCGGTCACCGCACCCTGCCCACCCCTGCCGTGGAAGCGTATCTCGATCAAAGGTATCTAGGAGACAGAGGATGAGGCGGTTAAGAGACTTTGCATACCCAAACGGGAGAAGAAGACGCGGGATACTCACAACTTGTGTGTAGGCGCCGTGATTCAGCTTTAAAAACCATGGCGCGCCCCGCAGATACAAGTGAGAGGCATGAGGTTCAACGAGTTCGTCAGGGGCGTCAGGCGTGCTCTCAATGCGGTCGACGGCGACCTCCTCGTCGAGGACGGCGAAGTCGAGGCGAAGGGAGGCCTCCGAGTCACTGGGACAACCGTGTGCCAAGGTGACTGCCGATTCATAGGCGACGTGACGACACGAGACTTGGAGTCCCGTGGCGGCGATGCCGTCTTTGAGGGCAACCTTACCGCGTCAGGCGAGGTAAAGGCGCGTGGACCCTTGGATGTGCGGGGCGACTTGAAGGCCGATGCACTCGATGCTCGCAAACGCGTCGATGTCCACGGCTCTCTCGATGTGCAGGAGGCAAGCGTCGGAGGCTCTCTCACAGTCGACGGCACAGCTACAGCTCGGAAAGCTGATGTGGGAGGCTCGCTCAGCCTCGGTGGAAACGCCGAGCTCGCGCACATTGACGTCGGCGGTTCAGCCGAGGTACGCGGCGAACTCAAGGGAGAGCGAATGGATGTTGGCGGCAGATTCCTCGGGCTCGGCAAGGTTATATCGGACGACATCGACGTCGGTGGCTCATTCGAGTCGGGGGAGGTCGAGATCGGTAAGCTCGATGTCGGCGGAACCGTCACCATCGGCGGTGGACGCATCGAGCGCAAGGTCGACGTCGGCGGCGTATTCAGGGTGAAGGGGCCCCTTAGGTTCGGCGCCATAAGTGTAGGTGGCATCGCCTCAATGGCGGGCGGCTATGGCGAGGATATCACCGTCGGGGGCAAGTTCGACAGCGAGGGCAGCCTCACATTCAGCAAGCTTCGTGTCGGTGGCGCGGCGACTATCAATGGAGACGCGGTCGGGCGCAGTGTAAAGGTCGGAGGTATATTCAAGGCCGCGGGAAGTATCAAGTTGGAAGAGGACCTTACCGTAGGCGGGGTCGCCGAGGCGGGTGGCCCGATCGAGGCGGATGAGGTAAAGGTGGGGGGCTCGGTCTCTGCCGAGTCCATCGTCGCTAGGAGGAGCATCGAGACTCACAAGATCAGGACCAAGAGGGGGGCTAAGGCGGACAGGATTGAGGTCGGCCGCCGAGGAGAAGCCATCGGCCCCCTCGTCGGACACGATGTTCTAATCCAGCGCGGCGCGTATATCGAGGACGTCTGGGGGGACCGCGTCGTCCTCCTTAGAGGTGCCCGGGCGAGGAACGTCTATGCGGGCATCCTCGAAGCGGAGGAGGGCAGCGATGTCACGGGGAGCATACTCTTCACCGATGAACTCCACGCCGAGAGGGGGGTCCGCTTTACGGCTCAGCCTCAGAAGGCTGAAAAGCTCCCCGACAGACCGATCTAGGGGGCCTCGGTGGTGGAGCGGCGCACAAGATACGACATCTACGCCGACATTCTAGAGGTCATCATGGAGCGTGGCGTAATGGGAGTGACCAGGATCAGCTACGGCGCGAACCTCCCTGTCGACCGCTGCAAGGAGGCGCTTGAGTTTCTCCTCGACAGGGGCATGGTCAAGGAGTCCGATTACGGGGGGAACCGGGGATATGTTATCACGGCCAAGGGTGGCGCGTACGTCAACGCCCACAGGACTGTCAAGCGCTTCATAGATGAACCGGGCGAAACCGTTTAAGCCGTTCCGGGCGAGTATTCACCGATTCTCATGTCAGCGAAGGCAATCATAGGTGCGACACTCATCGACGGCTCGGGGAAGAGGCCCGTCGCCGACTCTATGGTCGTGGTCAAAGGCGATAGGATTGAGGCAGTTGGTAAGCGGGGTGAAGTCAAGGTCCCCGAGGGTGCCGAGATCATCGACGGCACGGGGCGCTGGCTCCTCCCCGGGCTCATCGACCTGCACGTCCATCTCTACAGTAGCGGATTCGTCCCTGTCCCGACAAGGGGTTCGGAGCTCGCCTACGCGAGCCTCGTTGCGTCAAACAACCTCAGGACGGCGCTCCAGACGGGCATTACTACGCTAAGATGCGTCTCCGACAGGAGGCACATAGACCTCGCGATGAGGGACGCGGTGGAGAGGAGGCAGATAATTGGGCCCCGCCTGTTCTGCGCGGGGGTCGGCATATGCATGACAGGCGGCCACGGCTCGGGCATACCCGGTACCATCCACGAGGTCGATGGTCCCTGGGAGGTCCGCAAGGCTGTGCGCGAGGAGATCAAGGCGGGCGTCGACTTCATCAAGATACTCAGCAGCCACCGCACCGACGACAGGGAGTACACCTACGAGGAGATTGAGGCGGGTGTGGACGAGGCGCACGCACACGGGAGGAAATGTGCGATACATGTCGCCAACTACGTCGGTACGAAGATGGCGGCGGATGCGGGGGCAGACACTATCGAGCACGGCAGTTTCATCAACAAGGAAACCGCTGAGAAGATGGCTTACAATAAGGTCGTACTCGTCCCCACACTTTGGGTGAAAAACCACATCCCCGAGAGAACTGCGAAGACGCGTGCCGAGCAGGCGAAGACAGGCATCTGGAACCTCACTGGGCGCGACCTCGAGCAGACAGAAGAGTGGTTCAAGGGCTGCGTCGAAGATCGGA
>JBFYNQ010000025.1:0-7274 GCA_041304265.1 Candidatus Bathyarchaeota archaeon | reverse complement strand
ATCCCTCGTTGCCTTCCTTTCTCCCTTGCCAGAGGCGAGGGCGTCCACAATCAGAGCCTTCACGTATGAGCCACACCGCCGATGCGTGATAAACGTATCCTGTGCAGGATAGTGATAAATCGACGCGTTATGATACCCTTAGCTATGGTGGACGTTCCTCTCCCACTAGTCGCCGCAGTCGCTCTCTCCTTTGCCGCCTCGTATCTCGTCATACCTATCTTCAACCGCTTTATGGTCGCTGCCGGCATAGTCGGGAGGGACATTATGAAGAAGTCTGGTAAACCGATAGCAGACATGGGGGGACCCGGCGTGATAATAGGGTTCATCCTCGGCGTCTTTCTCTTCATCGGTCTCGAAGTCTTCGCCCTTAATTACACAGGCGACCTCGTCAACATTCTCGCCTCCCTCAATACCATACTCATAATCACGATAATCGGGATATTCGATGTTCTTACTTCCCTGATGAAGAGGCGGGAGGGGAAGGGGATATTCGAAAGCATGAAGAGGAAGGGCATACCCCCCTGGTTATACTTCTTCATACCCCTTCCCGCAGCGGTACCCCTCATGGCAGTCAACGCGGGCATCACTTCGATGGTGTTTCCCTTCGTCGGGCGGGTTCAGCTGGGCATGATATACCCGCTCATTTTTGTCCCCCTTGCCGTTCTATGCTGCTCAAACGCTACAAACTTCTTCGCGGGGTTCAATGGGTTGGAGGCCGGGATGGGGATTGTTTTGCATGCGTCGCTCGGCGTCTTCGCTCTCGCGACCAACCACTTAGCTGCCGCCGTCATCGCCCTCGCTTTCGCCGCCGCCCTCGTATCATTCCTTAGATACAATTGGTACCCCTCCAATGTCTTCCCTGGTGATCTCAACTACACAATTGGTGCCGTCGCCGCCTGTGTCACGATACTGGGTAATATGGAGAAGTTCGCTATTCTATGCTTCATGCCCTGGATTATTGAGGCTGTTCTCAAGGCGTTCTCAGGTTTCAAGGCGGAGAATTATGGTATCCTTCAAGAGGACGGCACGGTGAAGCCGCGCGAGGAGAAGATAAGGTCGCTCACTCACATAGTTATGAGGTCGGGTAGGTTCACAGAGAAACAGGTGTCAACGATCCTCATTATCCTAGAGGTCGTCGTCTGCGGCGTCGCCTTCGCGTTGATTCGTTTCATCTAGGTGCCTGTGATGAAGAAGGTCCTCATACTCGCGGGCGGCGGAGGGCACACGAGTATTGCTCTCGCCCTCACCCAAGCGCTGAAGGGTAAGGCTGAGACCTTCTTCCTAATTCCGGAGGGGGACAAGCTCAGTAGGGAGCTGCTCTCCCCATTCGGCTCCGTCGAGGAGCTGATCAAGGGGAGGTACCCGAAGACTTCCAATTTTCTCTTTCCCTTACGCTTCCTCTCGGCGTTCTGGCACACTCAGCCACTCATCCGTCGGGAATACAACGTCGTCGTGTCCACAGGGAGCAACTTCTGTATACCTCCTGCGGTCGTCGCATGGCTGAAAGGAATCCCAGTTGTGAACATCGAGAGTCGAGTCGCGATAACGAAGCCCTCGAAGACTGCGCGCCTGCTCACCCACTTTTCGGAGAAGACTCTCCTGCAGTGGGAGGAGCAGGCGAAGAACCTGAAGGGGGTCGTGACGGGTCCTATTTTCCCCGAGAAACGATACGAGGCGAAAGACCTGGGCTATATCCTCGTGACGGGGGGTACGGAGGGGCATAAAGATCTCTTTGATGCCGTTGCCGAGATTGATCTCGCTAAGGTTGTTATCCAGACGGGTAAGGTCAGCCCAGAGTCTTATCAGGAGAGGCGCCCTGAGTGGACGATCATCGCCTACTCAACAGAGTTTGAGAAGCTCATAGCTGAATCCTCCCTAGTTATCACTCATCAGGGCGGAGGCACAATTTTCGAGGCGGTCCTATATGGTAAGCCGGTAATAATCGTCTTTAACTCTGAGCTTAATCGGACGGCTGACTTGGGAGATATGCGCGTACTCGCTGCCAAGGTCGGTGCGCCTTTCATTGATCACGTTGATTCACAGACACTAGCCACACTAATATCAAGTGCAGGGCTGCAGAAGCGCCTCCAATTTGAGAATGGTCGTAAGAATGCCGCTGAGGCGATCCTGCAGGACTAGCCCCTCGCCTTTTCCCTGGCGTTCAAGTATCCCTTGAGCATCATCGGACTGAGGTAGATGACGCTCGATATGAACGCGGAGGGCAGCGACTTGTGTGTTATCTGGTAAGCCGTCGCACCTCTGAGGTATTGGTCCTTCGCGTCCCTGCGTACGCGGAGATGGATAACTTCAAGCCAGACGTGTCTCGTCGAGTACCTCGTCTTTATCGCCTTCGAGAGGAAGGTGTCCTGCGCTTTTAGTATCTTCTTTACGCGGGCTGGGTCCTCTGTCTCCATCCACGCTCTCTTTGAGAATAGGAAGACTCCACTGAAACCCCTGCGGGGGAAAACGAATGTGACAAGTCTCTTGACGAAGTAAGTCAGGTCAACAGGGTAGTACTTCAGGCCGAAACTGACGAGTTTTATCTCACTCAACTCTATTGCGTTTACGTATTCTCGTACCCTTTTATCGATGATTATATCAGCCGCCATGGTAAGGATGGCGTCGTTCGTCGCCTCCTTGAAGCCGAGCCTGAAGAGTCGGGCGACCCTGAAGTGCCAATCAGGAAAGTCCTCTGACACTTCGATGAGCTTAACTTTTCCCTTGAAGCCGAGCCTCTCTACTGCGGCCTTTATCATCTCTTTACTCCCGTCCTGGCACCTATCGAGTACGAATATTATCTCATCGGGGTCCGCCGAGAAAAGTGCCGATAGGCTGTATCTTAGGTTATCATGCTCGTTATGAACTGGCATCACGACGGAGAACTTAGCCAAATTTAGCCTAGTTATCTGAGCCTCGGATATTTACTAAAAGGTTTTGACCCTAAACTCAACGACGTGTGTTATTTTGGAGTTTTACTCCGAATACATGCCGATTCAAGCATTATAGAATAAAAGCCCCCGTTGATCAATACTAGTCAATGTGCGGGATTTTCGGTGCAGTGCTTCGCAAGGGGCATGTCGCTCCCATGATACTCGGCGGGTTGGGTAGGCTTGAGTACAGGGGATATGACTCAACAGGCGTCGCCACGATCGATAACGGAGTTCTACAGGTCCGAAAGGACGCCGGTAAGATCAAGGAGGTAGCTGATCGCCTCCACATCACGGAGATGAAGGGTAAAGTCGGTATGGGGCATACGCGCTGGGCGACACATGGTGCCCCGAACATGATAAATGCGCACCCCCACACCGACTCGACGGGCAAGGTCGCCGTAATCCATAACGGCGTCATCGAGAACTTCATAGAGCTCAAGCAGGAGCTCCTCGACAAGGGGCACAGCTTCGTGTCCAAGACGGACACCGAGGTTATCCCTCACCTTATCGACGAGGAGATGAAGAATGACATTGGACTTGCTGAGGCGACGATTAGGTCTCTCAGGCGGCTCAATGGATCTTACGCGGTCGTCGTTTTGTCAAGCGTCGAGCCGGACAAGATAGTCTGCGCTCGCCAGGAGAGCCCCCTCGTTCTCGGCGTTTCTAAGGAGGGCACATTCTGTGCCTCCGACGCCCCCGCTATCAGACCTTACACGAATCAGGTCGTTTACCTCCACAATGGGGAATTGGCGACTTTAAACGTCGACGGCTACAAGATACAGAAGGTCTCAGACGGCTCAGCTATCGAGAGGATGCCTGAGGAGATCAAGTGGACGTTAGAGATGGCGCAGAAGCAGGATTACCCACACTTTATGCTCAAGGAGATATTCGAGCAGCCGACGAGCCTCGCGAATGGGCTTAGGCTCCAGGAAAAGTACGTTGACCTACTCACGATGTTCCTTGACAGGGGCAAGGAGGTCTTCCTCGTTAGCGCGGGGACTTCACAGCACTCATGCATCGCCGGCTCCTATATTTTCAGTCAGATAGCACGCCTAACGACTTATCCCGTTGTCTCCTCAGAGTTCGTGGAGCGTTATGGCTCTACTGTTGGGATTGACTCTATTGTCCTTGTGGTGAGTCAATCGGGTGAAACCTATGACACGTTGAAGGCTGTTGACCACGCCCGTATGAGGGCCGCCACCGTCCTCGGGTTGACGAATACCGTTGGTTCAACACTGACACGAGTCGCTCGAGCATATGTCATACAGCAGTCTGGCCCCGAGATCGGTGTCGCCGCTACGAAGACCTTTACGAGTCAAGTGCTCGTGCTCACACAGATGGCGATGCGTCTTGCCAAGCTCAGAGGCAAGTTATCTCAGGATGAGCTCGACGAGTACGATGAGAACCTCCACAAGATACCCAGCTTAGTCGAAACCGTGTTGAAGAACACACTCGATAAGGTGAAGGAGATCGCCGGGCGGGAGATGGATTCCCGTCTATTCCTCTTCCTGGGGCGAGGTATCAGTTCCGCGACGGCTATGGAGGGGAGACTCAAGCTGTTGGAGATAACCTATATTCCCTCACTCGCCTATCCGGCGGGGGAGAGCAAACATGGCCCCATCAGCATAGTTGAGCAGGACACTACCTGCGTCTTCATATGTCCCCGTGGTGAGACCCACACCGACGTAATTGGGAGCATCATGGAGATGAAGGCAAGGGGTGCGAAAATCATTTCCATATGCGAGGAGGGAGACACGCACGTTAAGGAGCTTTCCGACGACTTCATTGAGATCCCCAAGGGTATACCTGAGCTATTATCACCTATACCCTACGTTGTGCCATTGCAGCTACTTGCTTACGAAATTGCGGTTCTTAAGGGCCTCGACCCGGATATGCCTAGGAACCTGGCGAAGAGTGTCACGGTTCCCTAGCCACTGAAATGTTTTAAACGGGTCGCTTTCACACTATCCCCAGACTTGACCTTGATAGATGTCGACTCCATCCGCCGAGACTTTCCCATATTGAACCAGGGTGTGACTTACCTTGACAGCGCTGCAAGCAGCCTCACTCCCGAGCAGGTCGTACTGAAGGAGATGGAGTTCTACAGGGGCTACCGTGCGAACGTGGAGCGGGGCGTACACAGGTGGAGTCAGCAGGCGAGCGCCGAGTATGAGGGGGCACATGAGGAGGTGGCGCGCTTCATAGGTGCCTCGGGCCCTGAGAACGTCGCGATGCTCAGGAACACAACTGAGGGTATCAACCTCGTCGCCAACAGCCTCGATTGGAAAAGAAGCGACAAGATCGTTACCACTATCATCGAGCATCACTCGAATTATATCACTTGGTTGCGCGTTGGGAATAGGCATGGGTGCACGGTCGATGTCGTGAGGTCTAATCCCCAGGGGGTATTCGACCTCGGTGACTTTGAGAAGGCGATCGATGATAAGACTCGTATCGTAGCGGTGACCGCCGTCAGTAATGTGCTCGGCGTCATCGTGCCCGTGAAGGAGATCGCGGAGATTGCCCACGAGCATGGCGCGAAGATGCTCGTCGACGGCGCCCAAAGTGTCCCTCACTTAAAAACGGATGTGGAGAGAGACGGAATCGACTTTCTCGCCTTCTCCGGGCATAAGATGCTCGGTCCCACGGGCGTCGGTGGGCTTTACGTCGGTAACGAGGACCTCTACACGACCGAGCCTCTTTGCATCGGCGGTGGCACGATCGCGGATGTCAACGTAGATAATTATACGCTTACGGTGCCGCCGCTGAGGTTCGAGGCGGGAACTCCCGCGATCGCTCAGGTGATAGGACTCGGAGAAGCCTGCAAGTATCTTAATCACATCGGTATGGATGAAGTGACTCGATGGGACCACAAGCTCGCGGAGAAGCTCGTTGAGGGGCTCTCTGAGATCGAGGGTGTCACAATCTACGGTCCTAATGACCCGAAGAAACGCGTCGGGCTTGTCACGTTCAACGTTAGGGACTTGAACCCCGTTGATGTGGCGTTGACGCTCGATACTGAGTACTCAATCGCGGTTCGCTCTGGGCATCATTGTGCCTTACCACTGATGAAGGAGTTATTTGACTTGAATGAGGGGAATGTACGTGCCTCGTCCTACCTCTACAATACATTAGATGAGGTCGAGAAACTTGTGTCAGCGGTTGAGGAGATCGCCAAGCCGTAGTTACTACTTGGCGAACCGCTTCGGATTTTTGTCAAAGGTGAGTTTGCACTTTTCGTTGCAAAAGTAGTATTTTTTGTCGTTGAAGTCGCTGGTCCACTTCGCCGTTTTCTCATCCACCATCATTCCGCAGATTGGGTCCTTGGCCATGTCAATCGTTTGTGAGTCGGTAAACGTCGGTTATATAGTCTTCTCGGCGAGGCGGATGGTCTTTTATCCCGTCGTGGCTCCTTTCTGACGTGAGTTCTGATTTGAAGGATGTTTGTGGGGTGGATCTTCTGCTCCTCAACGGTAAGATCGTGACGATGGACGCGAGTGATTCGATTGTCGAGGCGGTAGCTGTTAGGGGGGACCGTATTGTGACGACGGGTTCAAGCGTCGACGTTAAAAAGTTGGCCGGTAAGGTCACGAAGGTAATCGACCTGAAGGGGCGGACGGTTCTTCCCGGCATTATCGACTCTCATACCCACCCGCATAACGCTGCGATGAATTTCCTCGAGATCGACTGCCGGAGTAAAGGGATCAAGGGGATCAAAAACATTCAGGCCGCGGTAGCGAAGAAGGCGAAGGGGGTCGGGCCTAGTGAATGGATTCGGGGAAGTGGTTACAACGACTCTAAACTCGCCGAGAGGCGCCAGATAACGCGCTGGGAGCTCGACGAAGCGGCGCCTAAGAACCCCGTCTTCATCGTTTCGGATACTGGGCACCAGGCGATCGCCAACTCGAAGGCATTGGAGATCGCGGGGATAACGAAGTCTACCGCCGATCCAGCTGGGGGGGAGATCGACAGGGACGCGAAGGGTGAGTTAACCGGTCTCCTTTATGAGACGGCTACGAAGCTTGTCGCTGACAAGGTGCCCCTGTACACGGTTGAGCAGGTCCGGGAGGGTCTCAGGCAGCTTTGGGAGCAGTTCTCGGAGTGGGGTATAACATCGACACACGATGCTAGTGCCCAGACGCTTGGGATACGTGGTTATCAGCAGCTTCTTGCTGAGGGTGTTAAGCGGGTTAGGATCAGCCTCATGGTGAGTATAAAGCCCTGGCGCGCTGGCGACGAGAATTTGCTGGACTCGATGGTTTCGCTGGGTATTGAGAGTGGTTTCGGAGATGAGTGGCTCCGCGTGATGTCTCTCAAGATCATGGGGGACGGGTCGGGTGCGGG
>JBFYNQ010000024.1:0-5263 GCA_041304265.1 Candidatus Bathyarchaeota archaeon | reverse complement strand
ACGTGGTGCCAGATGCTCATCTTCATACTCGCCCAGAGGATGATCGTCCCCGGAATAGCCAGCTTCCCAAACGCCATCGCCAGCGAGCCCGGCGACGTCCTAAAGGACAAGGAGGGCATGGATAAAGCAAAGGAGATCGGTGAAGCTATGGCCAAGCTGGCTCAGAGACTCGCCAAAGAATAGTTACTTCTCGACCTCGAATTGCGGCTCAGGAATAGGAGCCGAGCGATAAGGACCCATCTTATCATAGACGTCAACCACCGCATTCCTCAGGGCGAGGTCAAGCCTCGTGAACGGCTTAGCCTCCATCTGGTACAGAACGGCGCGGTAGGGCTCCAACCTGGCGCTGAGGGTATCCGCGGCGACCTTCACCTCACCCCTCTCCCTCCACTGGTAGACCAGACTCCCAACCTCATGCGGTGTCGTCAAGACAGTGACCCTGAAGGAGCCGCTTAGCATCGACTTCGTCCTCTCCAGATCGAGTGGCGTGTTCCACCTGAATCTGACATGATGATAAGGCTCCATAATCTTCAAGTGATTCTGATCGTCAAGGCGGGATAGGCTTTTCGGTGTCTCGCCCCTCAACCTCGTATCTGGGCTCGGAGTCTCCGCCCCAGGGGAAGGGTGTCGGAGTCGTCTTATCGTAGTTCTTGAGAACCCAGGCCCGGAGGCGGAGATCCTTCTCCGTGAACGGCCTGCGATCCCTCTGATAGAGGACCGCCCTGTAGGGGCTCACGGCGGCGGAGAGCGTGTCGGCGTGGGCGATGACCTCATCCCTCTGGTCGCCGTAGAGTGTGAGTTCGACGGCGTCCTTTGGCCGGACTCTCTTCGTGGCTGCGAAGTCGGCGCCCAGCTCCGCCGTGGCGGCCTCGAGGTCGAGGGGCCTCATCCAGCGGAACCTCGAGTAGTGATATGGTCTCGACAAGATCATCTCCGTGATCCCTCAGAACCGCTGCGTATAGGGATAACGCCTCCCTATATGCTAAACCATTTATCGCATGCATCACACAGCGTATCCGTGTGAGGGTTTTGAAGTACGACATTTTATTCAAGGGTGGCAGAGTCGTCGACGGCTCGGGGAACACTTGGTTCCGCGCCGACGTCGGCGTAGTTGGGGATAAGATCGAGGCCGTGGGCGACCTGGGCAGCATATCAGCGGCGAGGAAGGTGAACGTCAAGGGGCACATAGTCGCCCCGGGCTTTATGGACATACACAGCCACAGCGACGTCCCACTCCTAGTCGATCCGCACGTCGAGTCCAAGGTCTACCAGGGCATCACTGTCGAGGTCGTCGGCAACTGCGGCAGCAGCGCAGCGCCGATGAACATGTCAGTGAAAGCGTACCGTGAGAAGTACGGCCGCGGCGGCGTCCCCGACGACTTCCAGTACGATTGGTCCACGATGAAGAGCTACATGGACAGGGTTGACAGGCAGGGATGCTCTTTCAACGTTGCGACATGGGTGGGTCACGGCACTGTGCGCCAGAACGTTATGGGATACGAGGACAGAGTACCCACTGACACCGAGTTGATGAAGATGAGGAAGCTGGTCGCCGACGCGATGCGGGACGGTGCCTACGGCATGAGCACCGGTCTCATCTACCCGCCAAGCGTCTACGGGAAGACCCCCGAAATAATTGAGTTGGCGAAGGAGTCAGCAAAGCGCGGCGGCATCTACGCGAGCCACATCAGGGGTGAAGAGGACTACTCCCTCATACCCGCAGTCAAGGAGGCTATTGAGATCGGCGAGAAGGCAAGTCTGCCCGTTCAAATAGCCCACTTCAAGGCATCCGGTAAGAAGGCGTGGGGCATGGTGAAGCAAAGTCTCGCACTCGTCGAGGAGGCGCGCGCCAGAGGCGTCGACGTCACATACGACCAGTACCCCTACATTGCATCTAGCACGGGGCTCGCTGCGGTGCTCCCCCACTGGGCGCACGAGGGGGGACCCGAGAAGATGATGGAGCGCCTACGAGACCCCGAGCTCCGGAAGAGGATGTGGAAGGAGCAGAGGATCGACCGCGACTGGGACGGCGTCCTAGTCGTCTTCGCCAAGAACAACCCACAGTACAACGGCAAGACCATCGCCGAGATCGCCAAGGAGCAGAAGAAGGCTCCGCAGGAGGCGGCATACGATCTATTGCTCGCGGAGAACACGGTTGTCCCAGCCGTAATGTTCGGGATGAGTGAGGAAGACGTGAAGTACGTCATGAGTAGCCCCATCGGGATGATTGGGAGCGATGGCTCCGCCATCAGCCCTAAGGGTATCCTCGGCGTAGGTAGACCGCATCCACGCTTCTACGGCACCTTCCCCCGCGTCCTCGGCAAGTACGCGCGAGACGAAAAGGTCATCAGCGTTGAGGAGGCGGTCCGTAAGATGACGAGCGCCCCCGCCCAGCGCCTCGGCCTCAAGAACCGCGGCCTGCTCCGCGAGGGCTTTAAGGCGGATATCGTTGTCTTCAACCCCGAGACGGTCAGGGATGAGGCGACCTTCGCTGACCCCCACAGGTTTGCGTCGGGGATACCTTTCGTCGTCTGCAACGGCGTCTTCACCATCGACAAGGGGAGGCACACCGGCGCGCTCCCAGGGAAGATGCTTAGGAAGGGACAGTGAGCAAGCGCCTTTTACTCCGGCGCGCCCCCATTTCTCAGCAGGTAGTTATCATGTCTAGAGTCGAGTTTGACGACCGCCTCCTCGGTAGAATACACGGCTGCCTCGCCGGAGTGGCTGTCGGTGACGCCCTCGGGATGCCTATGGCGGGGTGGACGCCCAGTGAGGTCAGGCGCCGATATGGAAAGGTCACAACCATCATCGCTCCCGTCAAGGACCACCCGCTTCACGGCAATCTCCCCCTCGGCTCGATAACAGACGACACCCAGCTCACAATGGCGATAGTCGACATGATACTCGTCGACGGCGCTGTGAACCACAGAGGCATGGCGGACCGCATAGTCAACTGGGTCGCCCAGAACAACCTCCTCGAGACACGCATACTCGGCCCGAGCACGAAGGCAGCAGTACGCGACTTGATAGCGGGACGCGACCCCTCCGAGACGGGGCGAATGGGAACGACGAACGGTGGGGCTATGAAGATAACCCCCATCGGGGTAATCAACGTCGCCCAACCCATGGCTAAACTCGTCGACGACGTCGAGGAGACCTGCATGCCTACCCACTACACGGGCGTCGCTATAGCTGCCTCCTGTGCCGTCGCGGCAGCCGTCGCCGAAGCGCTAAGACCTGGCGCCACTGTGACTTCAGTAATCTCATCCTCAAGGCGCGCCGCGAGGCTCGGCGAGGGGCGAGGCGCGCAACTCGCGTACCCCAATGTTGAGAAGAGGATCACAATGGCGACACGCATCGCACAGAGTAAGGCGCCTGAGAGGGCGGCTGAGGAGCTATATGACAGGATAGGCGCTGACATCTCGAGCAGCGACGCGATACCCACCGCCCTCGGCCTATTCGTAGCTGGCGGGGGAGACCCTATGAAGACGATCACACTTACCGCGAACATGGGTGGGGACACCGACACAATAGGTGCCATGGCCGGCGGTATAGCCGGGGCATACGCGGGCATCGGCGACTTCCCGAGGAGCATCCTCGACACCGTCGAGCGCGTCAACGGCCTCGACCTCGCCGATAAGTCGCGGCACCTACTCGAATACGCGAGGCGATACAGGTGACCCTAGAACTAGTAGCCGTCGGCGACAGCACCGTCGACGTCCTCATCCCTGTCCCCCGTTTCCCCACGGTGAACGAGGACAGCGTCCACAGTAGCGGCATGGAGCGGCATATGGGGGGTTCGAGCAACTACCTGATAATGGCGAGTCGCCTCGGTCTAAGGGTGGGGATCGCCGACGCGGTGGGAGACGACGACCTTGGCACCTACTATGTGGCAGGCCTCGCGGCGGAGGGCGTAGACACGACATGCATCAAGACGAGGCGAGGTGGAAGGACGACGGGCTGCGTCGTCCTACTCACCAACACAGGGCAGCACGCCTACATTGGCCTCGAAGGAGCCTCGCGGACATTCACACCAGCCGAGCTAGACGAGTGCTACATAGCCTCCGCGGGGGCGTTCTTCATGAGCGGCTATCCGCTCGCCGAGGAGCCGATCTCCGGCGCGGTCATGAAAGCGCTCAAGGCCGCTAAGGGTGCGGGGAAGCACGTCTTCTTCGACCCCAGCCCCGTTGCCGACGCAATCAAAGTGGAAGTGCTCCGCGAAGCCGTGAGGTCCACCGACACGCTTATGCTAAATAACAGGGAGCTCGGCCTCGTCGCCTCCGTGCTCGGCGTAAAACCTGAACCGGGGAGCCTGCTCCGCCTCGGGGTCGGCACAGTCGTGTTGAAGATGGGAGCGGACGGCTGCTCCTTCCATACACATTCTGGTTCCAAGCACTACGCCGGGTTTAATGTGGACGTTGTAGATACGACCGGGGCGGGCGACTCTTTTGATGCCGCTATTGTCTATGGCACCGTCAAGGACTGGCCGCACGTCGACATGGCTACCCTCGCGAATGCCTTAGGCGCTGTAAAGGTCGGGAAACGCGGCGCGGGTAGGAACGTGCCTACACTCGCCGAGGTCAGGGAGTTCCTGCGGGAACGCGGAGCTTTACCGGGCAGGCTTTAGCTCCTGAACTGGAGCTTGTCCTGTATTGCGCGGGCGAAGTCGCTACGTGTGATAATGCCGACGAGCTTGCCTTCCTCTATGACGGGGAGCCTGCCGACGCCAGCCTTCGCTAGCTTTATCAGGGCATCCACGGCAGCGTCCCCTGGCCTGGCCCAGATGAGAACATCTGTCCTCTTCATGATGTCACTCACCTTCTTCTCATCCCAGAGCTCCGGTTTGACGCTCCTGAGGTCCTCGTCGGTTATTATACCAAATAGTTCTCCGCCCTTCATGACCGGAAAGCCATGGTGCTTCAGCGGCGTAAGGGCGTAGTCCTGAACCTGCTGCAGCGTCATGTCGGGGTCGACCGTCTTGACGTCGCGTGTCATTATCTCGCCAACTGTGACGCCCGTCAGCGCCTGACTGACGCGGGTCTCGTTCATACTCGCTTGAGCGCTACTGTTGATGAAGAGGCCGATGAAGAGTAGCCAGATGCCGCTAAAGTCGGCATAGAAGAGTGTCTGGGCTAGGCCGAGGCCTATGAAGCCGAAGCTAATGAGCCTCGAAATGCCGGTGACCGTCCTCGTCGCCTTCAGCACATCCTTGTTTCGGCCCCAGATGAAGCCCCTAAGTACTCTACCGCCGTCCATGGGAAAG
>JBFYNQ010000023.1:0-9359 GCA_041304265.1 Candidatus Bathyarchaeota archaeon | reverse complement strand
TCTTCCGATCTCGGGGGCCTGCCGAGGCTCTGCAAGGAGTGCCCGGTCATGGACATGTGTAACGGTGAGTGCCCTAAGAACCGGCTGTGGACGACTCCAGACGGGGAGCCTGGATTGAACTACCTATGCGAAGGCTACAGGTCGTTCTTCACGCACTGCAGGCCCTTCGTATCCGAGGTCGCCAGGGTGTGGAAGATGCAGAACAGGGGCTAGGTCTTCAACTTCTCGTCGAAGAACTTGATGGTTCGGCTCCAGGCGAGCTTCGCCGCCTCCTCGTTGTATATTTGCCTGGTGTCGTTGAAGAAGCCGTGCCGGGTCCCCGGGTAAACGTACTGCTTGTACTCCACTCCGGCGCTCTTCAGCGCCTCCTCGTAGGCGGCCATACCCGCGTTGATGCGCTCGTCCTCTCCGGCGTAGTGTATGAGGAGGGAGGCCTTGATCCTTGGCACATCCTCCGGCTTGGGCTGCATCCCGTAGAAGGGTACCGCCGCGTCTACGTCGGAGTTGGCGGCGACCTGGTTCGACATGCCGCCCCCCCAGCAGAATCCGGTTACTCCTACCTTGCCTGTTGATTGGGGGTTGGTCTGGAGGTACTTTACGGCTGCGGCGAAGTCCTTGACGGTCTTCGGGTAGTCGAGCTTCTGCATCATCGCCCTCGCCTCGTCGTCGCTGCCGGGAGACCCGCCGAGCGGGGATAGGGCGTCGGGGGCGACGACGATGTAACCTTCCAGCGCAACGCGTCTCGCGACGTCCTCGATGTGCCTGTTTAGGCCGAATATCTCCTGGACGACTATGACGCCGGGGTGCTTACCGGGCCCCTCTAGTCTGGCCTGATACGCCTTAACCTTCCCTGTTTCGCCGGGGTACTCGATTCGCTTCGCTTCGAGTCGGGGGTCGGTCTCGAATACTTTTGACAACACTCATCCCTCGAAGATGAGTCGGCTACAGTGTTAATAAAGATAAAATGTCTGCCACGGCTGGGTTTTGAGCGGGATGTGGTCACATCCGCTCGGGGGCCTCTATACCGAGTGCGGCACAGCCGTTCCTGAGAACTACACGGACGGCGTCGACGAGTGCGAGTCGTGCCCCGACTAGTCCGGGGGTCTCCGCGTTTAGGACTCGTAGGGCGGAGTAGAAGCTGTTGTACTTGTCGGCGAGGCTGTTGAGGTAGGCTGTGATTGTGCCGGGTTTGAGTACGTCGGCGGCCTCGGCGAAGACCTCGGGCCAGTTGGCGACGGCGCTGACTATCTCGCGCTCCTTGGGGTCTCTGAGCTGGCTGAAGTCGGGGGCTGGGCGTGTCTCCACTTTCTTCAGTATGTTGCAGCAGCGTGCGTGGCTGTACTGGATGAATGGGGCACTGTTAGTCTCGAAGTTCAGGGCCTTTGCCCAGTCGAAGATGACCTGCTTGTTGGCGTCGACGCTGAGAAGGGTGTACTTGATGGCGCCGAGGCCGACCATGCGTGCGATGTCGCGGCGCTGCGCCTCGGGGAGGTCTGGGGTGCGCTTTGTGACCTCATCCATGGCGAGTTCGAGGCTCCTGTCCATCACGTCGTTCAGGGCGACGTACCTGCCGAGGCGTCCGCTCATCTTGCCCTCGGGGAGTTTGACAAACTCGTAGCCGTAATGTATTTGGTTGTCGCCCATCTCTGGCTTGCCGATGGCAACGAGGGCGATGCGGAGCTGTAGCTGAGCGAGCGCCTGCTCCTGGCCGATGACGTTGATAACCTTGTCCATGCCGGTGCCGAATTTGTAGATGCTATAAGCCATGTCGCGAAGGGTGTAGAGTGTGGTGCCGTCGCTCCTGACGAGGACGAGGCGGGGTATCTCGTGGTTAGGTGCTAATCCCCAGCGCTGCTTGAGGGCGTAGATGTTGGCGACGGAGTTGCAGTTGAGAACTAGGGCACCCTGGTCCTGCTCGACGAAGTCGGTGTGCCTGAGTGTATCTAATACCTCGTCGGCCTTCTTCTCCCAGACGAGATCGCTCTCGTAGTCGAATGAGTCGTACTTGATGCCCATCTCACCCATTGTCTGGATGAATCCGTCTATGCATATCTTGACGAGGCGGCGAACCGCCTTGACAGTCTCGGGTTCGTTGTTCTCGTAGGCGGTGTTTAGCTTGGCGATCTCAACGGCTGGATCGGAGTAGGCAGCGATTTTCTCCCTGAGGGCGAGGTATGTCTTGGGGCTCGTCTTCTCGAGGTCGGCGGCAGCGGTCTCGAACTTCTCCTGCTCCTCCTGTAGCTCGGCGATCATGGGGACGTCGCCCTTCTCCTCGGCGACCTTTGTCTCCCTAGCGACGCGGAGTAGCTCCATGCTTACGTTTGTGGAGGCGTAGATGGCGCCGATGAATAGCTCGCCGCGGATGTCGGGCTCGGGCTTGCCGAGGAGCGTCCAGCCCCACGTGGCTAGGGCGACTTGGCGTCCCATGTCGTTTACTAGGAAGTCGACACGCATGGAGTTGCCGCGTAGGCGTAGCATGTTAGCTAGGCAGGCGCCTGTAATGGCGTTGCGGGCATGGCCTATGGTGATGGGGTGGATGGGGTTGGCGGATGTGTGCTCGACCATGACCCTCTTGGGTTCCGTCGCTTTGAGGTAGCCATATTCGGGGTCACTTGCCGCCGTCTCGAAGACGAGCCGATAATAGTTAGCCTCGTCGGCGTGGAAGTTGACGTAACCGTTTACTGCCTCGGCGGAGGCGACTAAGCCGCCCTTCTTGACATGTTTAGCGATATTTGTGGCTATATTGGCGGGCTTCTGCCTCAGAGCCTTCGCGAGCTGGAATGATGCTGCCGATGCTAACTCCCCCATCTTTGGGTCGGGGGGCTGACTCCATTTGGACTCGGGGAGTGTTGTGCCGGGGTATGCCGCCTCTGTTGCTGCGGCTAGTTGGCGATGGCACTCCTCTCTCAGCTTCGCGAGGGGGTTTGACATGTTTAAGCCCATTATGGCGGGGGGTCAGGGCGTTAAAATGAGTATCGCTCTAGGCTAGTTCTTTGCCTAGCGGGGGACCATCGAGATCGCGCCGGTGGGGCACGTAGAGACGCAGACACCGCAGCCCATACACTTCGAGGCATTGTAGACCAGTGCGCCTTCGACGAGTTTCCTCGCATTGAATATGCAGCGGTCAACGCAAATGCCGCATGCAGTGCACTTGTCGTGATCGTCTTCGGCGATCTGTTTGGAGGTCAGTATGAGGTCGAATGTACCCTTTTCGATCATGGGGCCGAGTGTGGTGCAGCAACAGCCGCAGCAGCTGCAGAGGATCTTGGGCCTGTCGGCGCCCTTGGCAACGTAAGCCATATGGACGAGTCCGGCCTCGTGGCTGCGCTTGAGTATGGCTAGTGCCTCGTCTAGTGTGACCTCTCGGTTGTTGCCCCCGTGGCTGATCGATGTATCTGCCTGCTCGTCGAGGCTGAGGCAGACGTCGATGGGGGCATCGCAGTTGTGGTGCTCGGACCTGCACGGGCAGTCGCCTACGGCTATTCGCCTCGCCTTCTTCAGTATAGCCTTGGCTTCGGAGAGGTCGAAGACGGTGTAATCGGCCTCGATCCGGACGTTGACGGGGAGTGTGATGCCGTGATCCAACTCGTCGTTAGCCTGTTGTGACTCGTGAGAGTCGGGCACCATGTTCGTCCCCAGCGTTTCTCGGGATTTAAGCCTTAGCGGGGCAAGTCTCTTATCGGGTATCGGTGAGGGCATATCATGCTCTACTTCGCCTATGGCTCAAACCTCTCAACAAAGTACGTGAGGCAGTACACGCCGAGCGCCATCTTCGTCAGGCGCGCCCTCCTATCAAACTTCCACATAGAGTTCCGTCGCTACTCGGACAACCTGAAGGGCGGGATAAGCACGATAATCGAGGCGCCGGGGGAGATGGTTCACGGCGTCATTTACGAGGTCGACCCGAAGGAGATCGCCGCACTGGACATACTGGAGAAGGTGCCGCTGGGCGTCTACAAGAGAGAGGGCTTCAAGGTCCTCGGCGAGGATGGGATATGGTACACGGCGGACCTTTACCGCGTCGTCAAGCCGGAGGGACCGTACACGCCGGCGAAAAAGTATGTCTCATGGATGGTCGAAGGCATGAGGGAACACGGCATCGACTCCACCTACGCGAAGAGGTTCATAGACATCTACCCAACGCTGCCCGAGTCCTCAGAGAAGTAGTGGCGAGCCCGGTGGGATTCGAACCCACGCTCTCCGGCTTCGGAGGCCGACGCCTTATCCGCTGGGCTACGGGCTCAACCACCTAGCCAACGAAGATTAAGGTTAAAATCGTTTCCACATTAGACATAAAATGGACTTTAAAAAAAGGGGAGAGTATGATTGGAAAGATTTCCTAAAAATACGTATCACTTATGAAATTCGTTCGGGTGTATATTGGAAATAAAATACTTGAAATTCGAAATTTTCCCAGCCCCGTACAAGAGTTATTCAAAACCGTATCTGTTCTCTTCTCTAATATTAGCTAAACGAATTAGTGTTCATGCCTTCGATAAACTGATTCAATATTCTCTCTCTTAATAGTTGCAATATCCATCTCTCCGACGTCTTCATCGATGCAAATCGCCACTATCTTATCCGGACTACCTGAGGATAGGCCGCCACGCGCGACAGAAAACACTTGTCCTGAGGCATAAGGAGATAAAAAGGCGATACGCCTATCCATCACCCATGTCGCTTCGGCGTGTCATTGTCTGTACAGGCCCCCCCGGCAACGGCCGCGACGAGATGCTCACTAAGATGAAGGAGAAGGCAAGCTTCCACTACTACCATCTATTCCAATACATAGTCGACGAGGCAAAGGCCGACGGGACGAACCTCAGCAAGCTCAACATACTGGACTTCTACGATAGCCAGCCGGAGAAGATGGACGCCCTACGCGAGGCCGCCGTCGCCCGCATTGAAGCCGAGATCAAGGAAAACCCCGGAGTCCACATAATCAGTACCCCCCACCACTTCGAGTGGAAGGGCAACCGCTTCAAAGGACTCGACCGCGGCGACGTCGAACGCCTCGACCCCAATCTCTTCATCGTTGTATTCGACGACATCATACGCGTCCGCGAGCGCCTCGCCGCCGACCCGCAGTGGAGCGACCACCGCTACACACTCGGAGAGATAGCAAACTGGCGCCGCGAGGAGATGGCCGATGTCTACGAGCAGGCACGCGGCTTCACCCCACGTAAGGAGGTCCAGATAGTCGCCTATGAGAATGGCCCAGACTTCCTCCGCGACCTCATCTTCAACAGCCGAAAGGAGAAGTTCTACCTCAGCCACCCCATCACGGGAGAGGAAGAGGACAGCTTCAAGCGCTTCACAAAGTTCGCCACCTCCCTCAAGGACTATTACATTGTCTACGACCCAATCATGATCAAGGACTGGGAGATAGTCGAGTGCTGGCGCGACGCCCTCAACGCGGCTATCGACCTCGGCGAGCCACGCCCCGCACGCATCCCCGTCAAGATACAGTACCGCGACGGCCCCAAAGAAGTCATCCTCGACACACAGGAGGTCGAAGCCGCCGTCAAGAACCTCCGCTTCCAGATAATTGACAGCGACTACAAGATAATAGAGAACAGCCAGCTCGTCGTCGTCTACCACCCACGCCAAAGTATAAGCGCAGGCGTCATGTGTGAGATGGTCTACGCCAAGAGCCTCGCCAAGCTCGTTTACGTCTACTACCCCTACGAGCCCAGTCCATTCTTCGAGTGGTACAGCACACGCATCTTCAAGGACGAGGGTGAGCTACGCGACTTCCTGATCAAAGAATCGAAGCTCACGGGGCAGACGCCACTCGACCTATACTCCAAGCCCTAGCTTCTAATACCTCCGTGATCGACTGATATTGATTAAAATGGCGGTCACGAAGGTTAAGAAACGAGACGGTGGGGTAGTCGACTTTGACCAATCCAAGATCACTAACGCCATCTATAAAGCCCTCATGGCCGTCGAGGGCAAAGGCGACGCCGCCCAAGCCATCAGCGACAAAGCCGTCGAGAAGCTCCACGCCAGATACGCCGACAAGATTCCAAGCGTCGAGAACATACAGGACATAGTCGTCGAAACGCTCCACGAGTCCGGCTACGAGCGTGTTGCCGACGACTACCAAGCGTACCGAACCCGTAAAGCTGAGCTACGCGCCTTACGAGGCGAACTGGGCATCCTCGACGAGCCAAAGCTCAGTGTTAATGCCATCGAGGTCCTTGAGAAGCGCTACCTGCTCAAGGACGATAAGGGCGCCCTCGCTGAGACCCCTACTGGGATGTTCCTGCGCGTCGCCAAGGGTGTCGCGGAGGCTGAGAGGCTCTACGGCGAGGACCCAGACGTCGCCGCACGGGAGTTCTACGGCGCCATGTGTCGCCTCGAGTTTCTCCCTAATAGCCCCACACTCTTCAACGCTGGAACAAAGACCAACTTCGCCCTCAGCGCCTGCTACGTCCTCCCAGTCGAGGACAGCCTCGACGGCATCTTCACTACTCTCAAGAACATGGCACTTGTCGAGCAGACCGGCGGCGGAGTCGGCTTCGACTTCAGCAGGCTCCGTCCCGCAGGCGACATCGTCAGGACCACGATGGGCGTCGCCTCCGGTCCTGTCAGCTTCATGAAAATATTCGACGCCGCCACCGAGGTCATAAAGGCAGGGGGCAGGCGCCGCGGCGCCATGATGGCGATCCTTCGCGTGGACCACCCCGACGTAACCGAGTTTATATCCGCCAAGGCCCGCCCCGGTGTACTCACGAACTTCAATATAAGTGTCACAGCCACGTACGCCTTCATGAAGGCTGTAGAGGAGGGAAGCGACTACGACCTTGTCAACCCGCGGACTAAGCAGCCAATGAGAAGGATAAGCGCCCGTTACATATGGGACCGCTTAGTTGACAACGCGTGGCGTAGCGGCGACCCAGGTATAGTCTTCATAGACGAGATCAACCGCCACAACCCCACCCCACAAATCGGGAGGATGGAGTCGACCAACCCCTGCGGCGAGCAGCCACTCCTCCCCTATGAGAGCTGCAACCTCGGAAGCATAAACCTCTCCAAGATGGTTGCGGGGGACGCCGTCGACTGGGAGAAGCTCCGCCGAACTATCCACACAGGCATACGCTTCCTCGACAACGTCATAGACATCAACCCCTACCCCATCAAGGAGACTAGTGAGATCACCCTGGCCAACAGGAAGATAGGACTCGGCGTCATGGGCTTCGCCGACCTCCTCATCCTCCTCGGTGTCCCATACGACTCTGACCGCGCCGTGGAGATCGCTGAGGAGATTGCCCACTTCATTAACGAAGAATCGGGTAAAGCCTCCGAGCACCTCGCCCTAAAGAGGGGGAATTTTGCGAATTTCAATGGGAGCATCTGGGAGGGTAAATTCAAGGCACGCCGCAATGCCACCGTCACTACGGTCGCCCCCACTGGCACCATTAGTATAATCGCTGGCTGCTCCTCCGGCATAGAACCCCTATTCGCAGTCGCATTCATGCGCCACGTCCTCGAGGGCGCACGCCTATTTGAACTGCACCCAATCTTCGAGCAGGTGGCAAAGGAACGCGGTTTCTACGGCGGGGAGACACTTGAGAGGATAGTCGCACATGGCACCATCAAAGACGTCGAGGGTGTCCCCGAGGACGCGCGCCGCCTCTTCGTCACCGCCCACGACATAGCCCCCGAGTGGCACGTCAGGATACAAGCCGCCTTCCAGCGCCACTGCGAGAACGCTGTCTCAAAAACCGTCAACCTACCTGAGGACGCCAGCATAGGTGACGTAGACAAGGTCTACCGCCTCGCATACCAGCTCAAGTGCAAGGGCGTAACCATCTACCGCTACGGCAGTAAGGGGGCGCAGGTGCTCAACCTCGGCGTCGAGTCCCGCGGCGAGCCAAAGGTCGCCACGGCGGAGGCTGAGTACGCCGGAGGACGCCCCATAGAGGGCTGCGAGGTATGCGGGTGACAGCCGATGGGTCACATCTACCTTTACTACGGCACAGGCGGAGGCAAGACGACCGCGGCGCTCGGCATCGCTCTCCGAAGTGTAGCCCACGGCCACCATGTTACAGTCATCCAATTCCTAAAACACTGGAAGGAAACCGGGGAATACAAGGCCGCGAAGACCCTCGGCCCACTCTACGATATTCGGCAGTTCGGCAGGCAGGGCTGGATAAAGGCGGCGAAGGACAAGGACGAGGTGAACGTTGGGGGATTCAAGGCGACCCTGCGGAAACTATCCGAGGAGGATAAGTTAGCTGCCTCCGAGGCGCTCAGGTACGCGGAGAGGGTCATCAAGAGCGACCAACCGCCGGAGCTATTAATTCTAGACGAAGTCTGCCTAGCCGCTTACATGGGCATAGTCGAGACCGCCGACGTCATCGCCCTACTCGACAAGCTGCCAAAGGAGACTGACGCGATACTCACCGGGAGATACACGCCCCAGAAATTCATAGACAGGGCCGACTTCGTAAACGAAATCAGGGATGTCAAGGCCCCGAAGACCTTCGTCTCACGCGAGGGCATACAGTTCTAGGTTATGCCGCCCTTCCCTATCCAGCCAATAACGTCCTCTATCTCCTTCAGCTTCTCAGCGACGAACCTGCCCTGCGGCGACAGGAAAACCTCGTCCTCGTACGGTGCGCCACGTCGGTCGTAGGCTTCCAGGAGGTCCGCCTCCCTCAGGACGTCGATGGCGTGGACGAGGCTGCCGTGCTGCGTGCCCATCTCCTCCGCGAGCTCGGGGAGGGTCATTCTCCTGCCCTTCCCGAGCAGTATGAGCAGCGCCTTCATAGAGAAAGTGTGGCTTAGTGACTCCATGAATGATCCCTGAAGAGCGGGGGAAATAAACCGAACCCTAGTCGGGGTTCTCCGCACAAGCGACACTGTAGCTGCTCTTGAGGAGAGTCTGGGCATATTCCACGATCGTAGGCCCTATACCCCCCACCTCGGAGAGGGGACCCGTCAGCTTCTTCGTCTTTCCCGAGGCCGAGGCTCGAATCTCCGCGGAGGCGAGTTCCTCGATCACCCTTAGGGGCGTGTCGAACTTCTCGAGCAGTATCTCTGCTGACGTGGTGCCTATCTGCTGGAAGCCTGAGAGGAGGAAAAGCTGCTGTTTGTTCAGGGGTAGGCTCCTGTCCACGTTTCTGAGCTGTATTGCCCTGTTGTCCTTCGTCTGCTCCCTGTAGGCGAGGCGCTGTAGCAGAACGGCGGTCGAGTCCGTATCCTCGGTCGGCAGCACACCGATGCCGTAGTCGAGGGCGAGGCTGCTGAGTGCCCCGTAAACGGCGGCAGGCTTCATGGCGCTACGCTTTAGCGCCCTGCTGACCTGCCCCTCGAGGATTAGGACTGGCCGCTCATAGGCCTCGACCATC
>JBFYNQ010000022.1:0-11665 GCA_041304265.1 Candidatus Bathyarchaeota archaeon | reverse complement strand
GCAGAAGACCGACTACCAGGCGAGGAGGATACTTGCCACTTCCGAGAACCCACGCTTTGTCGTGAGGGCCTCAAACAAGGGCATACTTGCACAGGTAGTCAAAGCTGAGTTGATAGGAGACAAGGTACTGACACAGGCAGCCTCCAACGAACTAGTCAGCAAGTACGGATGGCAAGCAAGCGGGAAGAGCATCCCCGCAGGCTACCTCTTGGGACTCATCGCCGGACACAAGGCGATCAAGGAGGGCATAGGAACAGCTTATCTAGACCTCGGGCTTAAAAGACCCACTAAGGGCTCTAAAATATTCGCTGTGGTCAAAGGCGCGATCGACGCTGGGCTTAATATCCCCTGCGACAGCGACATCATCCCACCGCCGGATAGGATAAACGGCGGAGACATTGCAAAATATGCTCAGGTCATCGACTCTGAAGGTTACGAGAAGTACTTTTCGGTCTACCTCAGGAAGAGTCTTAGGCCAGAGCAGATCCCCGAGCATTTCGAGGAGACGAAGAAGAAGATCCAGGAGGACTGGGCATAATGAGCAGAGAATACGATAGGGAAGGCCCGTCACTAGAGGACTGGGTGCCCCGTACACAGCTGGGTAAGATGGTCAAGGAAGGCCAGATCACCTCCATACAGGACATCTTCCGCGAGGGCTACAAGGTCAGGGAGGTTGAGGTAATCGACTTCCTTGTTCAGGACCTCAAGGACGAAGTCATCGACATCGCTATGGTCCAGAAGCAGACAGACGCCGGCGAGAACTCCAGGTTCCGCGCCGTCGTCGCAGTCGGCAACGGTAACGGTCTCATCGGCCTCGGAACCGGAAAGGCCAAGCGTGTCCGAAACGCCATCGAAAAGGGAATCCGCATGGCAAAGCTCAACCTCTACCCCATAAAGAGGGGCTGCGGCAGCTGGGAGTGCGGATGCGGCGAGACACATTCACTACCCTTCCGCGTCGACGGCAAGGCTGGAAGCGTCGTGCTAACGCTGCTCCCAGGCCCCCAGGGCCTCGGCCTCGTCGTAGGTGACACGGCTAAGGTCGTCCTACAGCTAGCGGGCATCAAAGACTGTTGGTCAAAGGCGACGGGCACCACGACAACAACTACCTCATTCGCATTCGCAACATTCGAGGCACTCAAGCAGACCGGTAAGATCATGACACCCCAGGAGTGGACCGCGTAAAATGACCGGCAAGACACTTTACGTAGTACGCATTAGAGGTGGAGTCGATGCCCGGAAGACCGTAGAAGCCACACTGACGATGCTCCGCATGGAACGTAACAACTACGCCACCATACTGAGGGAGAACCCCTCGTATATCGGCATGCTAAGAAAGGTCAAGGACTACGTCACCTGGGGTGAGCCCACTGCCGAGACGGTGAAGCTCCTTCTCGAGACGCGGGGAAAGCTCGTTGGCGAGGAGAAGGTGACCGATGAGGCGCTGAAGAACCTCGGATACGACAGCGTCGAGGCGCTCTCGAATGCAATAGCTTCTGGGGCGGTAGAGTTCAGCCAACTCAACGGCGTCAAGCCTTTCTTCAGGATGCACCCGCCAAAAAAGGGCTTCAAGAGAACCGTTAAACGTCCCTACAGGGACCGCGGCGAGCTCGGCTACAGGGGAGAAGCCATAAACGAGCTCATTAAGAGGATGTGCTAAAAGGAGAGAATTGAAAGATGCCTCACGATCTAAGACGAACACGTAGATACCGTGGATCGAGATACTGCGGCTGGGGCCAGGTAGGCCAGCATCGCAAGTCCGGAAGCCGAGGAGGAAAGGGTTTCGCCGGAGGCCACAAGCACTTCTGGATCCAGACAGTGAAGTACAACCCGAACCGCTTTAGGCGAATCGGTTTCGTACCACCATCGTCGCTTGAGCCCATGCCTGCAACGATAAACGTCGGAGAGCTAGAAGCACTAGCTGCAAAGATCCTCGGTGTAGACTCGGTGAAGAGCGGAGTAGAGCTGGACCTCAGCGAGGTAGGGATAGGAAAGCTCCTCGGGAGGGGAAGCATCTCGACTGCCCTTAAGGTCCGCGTCGAGTCCGCCTCTGCGAGTGCCAAAACTAAATTAGCGGAAGCCGGCGGCTCTATAGTAGAGTGATAGCCTTGCGCTTCCTCGAACTCTTCAAACCCATATCGAGAATTATACCGGAGGTAAAGCCGCCGGAGAGGAAGGTCAGCTTCCAGAATAGACTCATTTGGACCTTCCTCGCGCTTCTCATCTACTTCATCATGTCGGAGATACCGCTCTACGGTATATCTCCTGTAGTAGAGCAAGGTACTTTCGCTGCATATCGGGTAATCTTCGCCTCTACAAGGGGCACACTTATGGAGCTCGGGATAGGTCCAATAGTTACAGCTGGGCTTATTATTCAGCTACTCGCCGGCTCAGATATCATATCTTTCGATAGAAGTAGTCCAGAAGACCGCGGGCTATTCACTACTGCAAGCAAGTTCTTCTCAATAGTTATGATCATCGTACAGGCTGCTCTTTACATTATAAGTGGTCAATACGGTACAGTTGCTCTTACGCAGTCGTTGCTCATCTTCGGCCAGTTGCTCGCCGCCGGCATCATAATCATGCTGCTCGATGAGCTCGTCCAGAAGGGCTGGGGCATCGGCAGCGGCATAAGCCTCTTCATCGTTGGTGGGATCACCGCGAACATCTGGTGGATGAGCCTCAGCTTCATCAACTACGACGGGAGGGCATACGGCGCGCTCGTCGCCTTCTTCCAAGGCATACTCAATGGACTCCCCGCACTGGAGTGGTTCTACAGATCCAACGGCGCCCCAGACATGGTCGGCTTCTTCACGACGCTAATGGTTTTCATATTCGTCATATACATCGAGGGCATGCGCGTTGAGTTACCGATCAGCCATAGCATGTACCGCGGCTACAGGGGCAGGATGCCAATCAAACTCCTATATGTCTCAAACATCCCCGTAATACTTGCCTATGCACTCTTCGCAAACTTCCAGATGATTGGGCAGTTCGTCTGGAGTCGATGGAACGTCGCCAACGACAACAACTGGCTCAACTGGCTTGGAACATTCACTTACTCGGCTCAGGGGACACCCACCGCGACGGGTGGGATCGTCTACTTCATCACAGCACCCGGCACACTACAGAATGTGCTCAACGCGCCAATTCAGGCGCTAATCTATGCCGTCATCGTCATCGTCTTCTGCGTAATTTTCAGTATGACGTGGCTCGAGATCGGTGGACTTGGCGCCGAGGATATGGCGGACCAGCTACTCAATTCTGGCATGCAGATCTCGGGATTCAGGAGGAACAAGCAGCCTATAATTGCCCTACTTAACAGGTACATCCCTACAATCACTATCATCGGCGGAGCAATAGTCGGTGCCCTCGCCGCTTTTTCGGACTTCTTCGGAGTCTTCGGAAGCGGAATGGGTGCGCTTCTTGCCGTCAGCATCTTATACCAGTACTATCAGACGATAGTGCAGGAGCAGGTCGCAGACCTCTATCCGTTCCTGCGCGGCGCACTCGAGTAGAACCTGTACCCCTTATTCATCCTCGGGGCATTTTTATGTCCATAATGTTGAGACCTCTCTTATTATAAGGCGTAAGAAATCGCCTAACCAAACGGAGCCCGGAAACGACTCCTTTCAGATAGTGACCCTCCCCCATTACACATTGATGTTAAAAATTGAGTTTGAAAGAGGCGTTTTTCGGGTTTATTCCAAAACACGGATAGAATCATTGTACATCGGCGTTTCGTTGATGACTGTCGGCGTAACCATTAACTATCCGATACAGACTTCTAGTCTTGAACCTCGATGGGTGCGCGTAAAAGGTCGCTGTGGACCACATAAAAAGGGCGGCAAGTGAACACGGAACCTTTTTCAGGTCTTCACCTCGATATAGGCTCGGTCTAGATGTACCAGCCACCACGGGGCACACGAGACTTCCTCCCAGACGAGATGTACAAGAGGAACTGGGTCCTCGAGCAGATACGCGATGTCTACGAGGCGTATGGCTTCGAGCCGCTTGGCACACCTGCGTTCGAGAGTTGGGAGCTCCTTAAGCAGAAGAGTGGCGAGGAAGTGATCAACCAGATCTACTACTTCCGCGACAAAGCGGACCGGGAGCTTGGTCTCCGGTTTGACCTGACTACAAGCCTGGCGAGGGTGGTGGCGACGCATAGGGAGCTACAGATGCCTTTCAAGAGATATGCTATTGGCACGGTCTGGCGCTATGAGAACCCCACAGAGAAGCGTTTCAGAGAGTTCTGGCAGGCGGACGCCGACACGGTGGGGGTGGTCGACGTCATCGCAGACGCCGAGGTTCTCTCGGCTGCTGTCGATTGCCTACGCCGGATGGGCTTCGAGGGCTTTGTTATTAAGTTGAACGATCGAAGAATTCTAGAAGAGTTCATCCTAAAAACTGGTATCCCGAAGGATCGAATTCTTGAGGCTATTCGTGCCGTTGACAAGCTACTGAAAATAGGGCAAAACGGTGTAATAGATGAACTGAGACGGCTAGCGATCGACCCGGATGAGTCAACTAAACTACTCGACGCCATCTCGATAACGGGTGATCCCGAGACCATTCTAACGAACGCTGAAAAGAGGCTTAACGACTCCGAGCTAGGTCTGAAGGGCTGTAAGGCACTTAGGGACATGATCACCTACGCGAAGTCGTTCGGGTATGCTGAGTACATCGTAGTCGAGTTGAACCTTGCTAGAGGACTAGACTATTACACAGGCCCCGTCTTCGAGGTGTCAGCGAAGGGTTACGAGGACTACGGGAGTATAGCCGGTGGCGGTCGCTACGACGAGATCATTAACATCTTCGGCGGGCAGTCGACTCCTGCAACGGGTATTTCTTTTGGCATAGATCGCCTCGTTTCTTTGCTGGAGAAGAAGGGTGGTTTCGAGAACGTCGTCTTAGGCGTCGATATACTTGTGGCTCCAGTGTCCGGGGGTGCAAGGAGCGAAGCGATCAAGGTGGCTCAGGAGCTTCGATCCGCTGGTTACTCCACGCTCATTGATCTCATGGGCAGGCGTTTCTCCAAGCAGTTAGAATACGCTGACAAGAAGCACGTACGTAAAGTCGTTATCCTTGGCGACAAGGAGATCGCTGAAGGCAGTGTGACAATCAAGGACATGGAGACAGGTGAACAAACAAAAGTCAAGCGCGGTGAGCTACTAGGCTGTCTCCGTTCCTAGTTTAATGAGATCAGCCTTCTCAAGTCCATAGTAGACAATCTCGCCACGCCTATCTATTACCGCGAGTTTAAGAGTCCTGCTTGATTCAGAGGACTGTTTTAGAGCTACCTCGAGGTCGCCTATGGTTTCATTCATTCCTTCGTAGATGGTGTGTATCTCGTAGCATGGCGGCTTCTTGGAGTAGGTTCCACGTTCGTAGACTAGGAAGGTCGAGGATTGATCCGCAGAGGTTTTAGCTACGAACCCACGCCCCCTTATGTCTCTGTAAATTATGTATGTGGTCCAAAGGAGCATGTTCTTCTCCAGTTCCCTGTCGAGAATCTCCTGAAAGCTAAGTATCTTTTTCTTGACCTCGTCTATGACCGAGAGGCGTTCCCTCTCTACTAAGTAGAGTGCTTCGCTCGGTGTCAGTGTTAGTGTGGTGCCTAGTCGTCGGCCGTAGCCGTCCTGGTAGAGGCTGTCTGCCTCGCCCTGTGTCGGGATAATAATCTTTTCACCGGCGTAGACGGCGTTTGCTCGCTGCACAGCTATTAATAAGTGTGACTCGGATTAAACCTTGTCACGGGCCTTTTTTTAGTGACTTTCTCTGCTGTTTACCCTACCCTAACTGGGCTGAAAAGTGTCTGGAAATGTGTCCTTGGAAGCGTTTTCCTACTGCAATGGGGTTTTTCGTATCTCCCACCGGCTCTCGCGTCCCTCGCGTATCCATGTGCCACCGAGTGAGCGAATCGATTCGTTGATAGGTCCCCATAGGTCGCCGAGGAACTTCTTGGGGCTCACGAGGGTGACGTCCTCGCCTTCTTCTATGTTGAGGAGGCTGGTGTCGACCCCAGCGGCTTTGAGTTTCTCGGTGAAGCTGAGGGTGGCGGGGGGCCAGTCCTGAGCCTCTTCCTCGACCGCCTCGCTGTGATGGGTAACGGCGGTTGCCTTTCCTACTGAGAGTATGATACCTATCTTCGAGCCGCAGTCCGGGCAGGTGAGCCAGATCACCTTTGATTCTTCTTTGCTCAAGTAGCTGTCGAGTTTTCCTAAACTCATGCGCTATTAAAGTCTCTGCCGATTAGTATCGGAATTTTTTTGGTGAAAAAATTATTTTAATTCCGATATACAACAATACCTCGGAGGATCTACTGTGAGTACACAGATTCACGAGTTCACGTGTCCTTACTGTCCCCGCAAGTCGACGAGTCCTGGTGGGGTCCGTTTTCACGTCAAGTTGACGCATCCGGACAAGATCGATGAGTTCACGGAGAAGCACCTACCGAAGATGAACGCGTTGTTTAAGCTAGGACAGTCGGACACTTAATTGCTTTTTATAATGCCCAATGGATAGAATCGTTAGCCCTAATCTTGAAGGTATACATTTTATAAGGTCTAGGATATGGGCGCCGATCTAAACCCGATCCTCGTGGGGATTTCTCTACGGGGTGTAAATTCGTTGAAAGGTGAACGTGGCTGAAAATGCTGGATCGGGTGATCGAAGCGGAGCATTGGACAAGAACGTTGTCCATGGCTGATTCTGGGGGTACACGACCATTTTTAACCTCCGACGGCACCGCTTTAATTGATTTCGATGAAGCTCACCGATTCGGTTTACCTCGTCGGCGGCCCCGCCTATGGTCTGTCTCCCGCGGGGGACTGCAACGTCTACCTTGTAGACTGCGGCTCGGATCTCGCGCTCATAGACGGAGGCGGGGGAAACGGCGTGAAGAGAATACTGGAGAACGTCAGGGGCGACGGCTTCGACCCCAAGAAGATCAAGTTCGTATTCCTCACCCACTGTCACTTTGACCACATCGGTGGGGCTCACGAACTGAAACAGATTGTAAAGTGCAGACTCGTCGCCCACAGACTCGATGGAAAGGCGATCACTGAGCTGGACGAGAACGTTTTAATGGACATGGCTCACTCTAGTGGGCTGGACTTCAAGGCACCGAAGCTCGACGGCTTGCTCGAGGATGGCGATCACATTCACATCGGCGATGCCAGCTTCGACGTCATCCACACCCCCGGGCACACTCCTGGCTGCATCTCCATTAAGATGATTGAGAGAGATGGGAAAGTAGCCGTCTTCCCCGGGGACATCGCCTCGACGAACGGCAGGCTCGGCTTCATCAACGGTCCCGGTTTCGACCTCCCGGAGTGGAAGCGAAGCATCAAGAGGCTTATATCTCTTAAACCGGACCGCATCTACCCAGGGCATAACACCTTCATGGTCAGCGGCGCAACCGAGGACCTCAAGCTCACGGACGCGAAGTTGAACGCCCCCTGGACGACTATCGTGACGAGCGTAGGTTGACTATGCAAAAACTTACTCGGCAACTTGTCCTTGATTCGCCATCCTTAGCGGATGCTTACACGGCTGTGAAGTCCGGGATATCCCACAAGAAAAACATCATAATCGCCGGAATGTGTTCCGTGGAGTATGAGGGGCGCGCAAACTCGAGCCTAGGTCCGGGGGAGCGAGTCGCCCTCTTCAAACCTGATGGCTCAGCGCTCGTCCACCGGCCGAAGGAGTACGCCCCGGTAAACTGGCAGCCGCCTGGAAGCCTATTTCAGACCAAGCTGAAGAAGGGGTGTTTCATCATACGGGTTTACCGTCGGAAGGATCGCGAGGTGATGGAGGTAGCCTTCACCGGGGTCATCATGGTCTCAGTGCTCAACCTTAGGGACGCAGGCGAGTTCACACTTTACGCGACTGAGAGTGACATGCAGCAGGCTATTCTCCTACAGCCCTCGCTCCTCGAGGAGGGGTTTCGATCCATTACAAGTGAGCGAGCCGTCGATCCTGGTTTCATAGACATCCTCGGTGTTGATCGGAACAACGTGCTTACCGTGGTCGAGCTAAAGCGGGTCAAGGCGACGAAGAAGGCTGTGCTTCAGTTGAAGAAGTACATGGACGTGATCAACCTCGACTCAAACCGGAAAGTCAGGGCGATCTTGGTTGCGCCATCCCTTGCCGAAGGTGCGCTTGAGGTTCTTGCCTCTCTGGGATACGAATTCAAGGCTCTGACGCCTCAGCAGTGCACCGAGGTCGTGAAGAAGCGGAGCGGTAAGCAGATCACCGATTTTTTTAAGTAACTATGAGAATTGTGGCATATTGATGAGACTAAAACGTTAACAATGTCCGAAAACGAGTTATTTCGTTGTAGAGCAACGGGGTAGTGTGCAGGTTGTATCTCCCCCTGTTTCTGCTCCGGCATGTTGCGCCGCTGCGTTGCGCGTGTGCGTCTGTGTTGCCGTTTTTTTTATACAACAGGGTCAATACGGCGAGATGGGAAATCGATCTGTGCATTAAATGATTATTTTAAGCCCCTTTCCAATCGTCTCCAGCTTCGAGATAACATCGTCTAGTTGTTCTCGGGTGAGCTTTGCGCTCATCTGCACTCTTATCCTCGACTTATCCTTAGCCACCATCGGGAAGACTATGGGGACGACGAAGACGCCATTCTCGTATAGCTTGTCTGCGAGTGCCTTCGCCTTGTGGCTCTCTCCGACTATTATGGGTATGATGGGCGTCTGGGACTTGCCCGTATCAAAGCCGAGGTCCTCGACCGCCTTCTTGAAGTAGCGTGTGTTCTTCCATAGATTCTGGACGTGCTGGGGCTCATTTTCGAGTACATCGATGGCGGCTATCGTGGAGGCGACGACCAGGGGTGGGTGAGAGGAGCTGAGGAGCCACGTTCGACTCTTGTTCCAGGCAAATTTCGCTAAAAACTCGGAGCCTGAGATGTGTCCGCCGACGGTACCGTAGGCCTTGCTGAATGTGCCCATCTCGACCTGTACCTTCCTGTGGTCGAGGTGATAGTGGCTGACTATTCCCCTGCCCTTGTCGCCGAGGACTCCCTCGCCGTGTGCGTCGTCGACGTATACCATTGCGCAGTGCTCGGCGCCGAGCTTGGCGACAACGTCGAGGGGGGTGATGTCGCCGTCCATGCTGAAGACGCCGTCTGTGATGATGAGTATCCTCCTGTACGAGGGCGTGTGCTTCTCGGCCTCGTCAAGTAAGCGGGAGAGGTCAGTCATGTCGTTGTGCCTGAATACCGCCCTGTCGCCCTTGGCGAGGCGGACGCCGTCGAGTATGCTGCCGTGGTTGAGTTCGTCGCTTATTATCAAGTCCCCATCACCGACGAGCTGCGGGATCAGTCCCGAGTTTGCCTGGAATCCAGTAGGATAGGTGAGGGACGCCTCAGCGCCTTTGAAACGGGCGAGCCTCTTCTCGAGCTCTATGTGGAGATCCATTGTCCCCGAGATCGCCCTGACTGCACCGGAGCCAACGCCGTACTTCTCGACGGCGTCTATAGCTGCCTGCTTCAGCTTAGGGTGGGTTGTTAGCCCGAGGTAGTTGTTACTGCAGAGAATGAGGACTTCCCTACCATCCACCTTGGCAAAGGGCTCACTGGGCCCCTGTATCGTCTTCATCCTCCAGTCGAGTGCCTTCTCGACAAGTTCCCTGTATTCCGACTCAAGGAAGCCAGTTGGGTCCCTCATGAAAACACCTGATTGATCATAGCCGACTCTTCTTTTACGTTTTTTCCTCTATAGAAGACGTTATCTAGATTTGGCGGGGGATTTATCTCAGAGGGGCTTTCTTGGGCCGCGATTTCAGTAGGATCCTTGTGACGGGTGCCTCCGGCCAGATCGGCTCTGAGCTAATTCCGAGGCTAAGGAGTCTATATGGAAAGGAAAACGTTGTCGCCTCCGACCTGAGGGATCCAATCGTCGATGACGGGCCGTTTATGCGTCTCGATATTACCGACGCGGATTCGCTGGGGAAGATTGTTAGCGAATACGACGTTGACGCAATCATTCACCTCGCGGCGCTCCTTTCAGCTTCGGGGGAGCAGAGACCCCATCTTGCGTGGAAGATCAACATCTCAGGACTATACAACGTCCTCGAAGTCGCTAGAATGAAGAGTCTGAAGCGAGTATTCCACCCTAGCTCGATCGCGGTCTTCGGGCCGGAGACTCCTAGGGTGCGCACCCCTCAGGAGACTGTTCTTAGGCCTAAGACGATGTACGGGATAACGAAGGTCACGGGAGAGCTCCTCGGGGATTACTATCACCATAAGTGGGGTGTGGATGTTAGGGGTATTAGGTTCCCGGGCGTAATTAGCAACATGGCTCCGCCGGGGGGTGGGACGACGGATTATGCGGTCGAAATATTCTACGAGGCCGTGAAGTCTGGGCAATACACATGCTTCTTAAAGCCGGATTCGACTCTCCCGATGATGTACATGCCCGATTGCCTGAGGAGCGTCGTCGAGCTGTTGGAGGCCGACGCTTCTAGGCTAAGACATCACACCGACTTTAACCTCGGCGCCTTGAGCTTTTCACCGGCTGAGCTCGCTATCGAGATCAAGAAGCACATCCCGGGGTTCACGATCGATTATAAACCCGATTACCGTCAGGCTATCGCAGATTCCTGGCCTAAGGATATCGACGACTCTGCTGCGCGTGAGGAGTGGGGTTGGAGGCCGGAGTATGACCTCTCGGCGATGGTCGGGGACATGTTGAAGGTTCTGCGTCAGCGTTTAGGTAAAAATGCATTATATTAAAACAAATTTATTTTTTCATCTCATATATTTGGATCATTTGATCTACTTTTTCAAATTTTTCTTTACTTCTTGGTTAACTGGGTTTAGCGGCTCTTTCCCAGTTAGAACCGAGACGATGTTTGTAGCAGCCATCACAGCCATATCTGTGCGTGTCTCTATACTCGCGCTTGCTATATGTGGGGTCATAACGATGTTGTCGAGTTTTATCAGTGGACTTGCCGGGTCAAGTGGTTCCTTCTCGAATACGTCGATGCCTGCACCAGAAATGACTTTGTCCCGTAGTGCCTCGTAGAGGGCATTCTCGTCGACAACGGGTCCTCTCGACGTGTTTACGAGGTAAGCGGTCCTCTTCATCTTGGCGAACTCGGCTTTACCTATAAGGTGATGGGTCTTCTCGTCAAGCGGGGTGTGTACTGAGATGAAGTCGGAATTGGAAAGGAGATCACTCAGTGTTGCGTATATGACCAGATCGTTCTCAATCTCGGGGAGGCGTCTGGGGTCATAGTAGATCACTTTCATGCCGAAACCCTGGGCTCGCTTCATCATCGCTATCCCTATTCTGCCCATGCCTACTATTCCCAGTGTCTTACCGTGGACATCGCCTCCAATGAACATCTTTGGGCCCCACGTGTGCACCCATCCCTTCGCCCTTATATTTCGGTCTCCTTCGACTAGCCGCCTCGCGGAGGCCATCATGAGTGCCCAGGCGCAGTCGGCCGTTGTCTCGGTGAGTATGCCCGGCGTGTTTGTCACCCAGATGCCGCGGCTGGTTGCTTCGGGGACGTCTATGTTGTTGAAACCGACGGCGTAGTTGCTGATTACCTTCAGTTTTCTGCCCTGATTCATCAGTTCTTTGTCGATTTTTTCCGTTAACAGGCAGAGTAACCCGTCGGCGTCTCTCACTTTCTCGAGGAG
>JBFYNQ010000021.1:0-3187 GCA_041304265.1 Candidatus Bathyarchaeota archaeon | reverse complement strand
TCTTCCGATCTTCTTAGAGAACATGGAGGTATCGAAACTTCTCCGGGATCGCCTTGTAGAATCCGTATACATGCCCCATGCACGCGTCAAAGCGGGCATCGCTCTCGCCCAATCCGGGGCTGCTACTAGCAGCATGGATTCGAGCGATGGACTCGCCGTAAGTCTTCACGACCTCCAGAGGAGCAGCGGTAACGGTTTTAGACTCACCGATGTCCCGCTGACGATGGATGCGGAGAGGTTCGTCGAGGAGGTCGGCGTGGACCGCGCCTGCCTTGCCCTCTACGGCGGCGAGGAGTACGAGCTGGTCTTCACCGTCAAGCCGGGGATGGTTGAGGAGGCGAAGAGGGCACTGCGAGGCGCGGGTGCCGACTTATTGGAGATCGGGGTCGTTACAAAGGAAAAGAGGATCGTATACATCGAGGATGGGGTGGAGAAACCAGTCGGTAAGGGCGGTTGGGAGCACTTCAAGGGGCTCAAGTAATGCTCTTTCTGAGTGTTCTGAGAAGAACATAGTGCAGTACAACCGACGCAGTTATGGCGAGAACGTATGATATGCCGACGTCCCATGAAACGATCGTCGAGCCGACTATCAGCCAGAACAACGCGGGAGTGTATGAGCTGACTATGGCTCCGCGCACAAACTGAGACGCCGACTCGGCGCTTTGCCGGCGATGTATAGATGTCACCATTACGCTCGTGTATATGGGGAAGGGTGTGAGTAGCCCGCTGAGCGTCGGCCCCATCGCTGGGGCAAACTCGGTTATTGCGAATATCAGCCCGACCGCCGCGACTATCCTGACCGCGACGTCGCCCAACGGGAACCCGCTGGGCTTCGGCGCCAAGGATGCGTGCGTCTCCGGGAAGACTCTCGTTACGAGGCGCAGCCATGCGGCGACCACGATGAACGCGGCAGTGATGGAGACAGCCGTGAAGCCGAGGATAAACGTGGTGGCAAAGTAGACGCCCCAGCCTAGAAGCATTGAGGGGAGCCAGCTTAGGCCTTTGCGTAACGATAGCCAAGCGTAGGCGAGGCTGAATGCCGACAGCGATACTATTCCCAGCAGGGAACCCTGCGCCGACGCGGCTGCGAACTCGCTCCCCCTCTCAATGGCGAGGAGCAATATGACGGGGGCGGAGACTAGGGGGAGCCCCACTACCCAGCCGCCGACCATGTTGCCCCAACGGTGCCCAGCAACACTAGCCGCGACGATGAGAAGGGGGGCGAGCCCTATCTTCAGGAGCAGGACACCGTCGAGCAAACCACGATCCAGACTCGTTCCAAGCCCAGCCGCTATAAGGGTTAGCCCCTTAGAGCAGGAGAAGTAGTGGCACGAGGATGAGCGCCGTCATGTTCGTGAGCTTCATGAAGATGTTGAGGCTCGGCCCAGCCACGTCCTTGAGCGGGTCGCCGACGGTGTCACCGACTACGGCCGCCTCGTGGGTGGGCGTGCCCTTCATCCAGAACTCGCGCTCAATTTGCTTTTTGGCGTTGTCCCAGATACCGCCACCGAAGGTGAAGAAGGGGGCGAGCAGCGCCGAGGTGCCGAGGCCGCCGAGCAACATGGCACCGAGGGCGAACTTACCAAGGAGGAGTCCAACGACTATCGGGGCGACGACGGCGAGAAGGCCCGGAGCGACCATCTGGCGCAGCGCCTCCTTCGTCGCTATATCGACGCAGGTAGCGTAGTCTGGCTTATCCTCACCCTTGATTATGCGTGGGTTCTCCGCGAACTGGCGCCTAACCTCCTCCATTATTTTGTAGGCGCTTTTTGCGGTCGCCTGTATCGCGAAGCTGCTGAAGAGGAAGGGGAAGGCGCCGCCGAGCAGCAGGCCGATGATGAGTATCGGGTCGGTTAGTCCAACGCTCGCCTTCGTCAGGCCGACGAGCTCGGCGTAGGTCATGAAGATGACGAGTGTCGAGAACGTGCCGCTGCCAGAGGCGAAGGCCTTTGTGATCGCCTTCGTCGTGTTCCCCATGGCGTCGAGCTCCTCGAGGGCGTCGTTGTTGACCTTCGCCTTGCTCATCTCAGCGATGCCGGCAGCGTTGTCGCTAATAGGTCCGAAGGCATCGCTCGACATGATCATGCCGATGGCGAGGTCTGTGCCTATGTTGGCGCCGACGAGGCCATAGAGGCTCCCGCCGGTCACCCAGAGGGCGAAGACTATGGTGGCGAGGACGAATATGTGGGGGAGGAAGGGGCTCTGGAGGGCGTATCCGAGGCCGGTGATTATGTTTATCGCGGGGCCATATTGGCTGGATGACGCTACGTCCTTTATGGGGCCGCTGTTGATTCCTATGTAGTACTGCACGGTTAGTCCGACGGCGAGGCTTGCGAGCAGACCCGCGGTCACTGCGTAGAATACGTGTATGTCTCCGAGCACCATCGTGCACACGATGTAGGCCCCTATGATGCTGAGGAGGGATGATGTGCCCAGTCCGAGGTTGAAGCTTCTCATGGGCTTACCTGAGAGGGCTGTCGTGACGAAGACGCCTACGATTGTGGCTATGATGCCGACGGCGCCGAGCAGCAGCGGGAAGATGAGTGCTAGACCCCCCATTAGGCTCATGACGGTGGTTCCGAGGAGCATTGCGGTGATGTAGTCGTCGCTTATTGACTCGAAGAGGTCTGAGCCTCTGCCGGCGCAGTCGCCGACGTTGTCCCCGACCTGATCGGCTATAACGGCGGGGTTTCGTGGGTCGTCTTCGGGTATTCTCTGCTCTATCTTGCCGACGAGGTCGGCGCCTATGTCGGCGGCTTTCGTAAATATGCCGCCGCCGAGCTGCGCGAAGAGGGCTGCGAGGCTTGCGCCGAAGCCGAAACCGATTATGGCGTTCGGGTCGCCCCAGAGCCACGTGAGCAGGCTGACGCCGGTGAGGCTGAGCCCCGTGACAAGCAGCCCCATGACTCCTCCGCCCCTGAAGGCGATCTTGAAGGCGAGTGAGGAGGAGGTCTGCGCCGCGGCGGTTGTGCGCACGTTGGCCCTGACTGCGATGTTCATGCCAACGTAGGCAGCGGAGAGGCTCATGGCGACGCCTGCGAAGAACGTGGCGACGACGCGTGGGTCCCGGTAGAAGTAACCGATGGGGATGGCTACGATCGCGGTTACGATTGCGATTGTTGTGTACTGCCTCTTGATGAACGCGTTTGCGCCGACCTGTATGGCGGAGGCGACCTCACGCATCTCG
>JBFYNQ010000020.1:0-4849 GCA_041304265.1 Candidatus Bathyarchaeota archaeon | reverse complement strand
CTCCTGAGGCAGCCTCAGGAGAAATGTGGCCGATACATGGTCCCCTCGACGCACCGGAAAACCTGCCGTCGGTTAAGAGGGCGACTTGCTCCTCCATGCCGATTCCTACAATGGCGCTCGTTGCGACGAGCATCTCGCGCATTCCGGGTCCGCCCTTTGGACCCTCGTACCTTATGACGAGGACGTCGCCGGGCTTGATCTCGCCACCGTAGATGGCGGCGACGGCGGGCTCCTCGTGCTCGAAGACTCGGGCGGTTCCCTCAAACTTCCACATCTTGGGGCTTATCGCCGCCATCTTTGCTACTGCGCAGTCGGGGGCAAGGTTACCCTTGAGGATAGCTATGCCGCCCTGCTCGTGGACGGGGTTGTTGAGGGGCCTGATTATTTCCTCGTTCGTGATAGCGGCGCCCTTGAGGTTCTCCTTGAGGGTTTTGCCTGTGGCGGTCACGACGTTTAGGTCGAGGTGCTTCTGTAACCTGCTCATTACCCCGTGGATGCCTCCGGCGTGGTGCAGGTCCTGTATCTTGTAGGGTCCCGCGGGGGACATGTTGCAGAGGTGTGGCGTCTTCTTACTTATCTCGTCGAAGAGCGTTAGGGGCAGGTCGTAGCCGAGCTCACTCGCGATTGCTTTTAGGTGTAGGACTGTATTCGTTGAGCCGCCGAGCGCCATGTCGACGGTGATTGCGTTCCTGAAGGCTTGCTCGGTCATGATCTTGCTGGGGGTGATCCCCTTCTGGAGGAGTTCCATGACCTTGGCGCCCGCCTCAGTGGCGAGCCTCTGCCTCTCGCTTCCGGTGCTCTCTGCCGTCGCCATGCCGGGGAGCGTCATCCCGATTGCCTCGGTGAGACACTGCATTGTGTTGGCGGTGAACATGCCACTGCAGGCGCCGGCGCTCTGGCAGCAGATGTTCTCTAGGTACTTCGCCTCGTCCTTGGTCATCTTTCCCGCCTTGACGAGGGCCGTCGCCTCAAAGAGCTCCTGAACGGTGATTACCTTGTCCTTGTATTTACCCCAAGTGGGGCATCCACCCTCCATGGGTCCGCCGAGTACGAAGATTGTAGGGATATCAAGGCGTGCTGCAGCCATGAGCATTCCTGGGTCGATCTTGTCACAGGTGGTCATACAGACCATGGCGTCGAAGCCGTGCGCCTCAACCATTATCTCGAGGCTGTCGGCGACGATGTCGCGGCTGGGGAGGCTCATCCTCATGCCGGCGTGCCCCATGACGATCCCGTCGCAGACGCCGATGGTGTCGAACTCGAGGGGGGTTCCCCCCGCCTGGGAGACGCCGTGCTTCACGAACTTGGCTAGCTCGTTGAGGTGTATGTGTCCGGGGTTTACCTCGTTCCACGAGTTAGCTATGGCTACGAGTGGTTTGCCGAGGTCGGTGTCGGTGAGTCCGACTCCCTTCATAAGGCTTCTCTGGCTTAGGCGTTCGTCTCCGTCGAAGACCTTCCTACTTCTGTGGCGGGTGTCCGCGGTCATGGGGAGTTAGGGCTTGTTTTATGGATATATGTCTTAGGTGGTCATCCGTTTTGACTAGCTTGTGGACACGATGGAGGGGCTGTAAGAGATATCGCCTTTCTTAGTGATCTGGATCCTTTTCAGGGTTTGCTGTGCAATCTTCCTCCCTTTTTTATGTGATCGTCCCCGTTTTGGGCTATGGCTGTGGATCGTGTCCCACGTTTTGTATGGGTATTAAATGCGCCATTAGTGATGGGTATTAGATATGCAATATCCGGAGTGATGGTGTACTCGTTTTGCATGTTTCACGTTGTTTCTCAGGCGTCTCTTTTTACGCCTTTAATAAATAAACCTTCAAGATGATGGACGCGAATGCCGTCCCAGCGGGTCGAAAAGGGGATAACGTTCCGGGCGCAATCTGTTCCCGTGAACCCCCCTGATAAGAGAGAGGTCAAGGCAAACTACGATGGGCTTGGAGGGGGGCTTTACGACCTCAGGTACAGGGAGGAGCAGGATCGCAAGTACGACACCGCCCTGCTTACGAGCCGACCGAAGGGGGACGATCTTCTCCTCGACGACGGCTGTGGGACGGGGATGCTCATGGAGAGAATGGCTTCGCCCACAGTCGGTTTGGACCTCACGCCGAGCCTCCTCGAGGCGGCCAGGCGAAAACTCCGGGAGGGTCACCACTTAGTCCTCGGAGATGCTGAGCATCTGCCGATTAGAGGTGGTGTCTTCGACGGGGTGTACGCCATAACGCTCATACAGAACACTCCCGACAAGATCCAGGCCGTCTCTGAGATGGGTCGAGTCGCGAGGAGGAGTGGGCGCGTCCTCGTCACGGCGCTCAAGGCCGTCTTCGACAGGGACTTCCTCATCGACATCGTGGAGGACGTTGGGTTCGTGAATGTTAGCGCCGTCGGCGATGCGGGTACGAACGACTGGATAGTTTATGCTGAGAGGCCGTGAACACATGAAACCCGAAAGTACAGTTAGTTCAGAAGGTTTTTATAATCTCCCCCTTGGCTCATATATGAATCTCCAAGGGTGTAGTATCGATGGAGCCTAGCAAGAAGCCGCTTAATGTACTCATAAAGAGCGTCGGAGCAAACGTCACAATCAACCTCAAAGGTCACGGCGAGTACTGGGGCAAGATGACGCGCGTCGACGGCTACATGAACATCATGCTCAAGGGCGCGAAGGAGTACGACCAGAACGGCCTCGTCGCTAACTACGGCGACGTCTTCGTGCGAGGCAACAACGTTGTCTACATCTGCATCGACCCTGCGGCACCGCCGAACCCCAAGGGCAAAGCAGGCAAGGGCGAGGACGACGACGAATCCCCTTAGACGACGCCTGCGTGGCTTTTAACAAGGTATTTTGTACTAGTTTACCCTAACCTATTTGGTGTGAAAACATGCGTCTAGTAGTGGCGATCACAGGCGCAAGCGGCATAATCTATGGCAAACGCTTCCTCGAGGAGCTCAAGAGCCGAGACATCGAGGTTCACCTCGTCGTCAGCGATGCCGCCGAGAAGGTAGCGGGGGCTGAGCTAGGGGAGGTCGACTGGGCGTCACTCGCCTCATACCTCTATAGACCGGACGAATTGACGGTGCCTATCGCAAGCGGATCGTTCCCCGTGGAGGCTATGGTGATCGTCCCAGCAACCATGAAGACGATAGGTGCTTTAGCAAACGGTTACTGTGACGACCTGATCAGCCGCGCCGCCGACGTCCAGCTTAAGGAGGGGCGGGGCCTCATGATCGTGCCACGCGAGACGCCCCTCCACGCCATCCACCTTGAGAACATGGCGAAGCTCAACAGGATGGGCGTCACTATCCTCCCAGCCATGCCGGCATTCTATCACAAGCCGAAGACTATGGAGGAGCTCGTCGACTTCATCGTGGGGAAAATGCTCGACCAGCTCGGCATCGAGCACGAGTTATACAGGCGCTGGGGAAGCTAGGTATCCTGCCCAAGCTCCTTTTTGAGCTGAGCTAAAAAGTCCTTCATGTACTGTGTTCGCCCCCTCGCCATGCGTTTCGCCTCGTCGGTGAAAAGCAGGTCCTCCAGCTTTAGGAGTTTTTCGTGGAAGTGGGCGACGAAGTCGTCAACGGGGCGCTCGTGTTCGCCGCTGTACTCGGCTGTCCTGTAGATGCCGATGGCGCCGAGGGCGTCGAGCTTGTCGGCGTCGGAGAGTATCTTCGCCTCAAGCGTCTCAGGGGGCTTCTTGCCCGAGAAGCTGTGGGAGGAGATTACGGCGGCTATCTTTTCGATCGTATTCTCGGGTTGGTCGTATCGGCGTAGTATGGGCTTCGCCTTCTCTGCACCAGCCTTAGCGTGGCTCTCCTCCGGGCGGGCGATGTCGTGTAGGAGCGCCGCGGGTAGTAGGACGTCGAGGTCCGACTTCTCAGCCAAGCCGATGTGGAGGCACGTGTGGAATACCCTGTCGACGTGCTCGAAGCCGTGGGTACCGAACGGAGGCGTCTGTGTACGGATCTCCTCCCTCAGCCGGGCAAGCAGTTCCTCGTTCAATGTGCTACGCCTCGACTTTCTTGGCGTCGCTATCCCTGCCGACATTGACTTGGAGCACACCCTTGAAAGAAGTTACGAAGCAGTCCGTTAGCTCGACAATGTCCCCGGCGACAATCTCTTTGAAGAGCTCTATCTTCTCGTTCCATACGGCGAAACCGATTGAGGCGGCGCCTTCGCTGATCTCGCCTTCGAGTATGGAGTGCTCGACCCCTGAGTAGGTCTTGACCTTCCTGACCCCCAGCACCTTAGTGACCTTGACTTTGAATATGAGGTGCTCCATGCCTGGACGTATCTCCGAGAGCTTGGGGGCGCTGGGGGACATTCAACTCACCTGAACGGATGCGTGATAAAAGAGTTGGGTCCAATGCTTAAAGTATGGTTGCGCGGATTGGAATGTGATGAAGGCCCGGGTGAACCTCGTCTGCACGGAGTGCGGCTACGCCTTCCCGGCCGACTCGGGCAGGGCGACCTGCGAGCGATGCGGGGGTATTCTAGAGTACATCTGGGACGAGGAGTATCTCCGTTCAATCGAGTTCACAGGAGAGCTCAAGTTCTGGAGATACAAGCCCGTCCTCCCCCCCGTGAAGAAGCAAGTCAGCCTCGGCGAGGGGGGGACGCCGCTTCAGGAGTCGCACAGGCTCGCGGACTCCCTCGGGCTAAAGAACCTCTACCTGAAGGACGAGACACGTAACCCGACGAACAGCTTCAAGGATCGCTCGGCCGCGCTCATCGTCTCTGACGCCTCGGGGAAGGGCTTCGGGTCCATAGTCTGCGCCACGAACGGAAACCACGGGGCATCCGTCGCCGCCTACTCCGCTAAGGCGGATATCTCCTGCCATCTCATCGTAC
>JBFYNQ010000019.1:0-2680 GCA_041304265.1 Candidatus Bathyarchaeota archaeon | reverse complement strand
GAGAGTCATTGCGCTGGGTCGAGTATGCAACCAACGGCTATGATCTCGATCGCTATCTTCGTCTTTACCCTGTTTCTAATGATTAAGCAGCCTAAGGGGATTAACCTAGGTACAGCCGCGGGGATCGGTGTCGTGGCTTCGCTGCTCTTCGGGACAGTCACTCTGGAGGATGCAGCTCTTGCCTTCCACGATATTTGGAACGCTGCCCTCGCCTTCGTCGGTATTGTGACATTGTCGGTGACCCTCGACGTAATGGGCTTCTTTAAGTGGGCAGCGCTCAGAGTGGCGAGGCTGGCGAAGGGGAGCGGAGTCAGGCTCTATCTATACGTGGCGCTCCTGGCCGCGGCTGTCAGCATACTATTCGCGAACGACAGCGCCGTCCTCATTCTTACACCACTCGTGCTGGAGATCGTCCAGCAACTCAAGCTGGAGATGAACGGCAAACTGGCGTACCTCTTCGCCGCGGGGCTAATAGCCGACACCGCCGCCATGCCCCTAATAACGAGCAACCCCGTGAACATCGTGAGCGCCGACTTCTTCGGCTACACATTCATCGAGCACATGATATTTATGACCCCCGTGGCCGTGGTCACCATCGCCCTCAGTATGCTCGTGGTCTACATATACTTCCGCAGGGCTATACCCCGGAGTTTCGACCCTAACCTCATCGACACTCTCATAGTGAACGGGTCGGTCATACAGCCGCGTCAACTGAAGGTGAGCTTCGTGACGCTCATCGTTATAGACGTCCTCTACGTCGTGGCGAGCCTGAACGGCGTACCCGTGGGGTTCGTCATCTTCGGCGGTGCCGTGTTCCTTCTGGGCTATTACGTTTTCACGATGAGTCATGGGCACTTGTTTGCTGAAGAGAAGAAAGGCGTTATTTTTATCCTAAGGAGGGTGAATTGGGACATACTCGTTTTCATGGTGGGCATCCTACTCGTCGTCCAGGGGCTGAGGCATGCCGGAGCTATCCAATTCTATGCCGACGCCTTCGCCTGGTGCCTGACTCTGCCTTCCATCCTACCTGCGCTCATCCCGAGCCTCGTGGTGACTGTGAGCGCGAGCGTTATGAACAACTGGCCCATGACGATGCTCGGGCTCCTAAGCGTCGAGCAGTCGGCGGCGAGCTACGCCCTCAACGCGTCTGGGCAGACGGTGCTCATCTTCGCCAATATAATCGGAAACAATCTTGGTCCCCACTTCTTCCCCATAGGCAGCCTAGCTATACTCATGTGGCTCAACACAATGAAGAGTAAGGGCCTCAACATTCGCCTCGTCGACTACCTTCGCGTTGGCTCTGTCCTCAGCATCGTTGAAGTCTTCGCCGCGGCGGTCATACTGTGGTTCGAGGTCTACGTTCTGAATTGGACACTCGCCCTCGGTTAAGCAACCGGTAAGCGGAAATAAACGTAAGTCCGAAGTGTACTCATGTGGGCACCCGTGGGAGAGGTTTTATCGCCGTGGGTGTAGCCGACGCTCTTCGCGGTCTCAAGGTGAAGTATGGGCCTCTTACATCTGATAAGCGGTTCATAGCCGGCGAGATTGCACTTGTCGTCGCCATTAACCTCCTAAGGTGGATCGAGCCCTTCGGCACACTCATCGTAGGTTGGGCCTCTCTCTGGCTCAGAGGCATGACTTGGAGGGACGTCGGCCTCATGAATCCGAAGAGTTGGAAAAGGACCCTCCTCGTCTCGGCGATACTTACCGTGGTCGTCCTCGTCTTTTCGTTAACCGTCTCCAACATCATCTACGGGTTGACCGGCGAGATGCCCGACACGAGTGTTTTCGACATAGTCAAGGGTAACTACTACATACTTGCCTTCCTCGTCGTCGGGGTCATCTCGTGGGCGGGCTTCCCCGAGGAGCTTGCTTACAGGGGGTACTTCTTCAACAGGCTAACAGACCTCTTCGGTGGAAATCGCCTTGGCCTCGTCCTGAGCGCCGCCGCATCCTCGGTGATCTTCGGCTGGGGCCACTGGTACGAGGGAGTCAACGCCGTGATCACGACGAGCCTCATGGCGCTCGTCTTCGTCACAATTTACCTATTCAGCAAGAAAAACATCTGGTCGATGATAATCATACACTCGGCGTACGACGTCATCGCAATACTCCTCAACTTCTACGCCTAGTGCTTCATCCAGAACCTTTCGTCGCTCATCGTCAGGAACCGTATCCCCTCGAAGAGGCCGAGCACGCCTGGTACTATAGTCCAGAAGAAGACAAGGTAGACGATGCCCTGCCCGTACTGCCTTAGGTAGAACTTGTGAAAGCCCAGCAAGCCGAACATCACAGCGAGCAGCCCCGCCGTTACCCTGTCCTTGTGCTTCACGAAGAGGAGGTTACGGGCTCCGCAGGATGGGCAAAACCTCGTGCTGTTAGGGAAGCGGTGGCTGCAATTGAGGCAGTAAACGAGTTCCTCACCTTCAGCTGCCATGGTGGTTAATCATCGTCGATTATGAATAAAGCCATCGTAGGATCTAGAAATACCTCTTTGCCCTGAGGTACTCGGCGGACTGTACGGCTCCGCCGCCTGCGCCTTTGTCGAGGTTGTCGCTTGTCACGATGTAGGCGAGGCCGTTCTTGAAGACGGGGTCTTTTCTGAGTCGCCCGACAAGGGTGATGTCTCCTCCGTACTTCCTGTGTAGTTTCGGCTGGGGCATCTCAGGTTCGTCGAAGA
>JBFYNQ010000018.1:0-8064 GCA_041304265.1 Candidatus Bathyarchaeota archaeon | reverse complement strand
CTATCCTAGCGCTGAGGATAAGCCCAATCACGGAGACGGCGAAGCCAAGACTCTGGTTGAGGTAGAGCTGGAATATAGTCTGGAATATGCCCTGCATAATGAACATTCGGAGCAGGGTGCTGAGGCAGACGATGAGTATGCCCCGGTTGCCAATCATCTTAACTACCGCGCGGAGGGGGGTCCGCTCCTTCTTCACCTCTTTCACCTCGGAGTCGCGCATGCCGCTCGACTTCCAAGCGATAACGAGGGAGGCGAGGGTGAGGAGGAGGGTGAAGTAGAAGACCTGATTGAAGCTCATGTAGATGGAGAGAAATGCTCCGATTGGGGCGCCGATGAAGCTGCCAACGAACTCGATGCCCTGAAAGAGGCCTAGAGCCTGGCCACGCGTATTGGAGGGGAGGATGTCCATTAGGAGCGCCGTGTTGCTCATGAAGTAGAACGCGGTGCCCATACCCCAGATGCCCCTCCCAATTATCAGGAGCCAGATGTTATTCGCCTGGCTGCAGAGTATGGGGCCGAGGCAGCTCAGGCCTATGCCGAAGATGAGTAGTCTCCTCCTGCCTAGCCTGTCGCTGATGATCCCAGCAGGTAGCTCCAGGAATATCCTGCTGAGGAACCACGCCGAGACGACGAGGCCGACGAGTACTCCCGAGGGGTCGAGACTGTTCGCGAGTATGGGGAGGAAGCTGGCGGGGAGGCTCATCCCCATCATGATTGCGAAGCCGACGACGATGAGCTCCCAGTATACTGCTGACATCTTCGTCGGCGAGAGCCTGTCGGCTATTCTACTCCGTAATCCCAAAATCGCGCGCCTTCGATCGGCGGGGGTAGTGAATTACGGTGAATAAAAACTCTCCCTACTGGATATTCTAAATACCTCTAGGGGATAATTCAACCATGTCTTTCACAACCCGCCCCGTCGTCATGGGGACGAACGGGATGGTCACGTCGAGCCACTACCTCGCCACCGAGATAGGGCACCACGCCTTGAAGCGTGGCGGAAACGTCGTCGACGCCGCGGTGAGTATGTGGTTCGCGCTTACCTTGACTAAGCCTGACCTTGTCGGCGTCGCCGGCGAGGTACCTATCCTCATCTACCTCGCAGATGAGGAGGCCGTCCTCGCCATAAATGGCTCCGGCCCCGCGCCGAAAGCCGCCTCGATAGGCTGGTTCCGAGACAACGGCTACGACCTCATCCCCGAAGACGGTTTCACCCCCGCCGTCGTCCCCGGCGCATACGACGCATGGCTCATGGCACTCGATCTCTACGGCACATTCAGCATCGCCGAGTGCCTGGAGCCCAGCATCGCCATCGCGACGGACGGCTACCCAATCCAGCCAACGATGGTGAGGAGCATCAACGCATCCCAGGAGCGCTTCGCCAGGGAGTGGCCTACGACAGCAGCCATCTATCTCCCAGATGGGAAGCCACCCGTCGTCGGGCAGGTCTTCAGGAACCCCGACTGGGCGAGGACCCTCAGGGAGGTCGCTGAGCTCGAGAAAAGGGAGCGGCGGATCGGAAGAAGCGCTGCGCTAACGGCGTGCCGCGATCACTTCTACAGGGGGCCGATAGCCGAGAAGATAGTCGGCTTCACCAGCACGTTCCGCTGCCGCGACGTCTACGGCAAGGAGAGCCCTGGCCTAATCACCCTCGAGGACTTCTCAGACTACGAGGCGCGCATCGAGAAGCCAATAAACAGCAACTACCGCGGCCTCGACGTCTACAAGTGCGGCCCATGGACGCAGGGCCCCGCACAGCTGGAGCTCTACAACCTACTGGAGGGCTTCGACCTGGCGAAGATGGGGCACAACTCCGTCGACTACCTGCACACGTGGACCGAAGCAGCGAAACTCACCTTCGCGGACAGGGAGCACTACTACGGGGACCCGGACTTCGCAGACGTGCCCCTCGACATGCTTCTCTCAAAGAGCTACGCCGACGAGCGGAGAGAGCTCATCGACCCAAAGGAGGCGAACATGCTGCTGAGGCCGGGTAGGGCGAAGCCCGTGGAGCTCGTGGCGACAACGCTGAAGGGGGGATTTGAGGGCGACACTGTGCACCTCGAGGCAGTCGACCCGATGGGGAACATGATCTCGGCGACGCCGAGCGGGGGCTGGATAAGGACGAGCCCACTCGTGCCCGGGCTCGGCTTCCCCATGGGCACCCGCGGCCAGCAGTTCAACCTCGATGAGGGGCACCCCAATAGCCTTATGCCGGGGAAGAAGCCACGCATCACGCTGACGCCTAGCCTCGTCATGAAGGAGGGGGAGCCCTACATGGTCTATGGCACCCCAGGTGGGGACGGGCAGGACCAGTGGACGAGCCAGTTCTTCCTAAACTACGTCGACTTCGGCATGGATGTCCAACTCGCGCTCGATAAACCCACAATCCACACAAATCACTTCATAGGTACCTTCTGGCCGAAGATGGTGCGCCCCGGTGAGCTGAGGGCAGAGCCCGGCGTACCAGACGACGTCCTCGCGGGGCTCAGCGGGAGGGGACACAAGGTCATCGTGGACAAGCCGTGGAGCCACGGCAGGTGCCTCGCGATCCGCTTCGACCCACAAACGGGGGTGAAGTACGGTGGCGCGAGCCCGAGGACGGGCGACAGCTACGCCCTCGGCTGGTGACCCTAAGCCTTCGTGACGCGCACGGCACAGGCCTTATACTCGGGTATCTTAGACTCAGCGTCCACCGCATTGTTTGTGAGGATGTTAGCCGGCGCCTCGTGGAAATGGAAGGGTATGAAGACGACGCCCTCCAGAATCCCAGGGGTTACGCGTGCCTTGAGGGTGATCTCGCCCCTTCTGCTCGCCACCCTGACCACGTCACCGTAGACAACGCCGAGCCTCTCAGCGTCTCGCTCGTTTATCTCGACGAAGGCCTCGTTGATTTGGTCAGTGAGTGTCGGGCTCCTCCTCGTCATCGTACCAGTGTGCCAGTGCCAGAGGACGCGACCTGTCGTCAGCAAAAGAGGGTACTCATCGTCGGGCTCCTCGGCGGGGGGCCTGTGCTCGACTACATGGAACTTGCCGAGCCCTCTGCTGAACTTTTCGACGTGGAGTATAGGAGTCCCCGGATGGCTCTTTGTGGGGACAGGCCATCGTAGCCCCTCATTCTCAAGGCGATCGTAGCTGACGCCGCGGTAGATGGCGGAGACCGATGCGACCTCATCCATGATCGCGGAGGGTCCGACGTAGTTCATCGGGTAACCAAGGCGCGTGGAGAGCTGGCTCAGTATCCACCAGTCCGGCTTCGCGTCCCCCTCGGGATCCACGGCCTTGTGGAGGAGCTGCACACGTCGGTCGGTCGCCGTGAATGTACCATCCTTCTCCGCGAAGCTCACCGCAGGGAGCACCACGTCTGCGACCTCCGCCGTCTCACTCATAAATAACTCGGAGACGACGAGAAAGTCGAGCTTGTCGAACTGCTTCCTAACGTGGTTTGTGTCGGGGTCAGACATGAGGGGATTCTCCCCCATAACGAACATGACCCTGACCTTGTCGCCTGCACCGTTGACCTTCTCGGTTAGGGTAAGCCCCGGCTCCGTAGGCATCGCTACACCCCAAGCTTCGCCGATACGCTTCCTCGCCTCGGGGTCAGCCACCCGCTGGTAGCCGGGGAGGAGGTCGGGAAGAGCCCCCACATCGCAGGCACCCTGGACATTGTTCTGCCCCCTCAGCGGGTTAACACCGGTGCCACGCCTGCCTATGTTGCCAGTAAGCATGGCGAGGTTCGCGGTGCTTAGAACGTTGTTTACGCCAGTGATGTGTTGGGTGATGCCCATACTGAAGAGTATTGCGGCCTTCTCGGCGGAGGCATAGATACGCGCTGCATCCCTGATCTTGTCAGCGGGAACCTGGGTTATCCCCTCGGCGTACTCAGGAGAGTACTTAACGACATGTTCCCTGAGGGCCTCGTAGCCCTCGGTCCTCGCCGCGATGAAGGCGTCATCCTGAAGCCCCTCGACTATGATGACATTCAACATGGCATTAATGAGGGCGATATCCGTCCCAGGTCTATGGCGGAGGTGGAGGATAGCATACTCCTTGAGGGGTATGTCTCGTGGGTCGGCCAGCACAAGCTTAGCGCCGCGCTTCACGGCCTTCAATAACCGCCTAGCGAGGAGAGGGTGCTGCTCCGTCGTGTTCGAGCCGATTACTAGGAAGGCGTCGGCGTCCTCTAGGTCCTCCTGGCTGTTCGTCATGGCGCCGCTGCCGAAGGCGCGACTCATCCCCGTGACGGTGCTGCTGTGGCAGAGGCGGGCACAGTGGTCGATGTTGTTTGTGCCAACGGCGGCACGCGCGAGCTTCTGCATCAGGTAATTCTCTTCGTTCGTCGCCTTGGCGGAGGCGAGGAAGGCGACGGAGTCTGGCCCGCGCAGCCTCTTTGTCTCAAGCATCTTCGACGCGACGAGGTCGAGTGCCTCACCCCAAGCCGCCTCACGGAACCCTGAGCCTTCCCGTATCAGCGGCATCCTAAGGCGGTCAGGGTGGTGGATGAACTCGTGTGCGCTCCACCCCTTTATGCAGAGGCGGCCTTCCCCCGGCCCCTTAGGATGGGGAAAAACGCCGACGACCTTGCCATCCCTGACGTGTAGGTAGAGCATGCAGCCGACGCCGCAGTACGGGCAGACCGTCATCACATTCATGCCATTAGCCTCCCAAGCTTTTCCTCCAGCGCGGGGTCCTTGACCCTGTGTAGCCGTACGCCTGACTCGTCGATGCTCTTTCCCATGGCGAGGGCGAGGAGCTGTAGGTAGTAGATCGTGGGAATCTTGTAGTCGAGCTTCAACTCCCTTCCAGCGAGCATCTGGCCCGTATCTAACTGATAGAAGCATTGTGGACAAATGACGGCGCTGCAGTCCGCCCTCGCCTCGTGCATCGCGGCGAGCTTGGTGCCGAGGAGCCTGTTCGCTCCCTCCTTATCGCCATAGTTGGTGAGCGTCCAGCCGCAGCAACCCGTCTTCTTGTCCCAGTCAACGGGCTCCGCACCTAACGCCGCGACTATGCCGTCAAGGACGATGGGGTCGAGGGCATCGTCGTAGTCCATGACGCCGGGTGGGCTTATTATATGGCAGCCGGGGTGACACGCGACTCGAAGACCCGTCAACGGCTTCTTTACCTGCGCCTTGATCGCCTCAGCCCCTACCTGCTTTGAGAGAACCTGTGCAAAATGCCTCACCTCTATGGTGCCCTTGTACTGGTGGCCCGTCTCAGCGATGACTTCGTTTACCCTCGCCTTGAGGGCGGGGTCGGTCTTTAGCGCCGCGTTCGCCGTCCTCAGTGTGTAGGTGCACCCGTTGCAAAGAGTCAGGATATCCAGACCGGCCTCCTCAGCAAGCGCTATGTTCCTCGCGGAGATTGAGAGGGCGGTTATTCTGTCCGTAAGGAAGCCGACGGGCTCGGGGCAGCAGGTGAAGCCGTCGACGTCAACCAGCTCGACGCCAAGCCTGGGGAGTATTTCACGCGCCACCGCCTCAATCTGTGGGAGACGGACAGGTATGAAGCAGCCGAGGAAAAGGGCGTATCTCACTATGAGCCCTCCTTCAGGCTCTCGGCGAGCCCCGTCTTCTCGGCGATCTTCGCCAAGTCTCCTAAAGGCTTAGTTGGCAATGGCTTAAGGTTGAGCACCTGTCTCTGCCTCTCGGTCGCCCCAGAGACCGGGAAGGCGAAACCCGTGGCGATCACCTGCACCACCTCAGCGCGGATCGTCGGGTGCACCCATCCACCCCTCAGCGCCTGCCCCTTGAGAACCTCAATGAAGTGCACGGGGGAGACCTCATAAGGACACGTCTCCTCACACTTGTGGCAGCTCACGCACATCCAGATGTTCGGGTTCGACGCCCCCTTATCGGATGCGAGGCAGTCGTAAACGAAGGTGTACGTGGGCGTGAACTTCCTGTCGTACATGACGTGACAGCTGTGTGCGACGTTGCAGCAGACGCCACACTTCAGACAAATCTCAGCGGCCTCATGGGCAGCGCCGGGAGGGTAGATGGCCCTGATCGCCAACTCAATCGGCTAAGTGGAGTGGAGGGCCGGCTTTAACCAATTCGCAGGGTCAGAGGTCCTTGAACTTGGAGACGAGTTCCGGCCTCTCCTTGTGGTACTCCCTGATCAGGTCCCTGAAGTAGGGAGTGAGGCGGTCCCTGTCGACGCTCGCCCACGCTATTCCGCCGAAGGGTGGCTCGGGGTCGTACTCGAGGCCAAGCTGCACGTTCCTCGCCGTCGACTCGTCGGTGAGCCTTGAGACTAGGTAGAGGGACATGTCGATGCCCGCTGAGACGCCCGCGGAGGTGATGAACTTACCGTCCTGCACCCAGCGCTTCTTCTCATACTTTGCACCGAGCGCCTCCAGTATATTATAACACCCCCAGTGAGTCGTCGCCCTGCGGCCGTTTAAGAGGCCGGCAGCGCCGAGAATGAGTGAGCCCGTGCAGACCGAGCAGATGTACTCAGCCTTCGGCGCTACATCCTTGAGGTAGTTGATGAGTGTGTCGTCTCCCATCGCCTTGATTGTCTGCGCCTCACCACCGGGCACGACGACAACTGCGGGCTCAGGAACGTCGCTGAAGGTGGCACCGGCGGTGAGCTTGAGCGGCACATCGACGTCGACGGCACACGCCTCCTTCGCAACGACGACAACCGAGTACTCGGGCCTCCTCAGACACATGCTGTTCATCACCTGAAGCGGCCCAACCAGGTCGAGCAGAGTTAACCCAGAGTAGAGAACGAAGGCGATGAGCTTCATCGACACTCTGAACAATGCCACCCCTAGAAAAGTTTTCGCGACCGACCCAATACATCCGACGGGTCAACCGCGTGGAGACTGAGGCTCCTACTTCTCCTTCTTGCGGAGATACCAAGTCTCGCCCTTGGGGCTCGTCTCGATCTTGAACATCGGATTATAGGCGAGCATCTCCTTTACGAACTCGCGCATCTTGATCCTTGACCCGTCGCTACGGACGATGTCCTCGTCGAGGCTGATGACAACCTTCTTACCCTTGTCCAGTTTGGATGGCATACTTATCGAGTATCAGAATGCCCACCCTTGTTTAAGTTTTTTATGAGTCAGTAAACCAGAAACACGGTATAAAATCTAACTCAGGTCCAAAACAAGGCACTCCGAGTGGATGAGAGACCGAACCATCGGAGTTAAGGACACAGGGGTAGCCCCGATAGTAATACCCCTCGAAGCAGCCACACAGTACATCAAGCAGTGATGACGAATAGTATCTACAGTAAATATTATTTCAGTATATATTGTACATATATCCATAATATAAAGCGTCAGCTTTCTGATAACATTAACTAATAGCCAAAAAATATTCGAAAAAACCTAGAAAAAATAATGGTACTAGATTATTAGTACCTAGAAATGACGATGGGAATATATAGAAATGTGTATTATTACCCCCAAGTTTTAAATCCGCAAAAACAATTTTTACGAATTGCAGTTATTCTGCAATTCAAGGAGTGTAAAACTTGGCAGATAAAGGAATGACACTAGCAATAGTGCTATTGGTCGCAGGATTGATCGTAGGCGGAGGCATCGGTTACTTCGCCGCACCCCAGAACCCGGGAGGATCCGTAACCGTTACAGTCACCGGAAGCGGCACGACTGTAAAGGAGGCTCCCCTCAAGGGTGCAACGGTCAAATTTGGATACATCGCATCGTCAACGACCGGCCTAGAGACTGGCAAGCCATATCACGAGCAGATCGTCGCCCCAGGACTCAACGAATACGCAGAACTCATAGGTTATGACGTAACGTTCGAGTACCTCATCGACGACGCCACAGGCCAGGCCCAGGTCCACCTCGAAAAGGTCCAGGGCTTCAAGTCCTCCGGCGTCACCATCTTCGAGGGCGGCGGCTGGTCAAGCCAGGCGCAGGCAGCCCTCAGCTACTGCAACGCAAACGAAATCCTCATGTGGAGCAGCTCCTCCACATCCCCGACGCTCGCAATCGCCGACGACTACCTGTATCGCATGTGCACAGCCGATACAGCCCTAGCTCCCGCCCTCGCTGACGTGATGTGGGCGGCGGGTGTCAAGTCGATC
>JBFYNQ010000017.1:0-5838 GCA_041304265.1 Candidatus Bathyarchaeota archaeon | reverse complement strand
CCCGGAGCTCCCCTTGTTGCCACCGCTATGGCCTCCGCTGCTCCTCTTCTTCGTCAAATCTGAAACCTCAGCAGATTAGTGAGGCACCTTGTTATAAATCCTACTGGTCAGGGCTCTTCTTCGGGAGGATGGGTGTGAGCGCGTCTAGGACGACCTCGGCAACGCGGCGGTAGCCCTCAAACGTGAGGTGGGCTCCGTCATCCGAGTACTCCTGCCTCAGGTTTCCCTCGGCATCAGCGAAGGCGGGATAGAGATCGGCGAGGATGATGCCCTTATCAGAGGCGTACGCCCTTATCATGTCGTTTAGTTGCAGCATCGCTGTGCTCGTATAACGAGTCGGTGCGAGTGTGCACCCTATAGGTATCGCCTTGATCTCGGTGCACATCCCGTAAAGCTTCGCAAGGTTAGCCATGACGTGCTCCGGTTTCCTAGCGTGGCCGAGGTCGTTTATACCTCCCCAGACAACTATGGCGTCCGGCCTCTCGGAGGCGACATCCACGTTAAATCTCCCAATCATGCCCTCAGTCAGGTCAGCGTTCACTCCCGCGTTGATGACGAAGACCATCCTCCCCAGCTTTACCCTAAGCAACATCTCGAGCTGGGCGGGGTAAGGAACACGCGGGTCCATGGCGAAGGGATCTCTCATCCTGTAGCCGCGCGTCAGGCTGTCTCCGAGGGCCGCGACGACAAAGAACTCGTCACTCATAGGCATCACGCCTAGTTGAGAGAGGCTATGAGCCAACGCAGCTCTTGCACATACTTGGAGTCTAGCTGGTGTTTCTCAGCGCCATCGAGCATTAGCTCGACATAGCTCCGAGCTGGGGCGTATGGCCCAGTCGGCTTAGCGCAGCGGTAGAGGTCGGCTGAGTGCCAGCGCCTGTCCTCGCCGAGGACAAGGTAGGTTTCCCTAACATAGAGACCTTGTGGCACGTTCTCAACGATGTCGAGTTCCTCTATCTCCTTTTCGCTGATCTCGTATAGGACACCCCGAGTCAGTTCACCGGGGGCGTGGACGATGCTGCTTATGCCGCCCTGCCGCTTCTGGCTGAAGAAGGGAAAGGCGATCCTGTAGTTGGGGAGTTCGGCCCTCATCTGGAAGACAGCCGTTGGGCAGTACTGGCGGAGGAAGCTCGGGGAGAGGCTGGAGCCGTAAGCGAAGTGGAGCACGCATCAAGAGAACCGCGTCGCAATTTGAGCTTATCCGCCATGTTTAAACCGCGGAGAGCCTATCTGGCTGGCTAGTTCCAGGTGTTTGGACGTTGGCAGGTTCCTTAAGTTTCATGAAGGGCAACGTCCTCACCCTCACGGTCTGCAGCATCCTCTGGCGGATAAGCATCGACATCATCTGGCCCTTCCTCGCCCTCTATATAATGGCTCTAGGCGGAGAGTACGAGACCATCGGGCAAGTGATGGCGATCGGAAACCTCGCCTCACTCATCTTATACCCACTCGGCGGCTACATCGCCGATTACCAGGGTAGAATCAAGGTCATGGCGTACATGACCTACGTTTACAGCCTCACATTCCTCATCTTCGTCTTCACGGACAGCTGGGTCTGGGTGGGGGTAGGCATGTTCGCTCAGAGCTTGATCACGTTTTACATCCCGGCGATGCAGGCGTTGATGGCTGACTCTCTGCCACCCGGAAAGAGGGGGCTAGGATTCGCAGCAACAATGGCCATCCCGAGCGCTTTCGGCCTCGCCTCTCCCATACTCGGCGGCTGGCTCATCGAAGTCCTAGGAATAAAACCCGCCGTCAAGGGACTCTACCTCGCTGGCTTCTTCGTCGCCATACTCGTCGCAACGCTACGCCTCAAGTTCCTCAAAGAGACAAACCCTGGGAAGAGCATGAAGATCACAGTAGGCTCCGTCCCCGGCCTAATGCTGAAGTCGTACAGTGACATAATACGCGTCGTCCGGGAGGCGCCACGCCGCCTCCTCGTGCTTAGCCTCCTTATAGCGGGATGCACCTTCATCGTGAGCCTCGTCTCCCCGTTCTGGATCATCAGGGCCAAGGAGACGATAGGCCTCTCCACGGCGGACTGGGGCATACTGTTGCTCGTGAACGGCACGGTGAACGTGCTGCTGAGCCTCCCCGCTGGCGGCTTCGTCGACAGACACAGCAAGCGCCTCATCGCTGGCGTCTGCCTGATACTCAGCGCCATACCCATCTACCTCTTCCTCTACGCGACGAGTTTCTGGCAGGTACTCGCCCTCGGCGTCCTCATCACCCTCCCAAACACATTCCTCAACCCCAGTTTCCAGGCGATGTTCGCCGACATGGTGCCCAGAGAGAAGAGGGGGCGTATGATTGCTGCCGTTGGTGGCGGAGGCGTCTGGTTCATGGGGGGCGCCTGGGGTACCGGCGTCATAGCAATGCTCAGCATGACAGCTGGGAGCCTTCTTAGCGGCTATGTCTACCGGTACAACAACTCGCTGCCGTGGATCTTGCTCAGTGCCGCTGTTGTCGTCCTCGGCATTCTCTTCATAACCCAGATCAAAGACTCTGATAAAGTCGAGGACTAAACAAGCATAAGGGCTGCGGAGTAGGCCCCGGTCTCTGCATCTATCTCCGTGTCGCCGCTACCTATTATGATGGCATCGCCCTCGCCGGCGCCCAGAGCCTCGATGAGATTCAGCAGCGGCTTAGCCGGTTTCCTGTCCATCCCGGGGATGAGGATAGCACCTCCGTTGATCGTTATTGTGGTCGCCCCTCTAGCGCCTGCGAGGAGCGCGGCGTCCCTCTGTTCTAAACCCTTCCTCACTTTATGTGCCGCGCCTTTAACCAGAAGGGCGTAATTGTGTCCTCCTACGGTATCCTCGGTCGCAGGCGCGATTGCGCCTCGAACTATGATGGAGTGTACATCATCGAGGAATCTCCGCCCCTTCTCAGATACTGTGATGCCCCTAGTCGATACCTCGACGAGTCTCTCTGAGGCGAGGCGCCTCAATAGCGTCCTCACGACACCCTCCCCGACGCCGAGTCGGTTACCCAGCGCAACTCTACCCATCGGTTTTTCCGCTGCTATTTCGAGTGCCCTGAGTGCCTGTGACTCGCCGTACCCGGGTGTCCTTCCTGGGCTCGTCTTCTCCGCGACGCGTTGTAGGAGGTTCTTGAAGCTCATCTGTCTCTTTCCTGGTTTTTCCGGGCTTAAGCTCTTGGGTAAACCATATAAGACTGGATGGATAATCCAACCATTGTGAATACGAAGCAGATCGCCCTTGTAGCAATTATGTCTGCTCTCGCTATAGTCGTCGCCTACAGCAGGGGACTCGCCGCATCCAGTCTACCTGGGGTTTTCGAGTTCATGACCGTTCTCATCTTCATCGCTGGCTTTTGCTTCGGTGCGGGTGTCGGTCTCAGCGTGGGTGTAATCAGCCTCACCATCTATATGCTAGTACCCTACCCACTTGCACACCCAGCGGCGTGGCTCTACACAACTTCGCCGTTGCTGCTTGTCGTCATGTCAACTATCGGTGGCGTGTTCGGTGCGGCGGGTGCGTTCGCATCTCGTGTACTCAAGCCCGCCGGTTGGGGCAGATTCAGTCTCTCCTTTGCCGCAATGGGCTTCTCGCTCACCCTCTTCTATGACCTCGCCTCGAGCGCGGGATTCGCTGTCGCCTATGGGTTCCCACTCGTCGAGTCGCTCTACCTAACTTTCGTCCCACTCTACTACGCGTGGCCGCCAATTATCCACACGGTGACCAATACAGTCATCTTCGCAGTAGTTGCCCCGCCCGTCATCCAAGGCGTCCAACGCTTCCCGGAAATGTTGAATAGCCACGAGACGAAGCAGAAAGTGGCTACAGTTTGATCACATACTACCCCGCACCGGACATCAAGAGGAGGGTAGACGAGATCATCGAGCTTCTAATGTTCGAACACTGTAAGCCGAGCTGCATCTACTGCATTAGGAGCAGAGGGAGCGAGTCCCGGCGCACTATAGCCCGAATCCACGGTCTCGGAAGAATATGGCAGCTCGCTATGAGTATCGAGGCGACCTATATTATCGAGGTCATATCGGAGCAGTTTGACCCCCTGAGCCGAGATGGGCAGGACAAGGTGCTGGTCCATGAACTAATGCATGTGCCCCATAGCTTCCAGGGTGGATTCCGACACCACAAGAATTTCGTTACGCGCGAGAACGTCGACGTCTGGTTCAAGAGGCTGCAGGGCAAGCGTAAGGAGCTCGGTCTCAGAAAGGATTAAGCGCCTCGCCTCCAGAGCGGTTCTCGGATGTTCCCCAGCCCCCAGACCATAAATGTGGAGAAACCCGCGACTCTGCGTGAGTTCATCGAAGGCCTTGGACCTGAGATACGGTACGCCTATGAACAGCGTGTGATCGTCGTCCTTGTGAATGGTGAGGGTGGTTGGCCGTCGAAGCCGCTAAAGGCGGGAGACCGCGTCGCCCTATTCCCCATCGTCAGCGGCGGCTAGTCGGTCACGCGTATCATGATACGCTCGCCCTGTTTGTTGTAGGCCGCCACGTCGCCTAACCCATATGGGTGTGCCGTAATCACGCTGAACCTCCCATACATGTTTGACATGTCCACAGCCGAAGCCTCTACCGAGCCGGATGGGTGACTGTGGAGCGTGCCCATAATCGAGAAGTCGATGGGGAGCATGTATATGGGGTAGCTGGCGGAGACGCTGTTCGTCCTTGCATAGGGTGGGAAGAGGTAATCGCTGAGAGTGATTGCCTCCTTCTTCGCCTCGCCCCTGAGCAGGAGTATAGCCTCTTGCGGGTGACAGTCTTTTGCGAAAGCGAGCATCTCCTCGAGGAGTCCTCTCTCCACCCTGATCTCCATAATATAAGCCATGCGTTGCGCCGGTAAAAGAGCGATCACCCTAAAAAATTAGCGCACATATGGAGAAGTGGTAAACATGGAAGCAATGGAAGCTATCCTCGGGAGAAGAAGTATAAGGAAGTACGCGGGCGAACCCGTAACGGACGCTGAGGTCAAGCGTCTGCTCGAGGCTGGAATGGCTGCGCCGTCTGCTCACAATAGACAGCCCTGGCACTACATCGTAGTTAAAGACAGAGCCAAGCTCTCAGCGATACCTAAGTTCCACAACTACTCCAAGATGCTTGAACAGGCTGCCCTCGCCATCGTCGTTTGCGGCGACCTTGACCTTGAGGCAGGCACGGGCTTCTGGGTGCAGGACTGTGCGGCTTCGACGGAGAACATACTCCTCGCAGCGAAGGCAACGAGTCTAGGCGCTGTTTGGCTAGGCATCTACCCGAACGAGGCACTCGTCAAGGGGCTCCGAGAACTTCTAAAGATACCTGAGAACAAGGTGCCATTCTGCATCATCTCGATCGGGCGGCCCTCCGAGGAGAAACCTCCGGGGAACAGGTACGACGAGAAAAAGATCCATATCAATGAGTGGTAAAAATTTTTTCTTTCTCTCACGTGTAAGTAGATCAAATATGTTCTAAGATGCATGCGCGCGCGGGGTGAGTATCAATTCTTAAAAAGAGGCTGCGTCTCCTGTGTCGGTAGGGGCCCGTGGCCAAGCCAGGATAAGGCGCCTAGTCGGTCGCCGCAACCCGACGCCGACGCGCAAGCCTTCTAAGCCGGAGATCGAGGGTTCGAATCCCTCCGGGCCCGCCACTTTTAAGGTGGGATTAAGCTGTAATCATGAAGCATCCCGGCTACTCTCATCTGCTCCAGGAGCCAAAAATTGATCGGTGGCACAAAAATCTCTCCCGCGGCTCGAAGTCGACTGCGGATGTTTATCTTCGTAGACTCGGTAATTTCTGCGAATCCTCACAGATACTCCCACTGAAGCTTATACAAATGGTGACAAATACCGATCATCATAGAAAATTATTTA
>JBFYNQ010000016.1:0-9677 GCA_041304265.1 Candidatus Bathyarchaeota archaeon | reverse complement strand
TGCCTGCCTTGTCGCGCGTGTAGAAGCCAGCCATGAAATTGAGGTACTCTTCGCCGGTGAGGTACTGGTAAGCCCCAGCATCCTCGGGCAGGTAACTTAGTATCTTACGAATATCGTTTGCTCCCTTCACGACATCAGTTCCGAAGACCTGCACAGAGCCCGAGCTTGGGCTTATGAGTGTACCGAGTATCCTGAGCGTCGTGGTCTTGCCGGCGCCATTGGGTCCTATTAGCCCAAATATCTGGTTCTCCTCGACGGAGAAGCTCGTGCCCTTTAGTGCCTCGAAGTCTCCGAAGCTCTTCTTGAGGTCACGAACATCTATGGCGACTCCCATTAAATCCCTCTCTCAGAGCCCAGAGCAGGGTAGCCGATTTAAAGTTACCTTGAACGAGTCCCAAACGAATTTTCTCGCAAAAATTCTATGAAAACAGGGAAAACTGGAAATTGGAGATGAGGGCTATAAACCTCTTTTTCTTCATAAGATGATTAGACTCCTGAACCATCGACGATCCTGCCCCTCCGGGATGTTAGGGTCGTATATTGGATACAATTCTTCTACTTTGGTTGTAGGCAGTTTTATGGGTGCCTATTTTAAACGATATAGGCGTAGCCTTTACAGAGTGTGTCCTGATTGAAGGTGGATCTCGTCGTTAAGAACGCGAGGATCGTTTCGCCTCGCGGGATCGTGGAAGGTGGGTTAGCGGTCGAATGCGGCGTGGTCGTCGCTGTGGCTAAAGACTCGCATCTCCCCGAGGGTGACCGAGTAATAGACGCGGGTGGAAAGCACATACTACCCGGGGTTCTCGACGGGCACGCCCACACCTATCTTCCCCCGGAGACGCCATCAACGGGTACACGCGCCGCCGCCAAGGGCGGAGTCACGACACTTCTCGAGATGCCGGGAACGCAGATGGGGTGCTTCAGCCCGGGTGAGTTCGAGAAAAAGCGCGATCTCTTCAAGGCGACAAGCCACGTCGACTTCTGTATACACGCTGGCTGCGCCAGCGGCTACCCCGACGGCAATCTCACCTCCATGTACGGACAGGGAGCGACGGGGTTCAAGTTCTTCATAAGTAGCGCAGGTCCCAAGTGGCCTCAGACATTCGATGGGGAGGTACTTGATCGCTTCGCTGAGATAGCACGCTTCAGCGGCCTCGCTCTTATCCACTCCGAGAACGATGCCATCCTCCGAGACAACTTCAAGAGACTCCAGACAGCTGGGCGCAAGGACTTCGCCGCCCACCTAGAGCACAGGCCGCCTATTAGCGAGATAGAGTCTGGGCAGAGGATGATCACCTTCCTCAGGGCGACGGGCTGCAGGGGGATGCTCGTCCACACGAGCCTGCCCGAGGTCGTCGAGGACGTGCACAAGGCGCGCCTCGACGGGGTCAGGGTGCTCACGGAGACGTGCCCTCAATATCTCTATCTCACAGACGAGGACGTGGTGAGAAACGGGCCGTGGAACAAGTTCGCCCCGCCGGCCAGAGGGAAGGCGGACAAGGCGGCGATTAGGCAGATGCTCGCCGACGGGCACATCGACTCCGTAGCCACGGACCACGCTCCCTACTCGAAGGAGAGGAAGCTGGAGGGGATGAACGACATTTTCGCCGCTCCCAACGGGATGCCGGGGCTTGAGACATTCTTATATTTGATGCTCAACGGCGTCAGCGACGGTTGGATAACTCTTGAGCGCCTCGCCGCCGTGATGGCAGAGAATCCCGCGCGCATCTATGGCATTTATCCGAAGAAGGGGGCCCTCGTTCCTGGCGCTGATGCCGACATGGTCATCTGTGACCTGAAGAAGGTGACCAAGATCAGGAACGACGACCAGATTACCGCCTGTGGTTGGACGCCGTACGACGGCATGACCGTTAAGGGTGCTCCCGTGATGTCGATAATCAGGGGCGAGGTCTCCATGGAGGACGGCGCTGTCCATGTTAAAGAGGGCAGCGGCGCCTTCGTCCCCCGAAGCCCGGTCTAAAATCTTTTACCCATACCAGTCCTTGATCCATCGATAGCCTTGACCGTAGACCTCGTCATCTCTAATGCCAAACTCGTCACCCCACGCGGCATCGTTGAGGGAGGCGTCGCCATAGACTGTGGAGTGATCGTCGCCGTAGCGAAGGACCCGCACCTGCCTCGAGCCGACAGGGTGATAAACGCGAAGGGACGCCCAGTCCTCCCCGGGCTCCTCGACGGGCACCCGCACACAACCAGTCCCCCTGACACTCCCCTAACGGGTACACAGGCGGCGGCGAGAGGCGGATTCACGACGCTGCTGGAGATGCCTGGATACCAGATGCCTACTTTCACCCCCGAGCAGTTTGAGGAGAAGCGTAGGATCTATGAGAGGGACGCCTTCGTCGATTTCGCCCTCCACGGCGCGTGCGCCTCAGGTTACCCGCGGGGATCGCTGACGGGGATGTGGAAGCTCGGCGCAACTGGTATCAAGTTCTTCGTCTCAGACCCTGGTCCCGGTTGGCCCCAGACATTCGACGGCGAGATAATCGAGGGCTTCAAGGAGCTCGCAGCGGTTGACGGGCTCGCGTTGATACATACCGAGAACGATCAGATGATAAAGGATAACATAAGGCGCCTCAAAGCGGAGGGTAGAAGGGACTACGCTGCCCACCTCGACGCGCGGCCACCGATAGCAGAGATCGAGGCGGGCAAGAGGATAATCGAGTACCTGAAACTCACGGGGTGCAGAGGCGTTATAGTCCACACGGGCGTCCCCGAGACCATCGACTACGCCCGGAGGGCGAGGATCGAAGGCGCGGACGTATACATCGAGACTTGCCCGCAGTACCTCTTCCTTACCGAGGACCACGTCAAGAAGCTCGGCCCGTGGGCGAAGTTCGCGCCACCCGCTAGGAGCAAGGAGACCGTTGCGAAGATAATGAGGCTGCTCGCAGCGGGGCATATAGACACTTTGGCGACAGATCACGCCCCGTATCCAAAGGAGGAGAAAATGGCCGGCCTTAAGGACATGCTCGCGGCTCCGAACGGTATACCCGGGTTGGAGACGTTCTTGCCTCTGATGCTGAACGCCGTCAACGAGGGATGGCTCACGTTGGAGAGGCTCGTCCAGGTGACGACGGAGAATCCCGCGAAGATATATGGGGTCTGGCCGAGGAAGGGCGGCTTCGTTCCTGGGGCGGACGGCGACGCCGTGATCGTTGATATGAAGAAAGAGATGCAAGTGAGTAACGACGATCTGCTCACCGCTTGCCACTGGTCGCCCTACGATGGCTGGAGGCTCAAAGGCGCGCCGGTGATGTCACTGATCCGCGGCCAGGTCGTGATGGAGGATGGCGAGGTCATCGCCAAGAAAGGCTCAGGAAAATTTGTACCGAGGATCGACTAACGCCGCGGCTTCCTCTTCAGTTCTGTCCCGCAGACTGGGCAGACGTTGTCCTCCTGCGGGGATTCGAATTTTCTTCTGCAGCCGGGACAGTAGATGACCCATTCGTAGACCCGTTTTATGCCCCTCGTCGCTTGAGCGGCGAACCTCAATCCGAGGCGAGACGCCATGTTCTGGACTGAGTAGTCGTCGGAAACGATCGTTGGGACATCACCCTGAGACTTTATTTGGAGCCCGAGAGCGAGCAACCGCTTGTCGGTGTCCGAGAGCTTGTGCGCCTCCCCCGATAGAGTGGCTTTTACCTCGATCTCAGCGACCCATTTCTCCTCCGGCTGCGTCTCTCTGAGCCTACCCGACGACCGCGCACCCTCATATCTCCTCCTGCCCAGCTCCTCCCTGATCTCACCTAGGACCTCGGGGACTGTGTAGTAGTCCTCCTCGGGGCTCAGGTTGTACCCCTGTATAAAGGCGGACGTGTCGAGAATTACACGCCTCATTGCCGCTCACTGCGCCTGTATATGCGTAATGCGGCTTCTCAGCCTCTCGTAGAAGGGCTTGAAGCGTATGAATCGGGTTCTGTTCTTAGAGACCTCTATCTCTATGGTTGAGAGTGCTTTAATGCCGGTGTAGACTTTGCCGTCCACTATTGCGAGGGCGTCTGCCCTCGGCTTACGTAGTTCAACGGTGACCTTTGAGCCGACTGGGAGAGTAATGCTTCGGAAATAGCTGTAGGGGTTAATGGCTGTGAGTATCATGGCGTCTACGCCTGGAGCGAGAATGGAGCCGCCCGCCGAGAGGTTGTATGCGGTTGAACCCGTCGGCGTCGCCACGAGTATGCCGTCCGCCTGTATCTCCGTTAGCTGCTCACCGTCGATGAGGAGTCTGCAGAGTATCATCTTCGAGGGGAGGCTCGATGAGATAAGGACCTCATTCAAGGAGTCTGGGAAGTCCTCCTTCTTACCGCAGTCGCGGCTGCGGAGCTTGAGGCAGTCCTCCAGCACGTAATCCCCATTGATGGCTCTGTCGATGGCGTACTCGACCTCGTCCTTGAGGACCTCGCAGAGGAAGCCCCTGCGCCCCATGTTGACTCCGAGGAGGGGTGTGTCGGGGAACTTTATCCCCATGGCGACCCTGAGTATCGTGCCGTCGCCCCCTATGGCGACTATGAAGTCGGCCTCGATGTCCGTGAGGTCGACTGTCTCAGTGTCAAGCTCTAGGGCCATCGCTGTCTCGGTCTCGACCAAGACCTTGATGCCCTTCTCCTCCAGGAGCTGTATTACGCGGCGGGTAACGGGGAAGACCGCGTCTATGTCGGTTCTGGAGACGACGCCAACCCTCATGGAGATTCAACTCAAGAGTCTCCCGGCGCTGATTTAAAGACTCACCGGCACGCCGGAGAGAGTTGAGCCCACCGGTATTAACCCGTGGGTTTGAAGAAACTGAGATACCGTTTAGACGATGATTCCTGCAGCGCGAAGCTCCGCGAGCTTTGCATCATCGTAGCCGAGGAGACCCTTAAGGACCTCGTCGTTATGCTCACCAAGCAGGGGGGCAGGGGACTTGATCTCAGGCGGCGTTTTACTGTACTTGACCGGGTGCTGCGGCACCTTGAACTTCCCCGCGAGCTTATGCTCCAGCTCGACGACGGTATTGCGTGCTTTGACCTGCGGGTCTTCAAACATGTCGGGGATGTGATTGACGGGCGCGCAAGGGACGGCATTCGCGGCGAGAATGTTAATAGCATCCGCGGCGATCTGCCCCTCAACCCACTTCTTGAAGACATCGCTGCCCTCCTCGATCTCATCTACGCCTATCGCTTTCATCACCCTGCCGTCCATATTCTGATCGGCAGCGACGTAAATGTGCTTGTCATCCTTTGACTTAAAGAAGCCCCAAGCGCCAATGCCCTTCCTCGCCTGTCTCGTGACCCAGGGGAGCTTGCCGCTCAAGCTGTAGCTCGCGATACTGACCCCGCACTGTGCGATCATAACATCCAACTGCGCGACGTCGAGTAACTGGCCCTCACCGGTCCTATCACGGTGGCGGAGGGCTCCAAGTATCGCGATTGTAGCGAAAAGGCCGGGGTCAAGGTCTCCATGGTACTCCGCGGGAACCACCGGTGGCCCGTTGGGGTCGATGTTGTCGCCGCTTAGCCGATGCCAACCGCTCTCACTCTCGCCGATGGGGGCGAAGCTCGTCCTCTCGCTGAAAGGACCGTAGAGGCCGAAGCCGCTAAGGCTTGCGTAGATGATGTCAGGTTTGACCGCCTTTATCTGCTCGTAGCTGAGGCCAAGCTTGTCCATTGTACCACGTTTGAAGTTCTCTACAATGACATCACTCTTCTTGGCGAGCTCTTTGATTATTTCAAGGGCCTTGGGGTCCTTGAGATTAAGCGCAAGGCCTTTCTTGTTTCTGTTCAGGTAGTGGAAGCTCGCGCTTGCGCCTCCGAAGAGGTTAGTACCGAGCCGATTGATCTCGCCCCACGGGGGCTCGACCTTGAGCACTTCTGCTCCCATATCTGCAAGGACCATTGTGGAATATGGTCCGAAGTATACGTGTCCGAAGTCGAGGATGCGTACGCCCTCGAGCATGCCTTTACCCATATCGAATCCAGTGAATGAGTCGGGCAGGGCGGATAAAGTTTATGCGATCAGGGTTTTGATTCCCAGATCCTGTCGCCGACATAGTGGAGGTTGTGTATGACTTTTCCCTTCTTCTCAGCCAATATGGCAGCTGAGCCACGCAGTGCCTTTCCTATAGCGAGTGCTTTGCCATGTTTCACGTCGCGAACTACGACGAGTGCACCCTCCTCGAACGGCGTCTTGATATCAGTTATTCCTGGAGCCATTACGTCAGCACCCTTGCACACGAATGGAATCGCTCCCATGTCGACGACGACCGCCGGCAAGGAGTCAACACACTTACACCTTAATGTCGGGTAAATGATCCCCTCGACGGCGAACAGAAGAATCTCATCATCCAGTAGGTAGATGCGGGCGCTGTCCTCCGTCTCCGCCTCCTCAACCTTCGTGTATGTCATACCTTGTAGATACTTCGCTGCGCCTTCTAGGACCGTCCGAGCGTCCTGCCTCCTGAGGGCGCGCCTCCTCCTAACCTTGAGCCCGGAATCGCTCATCGGGTGAGAATAAGCCGCGGAGGATAAGAAGCCTACGCGAGGGTGTAGGTGTCGAGGTTCTCAGGCGCGATGCCGTAGATGCCCCTCTGCTTAGCTATGACGCGTGAGAGGTTCTCGCATTTCGACTCCTCGCCATGTATAACGAAGACGCGCTTCGGCTGCGGGTGGAGACGGCGGACAAAGTTGACTAGTTGGCGCCAGTCGCTGTGGCCACTGAAGCCCTCGACGGTATAGTTCTTCATGGCGACGTTTATGATCTCCATCTTACCGTTCTGCCCATACATCTGGGCTGAACCCATGCCTGACTGGACACGCTGACCCATTGTGCCGGCGACCTGGTAGCTTACGAAGCAGAGGGCGTTATTCTCGTCCGGAGCGAGGCGCTTGAAGTAGTCTATAACGGGGCCGCCCTCCATCATGCCTGCTGTTGCCATAATGATGGCTGGTCCCCCATTCACTATCTCATCTCTCTTGTCTTGCTGCTTGACGACGGTGAAGTAGTCGCTCTCGAAGGGATTGATGCCATCGCGGAGTATTTGGTCCCTTATGTCGTTGCTAAGGTACTGGGGGTAGGCAGTGTGGATACCGGTGACCTCGCTAATCATGCCCTCGATGTAGACGGGTGCCTCCGTCATCTTGCCCTCCTTCATGTACTTGTTTATGACCATCATGATCTCCTGCGCGCGCCCCACTGCGGGGACTGGGATCAGGAGCTTGCCCTTAGAGAGCGTCTTATTCGCTATCTCGACGAAAGATGCCTCCGTCTGTTCGCGGTCGGGCGTAGTGTCATCGAGGCCACCGTAAGTGCTTTCCATGATGAGTGTTTCGACGCGTGGGAACTGGATTGAAGCCGGTTGCAGTAGCTGTGTTGGGCCGTACTTGAAGTCGCCCGTGTAGACTACGTTGTGGAGTCCCTTGCCTATGTGGAGGTGTGCCTGAGCTGAACCGAGTATGTGTCCCGCATTGTGCAGCGTGAGGCGAATGTCCGGGCTGATGTCGGTGACCTCGCCATAGCCGAGGGGTATCGTTCGCATGATCACCTCGCGAACCTCTTCGTTGCTGTATGGGAGGAAGCGCCCCTCCTTCCCGGTGACGTCGAGGTAGTCGCTCTGAAGGAGCACCATTAGGCTGGCGGTTGGTTCGGAGCAGTAGATTGGACCCTCGTAGCCGTACTTGTAGAGATAGGGAAGGAAGCCGCAGTGGTCCAGGTGGGCATGTGTGATGACGACGGCGTCGAGCTTGCTGATGTCGAACTCCTCCGTGTCGATGCGTGGGTACGCGCCGATGGGGTTGGATGTGCCCGGGTTGATTCCGCAGTCCATGAGGATGCGGCTCTCCCTCGTTCTGATGAGCACAGCTGACCTGCCAACTTGCCTGGCCGCGCCGAGGAAGGTGACCCTGACATCCCCGCTCTGCTGGTACATGGGGCGGTAGATCGCCTCGCCAGTCTCGCGGAGGAAACGCTCACGTTCCTTACTCTTGCCGTAGATGTAGCCCCTGACCATCTTGATTGTCATGCTGGGGATCGGCGGTGAGCGTACTACGTTCGGGCTCCAGCGGGTCTTCTTAACGATCTCAAGCAGGTTTTGTCCGTTCTTACCTATGGCGACGCCGGGCTTCTCCACCTCGAGCGTTACCTCTCCAAGGCTCGGGTCGAAGTTGCTCTGTACGAGCCCCGCCTCGGCGAGGATCTCTTTGACCATCCTCTCCGCCTCCAGTTCGTTGACGCGGACGGAGGGGTCGCTGCGCACGACAATGCGCTTCTTGATTATGCTCGCGATCTCGCCTACTATGTGGCTTTGCTCGACGAGAACCTCGGGCTTCTGCGTGTAGATCGCCAGGCGTGGGCCCTCGAATTCGATACGCGTTATGCCGACCTCGGCGGGAATCTTCTCGAGGATTGTCTTCCTGATCTCTTCGTAACTAAGTCCTTGGGGCTTCTGCATCCCTGCATCCAACTATGCCTTTAGTAACGCTTCTTTCTCGGAGGGTAAGAGTTCACGGAACCCCTTCTTGTCGATTACGGCGACGTCGAAGCTGTCGCCGCTGTATGTGTCTCTCTTCATCGCGGAGTCTATCGCTCTCGCAACGATGGGGAGCATCTCCTTGACGGTCTTCTCCTCCTTGTAGAGTGCTTCGAGCACGCCGTAGGCGAAAGGACTGCCTGAGCCGGTGGAGATCATCTTATCCTCAAGAAGGCTACCGAAGGGGTCTAAGTTGAATATGTGAGCGCCGGTAGAGTCGTATCCGCCGACTATCGCTTGCATGGGTAGAGGTGCACCGGCCTCACGGTTTTGAAAGAGTATGCCTGAAACTAGTGTCGCTGCCGATTTAACCGGCATAGGGCGCCCCTTCTCGAGCTCGTAGAGACGGGTGTTAACCTTGAGTATTTCGACGACCCTCTGCGCAACGGCTACGCCGCCGGCGATGGTCATGGCGAGGTTTCCTGTGATCTGGTAGACCTTCTTCGCGTGCTTACTAGCTACGTAATTGCCAGCCGTAGCTCTCGTGTCTGTGCCTAATATGACGCCGTCCTTGCAGACGACGCCCACCGTCGTTGTTCCTTTGAACGCCTCGATTTCCTTTGACATATTCCTTCCCTACTAATGCTCTAGAGAGGGTATCCTTAGAAGGAAGACCAATTCTAGATTCTGCGTGTTGTTTAAAAACCTTTTCGATTTATTGAAAAATGGGTGACCGTAGGGGTTAAAGCCCACGGGCTCCCCCAATGCTTTCAGCACTGAGGCTCCCCGATGTCCTCACCCGATCTGCCGAAGGCTATTCCCGTCCACAGGATAGACCTGCCGAGAATCGTCCTCGTGGGAAAGGGTGTTTTATCAAACCTGAACGGCATCTGCAAGGAACTCGGGTATCGTAAAGCGCTCATCGTGACGGGTAAGAGCACTTTCAAGGTTGCTGGAGAGAAAGTGCAATGGATTCTCGCCAATGACGGCATAGCGTCGGGCCGCTCAATAGTCGAGGACGCCCAGCTTGAGACGGTGGGTCGCGTCATGGAGGATGCGGGTAGGGCGAACGTGGATGTCCTTATCGGCGTTGGTGGTGGTAGGAACATTGATGTCGCTAAGCTCGCCGCCGCGAAGATGGGGAAGGCCTTCATAAGCGTCCCAACCGTAGCTAGCCACGACGGCATCGCTAGCAGTCTCGCCTCCGTCAAGG
>JBFYNQ010000015.1:0-14016 GCA_041304265.1 Candidatus Bathyarchaeota archaeon | reverse complement strand
CAAGTCCCTTGAGATGACCAAGCTGGTTATGGAGCTGAGAGGATACCCCTCCGTGGTCTCAACAACGACTCTGTTGATCGTAGGCTAGAAACCAGCTGTTTCTTATCACCCTTCCTTTTCTGATGCAATTATTGAAAAAAATTCAGATGACTACCCAAGACTTCTTCGCACAAGTCACAGGGATGAGACGCTTCACCCTCAATTAGAACCGCCAAAATCTCGTCGATCTTACGAGTGTCCATGTTTATCATTGATGTCACGGGAACTCTATCAAATTTATCAACCGCCCACACAAGATTTTTTCCCCCCCTTTCGCCTGCTCTAACTTCACATATGATCACCGTTCCCCTATTTGGAAGATAGAACAGGTGTTTTTCAGGAATAGGCATAACGTTAGTCATATAGTCGACGTAGTTTTCCGCGGGGAAAGACTCGAACCTTGCCTCCCTTCGCTTGTAAAAGATAGTCCCTGTCATACTGAGATCATGCCCGAAACGCGAATTGGGATTAGAAACGCAAAAAAAAATTAAGGTTGCTTGATGACGTTGCATGTTATAGTAGACCTTATGCCTTCGGTCTCGCGGATCTTTATAACGGCAGCTCTCATCTCGTTGAGAGTCTCAACCTTAATCGTCGCGAAGAGATCGTATGGCCCATAGAGGAGATGAGCCATGGCTACTCCGGGTATCGCGCGTATCTTCTCAAGCGTCTCTGACTTGAACGTGGGCGCCAGTACAACGAGGATGAGAGCCTGTTCCATGACAATCGTAGATAAACTCATCAACATGCGATTTAAATTTATCCAGCTAACTCTAAAAGCTAATACTCTCGGCAAATATCCGATTAGATAATATTTTTTTATACATTATAAGATATTTAAGAAATTTTTTGCGGATACGTTCAAACCCAATACGGATGTAAGCATTTATATTAATTATTGTAATTACTATATTGATCTATATGCAGAAGGCTTTGATCCTGGTGAAGTCGAAGTCGCAGGTGGACACCAACTTATACAACAAGATCAAGATGTTCCCCGGCGTGGTAGAGGCAAACATGATCTACGGTCCATACGACATATACACACTCTGTCAGGACCCTTCGACGATGGGGATAAAGAAGATGGTCATGGACATCAGAAATATGCCCGGTGTCGTCTCGACGATGACCTGTCTGATATCCGCGTAATTTTTACTAACTAGTCGTGAGGGACGGTTTCAGGCTTCATTTTTGCGGCCTCGTTTAGCATCTGCACTCGTTCCGTGAAGTCCTTAAACATCATTACAAGCCACGTCGGCATGCATGCGCTTGTGAAGATGGTCTCGATGCGCTCGCCGCCGATGCCTAATACGTCTAGTGTCTTCTTCATTGCGTCGACGCGGTCGATGGCTTCGAGGTTTCCTGTGAGGTAGTTACACTGAGTAGGGAGGCAGCCGCTGATAATCACCCCATCGGCGCCGTTCTTGAAGGCTGAGATGATGTGCGTGGCGTCTATACGCCCGCTACAGGGAACCCTGATTATGCGTATGTTGTCAGGGTATTCCATCCCCATGTTGCCCGCAGTGTCCGCGGCAGCGTAGCTGCACCACTGGCAGGCGAAGGCGACGATGACAGGCTCGTCCTTCTTCTCCTCGCTGAGCCACTTCGGCGTAAGTATAGCTTTGATCTTTGGGATGATTTGGTCGTCCTTGTAATGGCGCAGTTGCATTGCTGAGACGGGGCAGACCGCGCTGCAGATACCACAACCCTCGCACGCCGCCTCTATGACTTTGGGCTCGCCAAAGGCGCTCCACTCGATGGCAGCGAATGGGCAAATACTCGCGCAGGCACCGCAGCCAACGCACTTCTCCTTGTCTACCCATGCCTTCGCGAGGTCTATCTCCATCTCCCCACGCATCAGCATCGAGGCTACGCGCCCGGTCGCGCCGAGTGCCTGTGTCACGCTCTCCTGAATATCCTTTGGTCCGTGTGCGGTGCCCGCTATGAAGATTCCCTCAACGGCGGTATCAAGCGGCTCGATCTTCGGTCCACGCTCAGCAAAGAAGCCGTCTGCGGATAGGGGTAAGCCCAGCTTCTGTGCCAGTTCGGGGGTTCCTATGGATGGCTCAAGGCCAGTCGAAAGTACTAGAAGATCTACGTAGAGAGGTACAATCTCGCCGTATTCGTCCTTCACGTCGATGTGTATTGATCCGTCGGGCATAGTCGTTACATCATCAACCTCGCCTCTCAGGAGACGAACTCCCAAGTTCTGTGCCCTGTAGTAGTAGTCTTCATAGTGCTTCCCGGTCAACCGTATGTCCTTATGGATAATTGCGAGGCCGGATTCAGGATTCTTCTCCATGACCTCAACCGCATGCTTCACAGCGATACTGCAGCATATCTTACTACAGTACTCATGTCCCTTGGGGTCGCGTGAGCCGACGCACTGTATCATAGCGATGCGTTTAGGTTCCTGTCCGTCGCCGGGGCGTATTACCTTCCCCTTAGTCGGGCCGGACTGATCGAGCATCCTCGCCAGTTGCATTTGCGTGACTACGTTAGGGTTCTCCCCGAAGCCGTACATGCCCTTTGGGTCGAACGTCTGGAAGCCGGTCGCCACGACGACTGCGCCGATGTTGACAGTCATCTCACGTGGCTGCTCACCCAAATCAATCGCTTTTACCGGGCATGCCTCTGCGCACTTCCCGCATCTCGTGCATGTGCCGGGGTCTATCGCGTAAACCCTCGGCAGAGCCTGGTCGCTGAGGAGGTAGACTGCTTTCCTCTTGTCCCAGCCAAAGTTGAACTCGTTCGGCGCTTCGACGGGGCAGACTTCTGCGCACTTCCCGCAGCCCATACAGAGTTCCTCGTTGACGAGACGCGGGTTGACGCCGATGGTTGCCTTGTAGTTGCCGATGTGTCCCGTCAGTTTCCTGAGCTCGGCCGATGTGAGGATGTTGACGTTCTCATGGTGGGAGATCGTGTTCCTATAGAAGCATCTGCGGTGCAGGTCATCTCCGCACGGCGAAACACACGTTCCGCAGTCGTCGCTCGGGAAGACAGAGCCGAGCTGTAGCACCTTTCCGCCTAGGAAGGGGGTCTTTTCGACGAGGAACACCTCTATTCCGAGGTCCCCGATCCTCTTGGCGGCCTCAACTCCAGCGACTCCACCCCCGAGCACGAGGACGGATTTTTGAACAGGGAACCTCTTCTTCTCTATCGGCTCCAAGGTCTTGGCTCTCTCGACTGCGGCCTTGACTATGAACTTGGCTTTCTCGGTCGCCTTGAGTATTTGGCCGGGGTAGAGGAGGGCACAATGCTCTCTTATGTTCGCGATCTCTAGTAGGTACTTATTGAGTCTGACGCGTTCCATCATGCGCTGGAATGTGGGCTCGTGAAGCCACGGGGAGCAGCCCGCGACGACGACGCGGTTCACGTCGGTGGCTTTTATCGCTTCGCTTATCGACTTGACACCGGCGTCGCTGCAGGCGAAGTCGCTCTCCTCCGTGTAGACAACGCCTGGCAGCTTTGAGGCGTATTCCTTTAGGCTCGTTGTGTCAACCGACTTTGCCACGTTAAGGCCGCATCTGCAGACGAAGACTCCTACGCGTGGCTCTTCCTTGTTGTTGCTCATTACTTAGCCTCCTCAATCTGCTTGACTAATCCATCCAATTCGGTGAGGAACTGTTCGAGCATCGAGCCGCAGCTCTTGAGGACCCTAATTGGCATACCCGCCTCTCCGTAGAGGTTCTCCATGAACCTGAGCTGCCCCTCAGCGTGCTCCACGCCTTTCTCATAGTGGCAGCGGTCCTTGACACACCCTATGAGCATTACGCCGTCTGCCCCGTGGTCGAGAGCCCCAACTATGTGGCGTAGGCTGATCGTGCTCATGCAGGGGACGTAAATGGGGATGAATGAGGGGCTGTACTTCACCCCTGTGACACCCGCGATGTCGAGCAGTCTGTAACCGCAGTCGGCGCAGGCGAAGCCCACAACAGTTGTCCCTTTTCGCCCTTCGAGTGCCGCCTTTACCTGGGCGTCGACGAGGTCGAAGCCGAAGTTCGGGTTGTCTAAGGCGCGCGTCGGACAGCTGGATATGCATAGACCGCAGCTCTGGCATAGCGTCTCGTCTATGCGAACAGGGCCCTCCGCGGGCATGGTGATCGCCTGGTATGGGCAGACTGTTGGGCAGACACCACAGCGCCCGCACCTCACCTCGTCAACCTTCGGAGTCAGGATCGGCCTGTTTGCGTCAACCTCCTTCATGAGGTGGAGTCCTGCCATCGCTGCCGCTGCGCTCGCTTGGGAGACAGACTCGGGTATGTCCTTTGGGGAGTGGCACGCCCCGGCGAGGTAGATGCCTGGCCTCTTCGTTATGGTGCTCGCGACCTTCGTGTCCACCTCCTTGAAGAAGCCGTCTGCGCCGATCTCGATACCGAGCCTCTCTGCGAGGTCGAGCGTCCCTTTGCTTGGCACCATGCCGGTGCTGAGGACGACTAGGTCGCTAGGCGTCGATGTCTTCTGTCCTTTCCCATCGGTGTACTCGACGATGAGATCCCCGCCCTCGACCTCTTTAACGACGTCGAGGTTGCCGTGGACGAAGTTGATGCCCACTGTTTTTACGCGGTTGTAGAATTCCTCGTAGTATTTGCCGCCGGCGCGTATGTCCTTATAGAGTATCGTGATGTCGATATCTGAACCGTGGTGGAGTTTGATCTCCTCTGCGTGCTTCATGGCTGCCATGCAGCAGTATCGGCTGCACCAAGGGTTGATCTCAGGGTCGCGGCTTCCTGCGCACTGTATCATGACGATCTTCTTCGGCTTTTGTCCATCGCTCGGCTTGGTTAGTATGCCTGCCGTAGGCCCTTCACCGTCCAGGTAACGTGCCAGTTGGAACTGGTCAATAACATTCGGGTACTGCGCTCCATACTTGGGGTGCTTTCGTGCATCCCAGTTGTCAACGCCGGTGGCAACGATTATCGAGCCGACATAGAAGTCCCGGTACTTTTCTTCATCCTTGAAGTTTATGGCTTGATTGGGGCAGACACGCTCGCAGAGGCGGCAGCTGCCCTTTGTGAGATATAGGCAAGCTTCGGGGTCGATGATATGTTTCCTCGGCACGGCGTTTGGGTGGGGGAGGTACACTGCCTTACGCATGTTGATGCCCCCGTTTATCTGGTCGGGAACACTAACCGGACACCTCTCCGTGCACTGCCCACAGGCTACGCACTTCTCCGCGTCGACGTATCGTGGCTTCCGCTTCACGTGTACGCGGTAGCCCACAGGCATCCTGATGACTGCTTCGACCTCGCTGTTGTCGAGCACCTCTATGCTCGGCTCGTTACCGACGTCCATCATCTTGGGACCGCCAATGCAGATGGCGCAGCTATCCTCGGGGAATGTCTTGCCGAGCAGTGGCATCATTCCCCCGATGGTCGGCTCGCGTTCGACTAGGTGCACCATGACACCGAGCTTGGCTAGGTCGAGTGACGCCTGGATACCCGAGACGCCTCCACCGATGACCAGGACCTCGTTGAAGCGCTGCACGACCTTCCTCTCGAGGGGCGTGCTGAGTCTCGCCTTCTTGACGGCTATGCGGAGGAGGCTCTTTGCCTTCTCAGTTGCTTCCACTCTATCATGGACGAGGGCGCACTGCTCGCGGACGTTCGTGATGACGAGTTGGTTCGGGTCAAGACCGGCGCCTTCCATCGCCTTCTGCAGGGGTTTTTCGAGTCTTACTCTTGATCCGCTGACTGCGACGACGCTTGAAACATCCTTTCCGCCGTTCTGCTTCACCTCGATGAGCTTCTCGAGCATCACCTTTTGGTTGAGCAGAGGTATCTGGTAGGTGTCGTAGACACCCTCGATCTTCTTCGCGTACATCTCCAGGGTGTCGACGTCGAGCTTCTCCTTCAGGGTCTCACCGAATGTCTCGAAGAATACGAGTGCACTCATTGTGCCTGCCTCCTGTTCGTGTACTCCTCTCCATCCACTGTCACGTCAACCTCGACCATGTGAACGCTGCAGCTCAGGCAGGGGTCGTAGGCGCGGACGATTTTTTCGATGCCCCACATCGCATCCTGCCTCGTCTCCTTCCTCGTGAATGCCGAGGCGTGGGCATCGGCCCAGCATCGCAGATTGTTCTCGATGCTCTTGTGGTTGAAGGTAGTCGGCGCGACGATGTTCGCTTCCTTGATGATGCCTTTCTCGTCTATCTCGTAGCTATGGAAGAGAAGCCCGCGAGGTGCCTCGACGAAGGCGTAGCCCGTGCCTGCTCTAGCCTTGACAGGCTCGCGAGTTCGCTCCGTCATGATTAAGTCGTTGCCCAGCCCATCAAGAATCTCATCGACCGACGCGACGAGTTCAATGGTTCGGGCTAGGTTGTATGCTGCCGTGTCATCCGTGGGACGCTTGAATAATTTCTCGTAACGCCTCATGTACTCGGCTGCTGTATTCCAGTGCATCTTGTCGATGACGTTTATCCTAGCGAGGGGGCCGACGCGCATCAAGCCGTCCTTGGGACCTAAGTCTTTGAGGTATTGTATCTTGGTGAAGCTGTGGGCACTCGTAGTCTCCTCGAGGCGCTTGTAGTACTCCTGTGCTAGGAACTGGAATAGCTGGGTCCCATCTCCGTTCTTGACTCTTATGTCACCGTCGTATAGCTCGTATCCGCCATCTTTGTTGACCATGCCCATGTAGGGCGCCTCAAGGCTCATGTACTCCGTCGGGTCGTTTACACGCTTCTCGTAGATGGAGAAGAAAGCGTCCGCGATCTTCCTAACGTTCGTGAGCGCTATGCGTCCCTCCCTGAGGAGCTTGTATCGTGCCTCACCAGTGAGACCCTTCGTCTGCCCGCCAGGGACGCTCGTGACGACGTGGACGGGTCTCCCACCTATCTCGGTTACAACCCTATTTCCATACTCGTGGAGCTGGAGCGCCGCGTTTGCGAGCTCCGGGTTGGCGTCGGCGACACCTATTACGTTGCGGTTCTGTATGGGGAGGAGGTCAGGGAGCGCCAAGAAGGCTAGGTGGAGCGCGTGGCTCGTCACGAAGCTCGCCGCGTTCAGTGTGCGCCTTAGCAGTGTGGCGACCTCGGGCACCTGTACACCCCACGCGTCCTCTATAGTTTTCACCGATGCCAGGTGATGGTTGACGTAGCAGATGCCACAGATCCGCTCACTTATCCTCGGCGCGTCCTCCGCTTGCTTATTCGTGAGCAGGTACTCAAAGAACCTGGGACCGACGGCGATGTTTAGTTGGAGGTCTTTGATCGCGCCGTTCTCGACCTCTATCTTGACCTTGCCGGTTCCCTCAAGCCGGGTTAAGGGATTTATTGTTATTGTTTCTGTCACTTCTTGCCGCCTCCGTTAAGAACCTTCGCGAGTTTGCTGCTTGGATACGTGTACCTGTAGAGCGTCCCCACGTACTGGGGGAGGCTGAAGTTCTCATTAGCCTCACGAGTTAGGCTCGTGAGGGCGTCGAGCATAGCGAGCCCTTGGTCGCTGTTGCCCGCCGTAGGCCCGCGGCAGCCATCGCAGGGCATTCCTGCCTGTGGGCAAGGCGCGCCACATCCGCCCATGGTCGCAGGTCCCATGCAGAGGAAACCCTGCTCAAGCAGGCACCTGCTAGGATCGTCGACCTCCTCGTAAATCCGCTTCAGCTTCTTGCTATACTCGCCAATACGCTCCCGCGGGCATAACTCACAGACGTCAGTCTTACTTTGCTCGGGGATCTTTCCGCTCAGTAGAGACGTCAGAATAGTGGCGATCTCTCCGGTCTCCGGAGGGCACCCCGGTATCTTGAAGTCAACCTTGACGTAGTCTCCGATCGCCTGCTGCTTTTCGAGAAGGCGATCTAGACTAGGCATCTCAGCGGCAACTGTCCCTTTCTGAGAATAGATCTTCTTGAGGAGTTCCTCGCCCTGCTCGAGGTTGGCGAGTCCGGGGACTCCACCAAAGCAGGCACAGGAGCCGAGTGTTATCAGGACGCTGGAACGCTCCCGGATCGTCTTAGCAATCTCAACCTCGTGTTCAGTACGCAACCCCCCCTCGATAATAGCGACGTCGATCTTGTCGGGGATCGTCTTTGCATCCATAAGTGTCGGCGCATAGACCAACTCGTTCGCCTTGAGAATGCCGAGTAGGGCTTCATGTAGCCCAACAGTCGCTACCTGGCACCCAGTATCTCCCGAGAGACCTAGAAGCAATATCTTCGCCATGTTCACATCAGCCTACCTTTGCCCTGAATCGAGTGCGGCAATAGGAATCAGTATTTATTCTAATGACTGTTTATATTGTTTATGTTGGTATAGAGAATAATATCAGAGTTTAAAAATTCCCCTGAAAAACGGAATATGGAAACTATTTACTGATTGTAACCGGAAAAACCTGACTATAAGAATAAAGTAGAAATGATAAGGAAGTTAGAAGAACTCCTTACCATCTTTTGAGACGAGGCGGCCCCAGTAAGCGGTCACGTCGTCCTGCATGTCCTTTATCTCGTCCTCGGTGATGTGGCGGAATCTGCCCTGCATCTTGAGGACGTCCTTTATCGGCTTGATCTCCTTCGGCTTGTAGGTGAGGCGGAAGCTCTCGCCGTTGATGACCTCGTAGAGGGGCCACATGCCACTGAGGACCATCTCCTTCGCTATTTTGACCGCGTACTGGGGGTCGAACCTCCAGCCTGTCGGGCATGGCGCGGAGATCTGGATGAAGCGGAAGCCCTTGATGTTCTTGGCGTACTCGAGCTTACCGATGAAGTCCTCGGGGTAGGCGATGCTTGCCGTTGCCATGTATGGTACCCTGTGGAGGGCGACCATGGCGGCGACGTTCTTCTTCCGTTCCTTCTTGCCTCGGCTGAACTCGCCGACCGGGGTGGTGGTTGTCTCTGCGTACTTGCTGGTGGCGCTGCTGCGTTGGCCGCCGGTGTTCATGTATGCCTCGTTGTCGTAGCAGACCCAGAGTACGTTCTCGTTGCGTTCAGCTGCGCCTGAGAGTCCCTGGAAGCCGATGTCGGTTGTGCCTCCGTCACCGACGATGGTGGTGACGATGGCGTCCTCGCGGTTCATCCTCTTGAAGGCGTGGGCGAGTCCCGTGGACATTGCGCCTGCGCCTTCGAAGACTTCTCCGTAGATGCTCGGCTGCTCTAGGTTGCCGAACGCTGGTCCACAGCAGGCGACCTCCTGGCGGACCATCTTGTCCTTCAGGACCTTTGCGACGATCCTTGCGACGGATGCGCCGGTGCATCCCTGGCAGGACTGGTTCGCAGCTGAGATGTACTCTTTCTCGTCTAACTTCACGAGTGGAACTGGTTTGCTCATTTCATTATCCTCCTTAGACCCACTCCACTAGGGGAGAAACCTTGGAGCCACTCGCGGCCTTGAGGGTCTTCTCGCCTATCTTCATGATGTCTTGTACTCGGACTTCCTTGCCGTTTAGTCCCGCGTGGAACTGGAGCGTCTTGGGCCTCTCGTCGAGCTCGTACATGGCGTTCCTTATCTCGCCGAAGGTCCAGCCTCCGGAGCCGATGCTTATGTTGCGGTCGACGATGCCCATCGCCTTGAACCTAGGGCCGAGTTTCTCGAACTCTTCGGCGGGGAAGGGCTTGATGGTCTTGAGCTTTACGAGGCCGATTTTCTTGCCCTCTGCCTGAAGCTTGTCGACTGCGACGCGCGCTGTGCTAGCTATCGTTCCCATGGCGACGATGACTGCGTCGACGTCCTTCGTCTTGTACTCCTCGACGAGGCCGTTTCCGTAGCCGCGGCCGAACATCTTCTTGTACTCGGCGTTGACTTCCTTAATGACCTTCTTGGCGTTCTCCATCGCCTGCTGGTCGTCTTGGAAGGTTGCCTGTGGGTCGCGTCCGACGCTCCAAGCCTTCATCTGATACACCTTGCTCTCTGGTCCTTGGTCTGGGAGGAGTGGGATCGTCGTTTTGTATGGGGGAAGGAAGGCGTCGACCTTTGCTTCGTCGGGGATGTTGATAGGTTCATCTGTGTAGCTAAGTATGTAGCCGTCGCCTGCGAAAATGACTGGGAGGCGGACGCGCTCGTCCTCGGCGATCTTGTACGCCATAAGGCCGGTATCGAGTATCTCCTGACCGCTCTCGCACTCGAGCATCATCCAGCCGGTCTCGCGCTGCGCCATCATATCGGTCTGGTCGGGGTCCATACCCTTGATGCCCCTGTGCATGAGCGCCATGACGACGGGAACCCGGTTGTTACGGGTGGCAAGCATTGGGTGGTGCATGTAGAGTAGTCCTGGTCCCGCGGTTGCTGTGAAGGCGCGTACGCCTGCGGCTCCCGCGGTGAACGCGGATGCCTGCGCGGTAAGCTCGCCCTCAGTCGTGACATAGTCCGCGTCGATCTCACCGTTTGCGACCATGTCTGCGATGTACTGGACGATGGTTGTCTGGGGGGTGATTGGGAAGGCGGAGATGAACTTCGCCCTCGAAAGCCTTACGGCGTGGGCGACCGCCTTGTTACCGACCATAACCTCGAACTTTTCTGGCATTTATCATTCTCCTCCTTAGATGGTCTCCTGGACCCAGCTGATCGCCTTTGTTGGGCACTCCTCGAAGCAGATTCCGCAGCCCTTGCAGTGCTTATAGTTGACGACGGCTTTGTTGTTCTGCATGCCGATTGCGACTTCGGGGCAGAGTATGAAGCAGCGCTTGCAGCCGACGCACTTTGCGTCGTTAAAGACTGGACGGTAGAGCCTCCAACTGGAGACGTCTCTCTCACCTGCCTTGCGTGCGCGGCCCTCGAGTTTAACCTCCTCCATCTTAACTTTTGAAACGTCGACGACGGGGGTGGCAGCCTCGTATGCCTTCTGCATAGCCTTTATGTTCATTTCGCAGATGCGCCCGCTCCACTGGTGGTGCGCAGCTTTTTCGAGGCTCTCAAGCTTGACCATACCAGTCACCTTGGCGAATGCGCCGAGGATGGCGGTGTTGGTGATGGGCCTGCCGATTGTCTCCATGGCGACCTTAGTCGCGTCGACGGTGGCGACCTTGTATGGGCCGCCGATGCCTGTCTCGAGACCGCCATGTGGGTGATTGACGAGAACGAGCCCGCCCTTCTTGAGTCCCTGTGTGACGGGGACGGTCTTCGCGAGGAGTGGGTCTAGGACGACGACCATGTCTGGCTCGTGGACTAGGTCGCGTTCCCAAATCTTGTCATCGCTGACCCTGAGGAACGATTGGACCGGCGCTCCGCGCCTCTCGGTGCCGTACATGGGTATGCCGAGGGTGTACTTTCCCTCGTAGTACATGGCGGTTGAGAGGAGCCTAACTCCGGTGACGGCGCCTTGGCCGCCCCTTCCGTGGAATCTGATCTCCATCATCGTGGTAATCTCCCTTGATGAATCCGTTTACATCTCCTCTCGCGGGATATAACCGTTCCCACGTAGTAAATGCTTGAAAATTGCCGATAATTGCAGTATTTACGGGGAGGTTGATATGCGGGCATCACTTCGGGTTGCCTGTGAAGACGCTTATCGTCTACATTTCGTACCATCACGGTAACACCGAGGCTGTCGCGAGAGCTATGGGAACGGTCCTTGACGCGGAGCTGAGGAGTCCCGCCGCCGTCAAGCCGGGGCAGCTAACCGACTACGATCTCGTCGGCTTCGCCTCGGGCAACTACTTCGGCAGATTCGACAAGAGGCTCATCAAGTTCATTGAGGAGCTTCCGAGGTATGATGGGAAGAACGTCTTCGTGTTTAGCACGTATGGTGGATTTGGCCAAAAGGCGGCACATGATGAGCTCAAGAAGTACCTCGGAGACAAGGGATTCATGGTCGTGGGCGAATGGTATTGCCTCGGCTTCGACACCTATGGGTTCTACGAGTTGCTCGGGGGGATAAACAAGGGCAGACCAAACGAACGTGATATCGAATCGGCGAAGGACTTCGCAAGGGAGTTGATCAAGAAACCAAAGCCTGCATAAACCTATCACCGTCAAGTGACGTCACTAAGTATTTTCCTGTGGGGAGTTGTTTATCTCATGGTTACGAGCCGCGAGGTCAAGGACAAGGCATGTGAAATAGGATTCCAGCTTGTCGGTATCGTGCCGTTTGAGAGGTTAAAACGCCTACCTAAGGGGGATGTCGAAGGCGTGCATACGCTCGTAGAGGCAGAGGATGAGCTGCCCACAGTAAAATCGGCTATCGTGCTGGGCTACCATATCTGGGACCCAATCTTCAACGTCCATACCCTCGACCCACGCTGGAAGGGGATCGGTCTACACAAATCGGGTAATAAGTTCGAGTTTCATCAACTATACTCTGAGGTCGTGGGTAAGAAGACTTGGCAGCTCGCCGGGTGGCTCAGGGAGAAGGGCTTCGACGCCGTTCCGGCTGAGGGGCTGCCTCTGAAACCTGCAGCTGCTCTTGCCGGGCTGGGGATGCAGGGGAAAAACACCGTCATCGTAACGAGGGAATTCGGGTCAAAGATTAGGCTCGGTGCTGTCCTCACATCGGCAGAGCTGGAACCAGACTCACCCTTCTCCGGTGACCTCTGTGGAGACTGCATTCGATGCATCGGGGCATGCCCGACGAAGGCGCTGAAGCCACACAACATCACGATAAAGAGGTGCATGGTATACGCGCTGGAGAGTCCCGAATCGAAGGACGTTGACGAGGACGTGAGGGAGCTGACCGAGAAATTGATAATCAGGCCGACTCCAGGGAGCTTCATCGAGTGCACAAGATGCCTCGATGCCTGCCCCGTCGGCAGAAAGCCTGCTCACACTTAAATCGTGGGTCGGGGCGATTATTCAGCGACCCTTTATGAAGCTCGTTATATTCGGTCCAAAGAAGAGGCTTGGCGCATGGCTCGAAGACGGCTCAGTCGTTGACCTCAACCACGCCTACGCTGCACTGCTCGAGAGCAAGGGTGAGGCACGCGCCTGCGCCAAGGCAGACGCGGAGGTGCCTTCCTGCCTGCTAAGCTTCATCCAGGAAGGAGACGCAGGACTCAAGGCAGCCGAGAAGACTGTTACCTACGCGAAGAAGGCGAAGGTCGACTCTTGCAGCGAAAAACTCGTTTACAAGGCCGATGAAGCGAAACTGCACGCGCCTCTCCCCAGCCCGGCGAGCAGGATCGCGATGGCCGGCGCCAACTTCTACGACCACAGCGCGGACGTCTCCAAGATGATGGGGCGTCCCACAACAGTTGAGGAGATAAAGAAGCAGGTCAAGGAGGGAACCTACCACGCGTGGGGCTTCTGGAAGCAGGCTCGTAACGTTGTCGACCCCGACGGCTGCACTCCTTACCCCGCGAGGACGCAGCGCCTCGACTATGAGGTAGAGGTCGGTGCCGTCCTTGGCAAGGGTGGAAAGGACATTAAGGAAGGGGACGGCGAGTCCTACATCTACGGGTTCACGATCGTCAATGACCTGAGTATACGTGACGGCGGACGCTTCGGAGGACCCGACGGGTTCTTCTTCGCTAAGAACTTCGACGGCTGCGCCCCCATGGGCCCCTGCATAGTCACTAAGGATGAAATCGAGGATGTTTACAAGCTCAAGCTCAAGCAGACCATCAACGGCAAAGTCCGCCAGAACGGTTTGATGGAGAGCATGATCAGGAAGTACCCGTGGTGGATCGCTTGGCTGAGCAGGGACATGTGTCTCTATGCTGGTGATATCGTCTGCGGCGGCACCTGCTCGGGCACCGCACTCGATACTAGTCCCGTTGTCGATGGGAAGACGAAGCCTGACAACTTCCTTAAGGTGGGTGACGTACTGGAAGCGGAAGTCCCTGGCATCGGCAAGCTCCGCACGACGATCGTCGCGAAGTAACCTCTTTTATTTACCCAGCGTCTTTTTGCATGAGTTGTCCCTCGTAGCGGTGGATATCGGCGCCACGAACATTCGCGTCGCCGTTGGTGACGAGAAAAACCTAAAGGCGAAGAGGTCCGAGGCTACTGACCGGCTTAACGGACCTGAGGGGGTTCCGCGGCAGATCGCGAGGATGATAATAAGCCTAGGCGTTGAGCCGAGGGCGGTCGGAATCGGCTCGATCGGACCACTCGAT
>JBFYNQ010000014.1:0-3449 GCA_041304265.1 Candidatus Bathyarchaeota archaeon | reverse complement strand
TGGCTCGACTACAAGGCAAGCCACGCCGAGGAGCCGCGCCCAGAAGAGGCGGTGGAACTCGTCAGGATATTCGAAAGCCGCGCCATCGAGATAAAGTCGAAGATAAGCGAGATCGCGAGCCTCTGAAGGAAACAGTTAACCGGGATAGTGCGCCTATTTGTTGAACGGCTTGGCGCCAGAGGAGAACTTCCTATCGGATGCAGAGTACCCTGAATACATCTCGGGGCTCGGCGGACTTCGTAGCCGCATAGCCGGCGCCATACCCCTCGAGCCTAGAATGCGCGTCCTAGACGGGGCAGCCGGCTCCGCCCAGTTCTCGATCGAACTCGCTAAAAGGGATCCGTCACTAAAAATCGTCGCAATAGATGTCTCCGAGCGTACTGTGCGCTCCGCCGAGCGCAGGATAAAGGAGAAGTGGCTTGACTCCAGCGTGACGACGCTGGTAATGGACTCGACCCACCTTGACTTCCAGCCCTCCACCTTCGGCCTCGCCGCCAACTTCATGGGACTCGACGACATCCATACGACGCGCGGCCCCCAGGGAGTACGGCAGAGTATACAGGAGGTCGCGCGTGTCCTCAAGCCCCGTGGCTTCTTCTGCTTCACCATCATCCCACCAGAGGAAGCGGAGACACCAGCTCAACGCCTCGAGTGCGAAGCCTATTCACACGCCTGCGGCGCCACATGGCTACCGGCTATAAAGTACCAAGAGTTCCTACGCGGCGCCGGTTTCACACTCCTCAAGAAAGAGACCTTCTATACGGGGAAGAAACTCAATGCTGAGCAGGCTATACAGCAACTCGGCGAGGCAATAGAGAAGGCACAAGCACATAACGTCGAGACATTACCCCTCGACGAGGTGTGGAAACGTTTCGGCACAGAGATCACTAAGAATGGTCTAGGCCACTGCTCAAGAAGCGTTCTCATGATTGCGAGGAAGAACGCCTAAAGAAGGTACAGCGTCCTCTCGGTGTTGTTGAGGAACCTAAGCCCTTTCCTCGTCACGAGGACGGTGTCTTCAAGCTCCAAGCCTCCCCAACCGAGATCTAGGTAGGGACAGCTCACGCTGAGAACCATGCCCTCCTCGAGCGGCGTCTTGTCCCCTGGGAAGATCCACGGCTTCTCATTACACTCAACACCTATACAGTGGCCGAGGCTCATACTGCACTCCTTGACACCACCCTTCTCGAGAACCTTCTGCGCCGCCTCGTAGACGGCAGCAATCGTGTTCCCTGGCTTCGCGGTGTCGAAGGCAGCCTCCTGCGCATCTATCACGGTAACGAGCCGCTTCTCCGCCTCGGGTGAGGCCTTACCTAAAGCCGCGGTGCGCGTCACCTTGCCATTGTAGTGTGCCCATGTAGTGCCGAGACCCATCCTTATCAGATCACCCTTCTGCAGTGCGAGAGTCGTCGGTACAGGGTTCGGGTATGCGCTGCGCTCCCCGAAGCCTATGTTGTCGCTCGTCACTCTGCCACCGTCTTCAGCGACGCTGTAGCTGAACATGCGACTCAGATCTAGCTCCATGATACCCGCTTGCGCAATCTCGAGGGCGTCCTCCATCGACTTCTCCGCGATCTCCGTCGCCTTCTTGATCAGCTCAACTTCCTCAACTGTCTTCACCATCCGGATCTCGTCGAGGAGTTTTGAGCCGTCGACTATTTTGGCGTCGGGGAGGTTGCGCTTTATGTTCTCCCAGCGGGAGGGTGTGACACCGCTGCCGTCGACAGCAATCGTCTTCTTGGCGTAGCCTCTCGAGGTGGCGGCGATAACGAGTGAGTCACATGGCGTCTGCTCCACCTTCGCCTTCGTAGCATCGATTATCCTCTGCGTTATCTCGGAGGACTTAGAGTTCTGCGTCGAGTTGACCTTGAGGCAGCCATACCAATGGATGTCTTTGATCCAGGTGCCGCTCTCAGAGACAAGGTCGGCCTCTGCGAGAGGAGCCATGAGGGCAGGCTCAGCATCGAGGGGGAGGAGCGCGTAAGCCTGCGTCCCACACCCCGTCAACATACCCGCACCATAGTAGTCGGAGACATAGAAGACGTTCGACGGGGAGGCAGCGAGTATGGCGTCAACGCCGGCTCTCTCCATCACCTGCTTAGCCCGCTCCCTATTCAGAGGCATAGACGAACGAATACCAAATACCCCTTATGCTTTTAAAATAAGCGACTCGAAAAAGGTCTGAAAACCGCTTTCAAACCGTTTTCAAGCCCGGTTACAAGTAAATAAGCGGCTTTTCGACCCCGAGGCACTCGATGACGAGTGCTCATATGAGTCGAAGAGGGCTTATAGAAGTCAATAGACATTTTTCAGTGGGCATGGGAGAGCACACGCGTGTCGTCGAGTGGCTGCTCGAGCAGGGACATCCTTGGGTAAGGTTCAACACCATCGATCAACTACTCGATGCGAAGAGTGAGGCGAAAGAGGCACTCGCGGAGGCGATGCTTAGCCCACCCGCCTCGAAGATACTCGACCACGTGGACGCCTCCCGGGGATTCTCCGACGCCGCAGCAGCTAAGAAGTGGGGGGAAGCCGCCGTCAGATCTGGCTACGTCCCCAAGTACAGAGGGGCGGCGTGGAAGCTTCTCTTCCTCGCAGAACTCGGCGCTGACCCATCTCACCCTAAAGTGAAAGCCCTCGGAGAGGACATCCTGAAGAACGCCTTCTCAGAGCGCCATGGCACCTTCTACATCCCACTGGAGTACGGCGGGTACCCCGAGTATACACTCATCCCTTGCTTCATGGGCAACATGGTCTGGGCGCTGACGCGCCTTGGTTTAGGCACTCGTCCCGAGGTCCGCTCCACCTTCGACTGGCTAACAAAGTACCAGAGATTCGACGACGGGAACTGGCGGCCGCCGACCGAGTTCCCATATAAGGGAAGCCGCGACAGGTGCTGGGGCAGGCACACGTGCTACTGGGGAGCGACGAGCTTCCTGAGAGCGATGACTGTTGTGACCAAGGGGTTCTGGACGCCGCAGGCATATGAATCAAAGCGTAGTGGAGTAGACTTCGTTCTCGCCCACCGCCTCCTATGGAGCAGCCACACGCCTGACCGCCCAATCGCTACCAAGAACACGATGCCACAGCGCCTAACGGCTCCGCAGACATACTATCAGGATGCCATCGAAATTACATCAACGATGCTCAGGCTTGGTGCATATGACGTAGCCGTTGACGAAGCCATCGAATACATCCTTTCTAAACGGAACACCGAGGACAGATGGCGCCTGGAGAACTCGCCGGGGCCACTCGACGCCCCCTTCGATGTAAAGGAGAGGGAAAGCAAATGGATAACCTTCCGCGCCTTACGCATGCTGAAGCTGGCTTGCAAGCTAGACCTATAAACAAGCTGTCGACCATAATCATTGAGTCTAAGGTAGGGTCTCCGAGTAAAAACTCCACATTAACCGACGCCAAACACATAAGACATGTAGAAAAGGGGCGAT
>JBFYNQ010000013.1:0-2752 GCA_041304265.1 Candidatus Bathyarchaeota archaeon | reverse complement strand
ATAACGCCTACTCCGGCGGCGGCGTAGAATGGAAGGGCGTAGCCAAGCGTTTCTGAGAGGTAACCTCCTAGGAAGGGTGCGATGACCCCGCTTCCGCTTACCACCGCCATGTATCTGCCATAGGTGTGTCCGCGGCTCGATACGGGTAAAAGGTCGGTGAGGAGAGCCCGGGTTGGAACACTCGAAGCGGAGGAGAGGCTGCTCATGGCGAATGCGAGGACGAGAAAGTGGGCGAAATCGGTCGCTAGTGGGTAGAGGACGTAGATGGCGGCTGTGGAGACCGAGGCGAACGCTATCATTAGTCGCCTGTTCACCTTGTCAGCGATAGCGCCGCTGAGCGGCTCGAAGATGAGCCACCCCAACATCCCCGCGACGCCGAGGACACCTATCTCGACGATGGAGACTCCCTGCCTCCGTATAAGGAGGGCGAGGATGGGGGCAACTATACCCATCTTGAAGGAGCCTGCCATCTGGAAAACCATTAAAAGATTCAGCAGTCGGCCCTTCGATTCGGACAACCCGTATAGTGTGCCGACTCATCGCCCATTTCAACGTATCTGGGCGTCATGGCTCACCCATTCGCTCGACAAGCCTGAGGAGCGCCTCTTTTCCGCCCGTTTGCACCCCGCTACCGTGGCCGACGAACACCCTGTAGAATTCTAGGTCGATGAGGCTCCTCACGCTTGCCTCGGCCGCGTCCCTGTCCTTCGTGAATATTGGGTTTGGTCCCTTTAGCTCCTTGCCTCCGCCGTTGAGTGCGTCTCCTGCGATCAGTGTGCCGGCGCTATGGAGAGCTATGCTACCGAGGGTGTGGCCGGGTAGGTAGATGACGGTAAATCCACCGATGTTCTGCCCGTCGATGAGGCGAAGGTCTACCTCGACTCCGGTCACCTTCTCGATATCATCAGCCTCGGAGTCGTGCGCGGCGACGAGGAACGGGGGCCGTCTATCCTTGAGCGCCTTGAGGCCGCCAACGTGGTCACGATGAGCATGGGTTAAGATACAGAGGTCCACATCAGAGAGCTTGTGGTCGAGGGACTCCAATTTCTTGGTGATCGTGTTGGCGGAGCCATTGTTGAGTCCCGTGTCTATTATGATGAGGTCCTGTCCCTCGGCTATGTATGAGTTGACGACTGGGAGAAGCCCCGCCATGCGGTGCTCAACTGCGTGTATCCTCTCTTCGGCCACGGCTGAGGAGGGGTTTCTTGTGTTTAAAAAGTGGTTTACTCGTCGCGAACTATGAGGGCGAATCTGGCGTAGTCGTAGCGGCGTACCTTGATGCCGTTGGCTACTCCAGGCTTGAAGGCTCCGGCCTTCCCGGCTTTTATCGCCTCGATTGCGTTGAGGACATCCTCGACGACCTTCTTCTCCACCATCACCTCGTTGTGGGCTGGCATCGCGTAGTCATAGTCAGCCCTGACCATCTTACGGAAGCTCCCGATGAACTCGTCCATGTCGGAGTCGGGGGAGTAGATGTAGATGGGGGCTGGATAGAAGATATCGCCGGTGAATAGGAGGCGCTCATTGCGCTCCAGCAGGCAGACGCTATCGGGAGTGTGCCCGGGAGTGTGCATGACCTCCAGTTTCTTCCCGCCGAGGTCTATTTCGTCGCCCTCCTTCATCCACCTAGTAACGTTGAAGGGGTCAGTATGCCAGGTCTTCGGGTCGACGTCGCGTGGGAGGGGCTTCCAGACCATCTCGCCGCTGACGTAGTTGCCGACGTCGATGCCCTCCTTCGGCCTACCCTTCGTCCTCTCCCGCGCCCACGGGTGGTCGAAGAGAGCGATCTCCTCGAAGGCTGAGTTGCCGCCGGTGTGGTCTAGATGGGCGTGGGTGTTCACGACCATTGTGGGTAGGTCGGTAAGCTCCTCGCAGAGCGCCTTGATGTCGCCGATTCCGTTGCCCGTGTCGATGAGGGCGGCGGTGTCCTCACCGATGACTAAAAAGCTGATTACTTCCTCGAACTGCCCGTCCTCGTAGATTGCGTATGTCTCGGGAGTCGTCTCGTAGACGCTGAACCAGGACTGGCTCGTCTCGACCTTATCGAAGCGGTTCCAACTCTTTCGGGGTAGGGACTCGTACCACTTCTTCGGCACGATGAGCCCGGGGTCTGTCTTGTTCGAGTATGCCATGTCGCGATACGGGGCTGAGGGCAAATATTACCCTATCGGGCTTTGGTGACTATACTGAAACGCCCGAAGTCGTACTTCCTGATGGGGATGCCCATGTCCCTCCCCTCCACGTACTTGCCCTTCCCCGCGGCGACGTCCTCAACAGCCTTGAGCACCTGCTTGAGCAGTTCTTTCTCGACGTATGGCTCGTTATGGCTGGGCATGAGGCGATCGAAGGCGTTGTAAAAGGTGAGCATCTTTTCGTAGCTTTTTATGAACGTGGATATGTCCCCGCCGTTGAGGTAGGTATAGATCCCACCAGTGTAGAACATATCGCCGGTGAAGAGAAGGCGGTGGTCGCGGTCGAGGAAGCAGCAAGAGTCGGGTGTGTGCCCCGGCGTGTGGATCACCTCCAGCATACGGCCACCGAGGTCGATCTCCTCGCCGTCCTTGAAGAAGTGGGAGACCTTGAAGGGGGGCACGACGTACTTCTTGGGATCGAAGCCCTTGGGGAGGGACTTCCAAACCATGCCCTTAGCGACGAGGTGCGCCATCTCGCTGTTCGGCAACCCCTTCTGCGCCTCTACGCTCCATGGGTGGTCGAGCATCCATATCTCCTTGAAGCGGTAGTTGTCGGCGAT
>JBFYNQ010000012.1:0-2729 GCA_041304265.1 Candidatus Bathyarchaeota archaeon | reverse complement strand
CTTTTACGAGACCATCGGTGGTGGCTCCGGTGCCCGCCCCAACGGCGACGGCGTCGACGGTGTCCACGTTAACATGACGAACACGATGAACACACCTATAGAGAGCCTCGAAGCGTACCTGCCGATGCGCTTCATCTCCTACGCCTTTCGCCCCGACACGGGCGGCCTCGGCGAGTACCGCGGTGGCTGCGGGATAGAGCGCGTCTGGGTGCTCACCGCCCCCAAGGCGACGCTGAGCGTCCTCGCCGAGAGGACGAAGATACATCCTTGGGGACTACGCGGGGGGAAGCCCGGCGGACTAGGCGAGTACAAAATAATGAAGAAGAGTGGAGAAACTACCACCCTGCCCTCGAAGTGTACGGTGCGTATCGAGGAGGGGGATACCCTCATCATCCACACCCCGGGCGGAGGAGGCTACGGCGACCCCTGTAAACGCGATCCAGAGAGGGTGAGAAGGGACGTCCTAAACGGCCTGGTTTCCCCCGAGGTAGCGAGGCGAGAATACGGCATCGAGGTATCCGAAGATAAAAAAGCTGCTTAGGAATCCCTTGCCAACTACGCCTTGAAGAAACCCTTCATGGCGATTATCACCAAGCCTGCTAGGAGGCTGAAGACCGCGCTGAAGTAGAACACCCATTCTATGGGTGCAATGGATAGGATATAGCTCGACGCGAAGACGCCAATTGTGCCACCGAGGCTCATCATCATTCCCCAGACCCCCGTGGCGGAGCCCCTGTCCCAGACTGGGAGCGCCTCCATGGTGACTGCCTGGCTCACTGGAAACTCGAGGACTGCGCAGAGGCCGAGGAGCCCCATCAGAGCGATAAGCATCCATGGCGCACCCGTGTAGGGGAGGAGGGCGAAGGCGACGACGCTGACTAGCAGGCCAATGACTATGGGGGTGAAGCGCCCGATCCTGTCAGAGAGGGTGCCCACTATGGGCAGCCCCACTGCAATCATAAGCGCGTTGGCCGTCAACGCCAATCCTATAGAGACCGAATTGAAGCCGAGCTTCGCCCCGAAGAGGGGTATGAAGGTTAGCAGCCCCCAGTGGCAGAAGGCGTGGCTGAAGACGGCGACGGAGCCCACGAAGACCCTCCTGTTCCCGAGCATCCGGCGCACTGTCGCCGGGAACCCCTTGAGCATCTTGAGCGTCTCCCCCGGCACCTTCCCACCATTCATGTGCTCAATATCGGTGTGGGTCAATAGCCAGAAGATTATCATGCTCGTACCTGTTAGGAGGCCTGCGATCATGAAGACTGGGCGGTAGTCGGGGAAGTATAGTGCGAGGAAGCCACCGAGGCTGGGGCCGATTATGCTGCTCGTCGCCCAACTCATGTGGAATCGGCCCATCGCCGTCCCTGCCTTCTCTGGCGGGTATAGGCTCGAGGCGTATGCTTCGGCGGGTGGGAAGAATATGCTGACTCCTAGCCCACTGACGAACATGGCGACTAGCGGGAGGAAGGCGTCTTGGGCGAGGAAATATATGAAGGGCACAAGTGTGAGGAAGCCGAGGCCGAGGAAGATGAGTTTCTTCCTCCCAAATATGTCACTGAACGAGCCCGCGATGAGGCGGAGAAACGTCTGCTCAACGTTCCTGATGTTGTAGACGAGCCCGACGACGGCTGGCGATATACCTAGACTAGCGATGAAGAGGGGCTGGAAGCTCTGAGGAACCGTGTCGCCTAGCATCGCTGTGAAGGTGGCACCCCAGATGCCCATGAAGACTAGACGCTTTTTGCTGTCCATTGAGGTCTCTCGGTTATGCTGGGATACGGAGGCGACGGGCGGGGGATTAAAAGGTTACCAAGAAATGAGACAACCTAGTCGGAGGGCTTTCATAGGGGTTATAAGCAACGACTCTGAAGCGTCCAATGATATGTGCCTAGCCATACCTGGGAAGATAGAGTCGATTGACGGTAGGACGGCGGTTGTCGACTTCGGTGGCGTCAAGCGTGAGGCGATCATCGATCTCATGGAGAAGGGCACCGTAAACCCCGGCACATGGGTCCTCGTCCACACCGGCTTCGTCATACAGACTCTAGACGAGAACGAAGCCCTTGAGACGCTAGAGGCGTGGAAAGAGGTCCTCGCTAACACCCCGAACCCTGATGATGTTAATCTCTAACTTTTACACTTCCCCGTAGAGCCAGATACCGTTAACTCTGGTGTTTTATATACGGGTGTTCTGAACCGCGCGCGTGGTGAGCACCACCCCAAAAGTGTCTTAGTTCTCATGGCTAGAACAATGGCTTGAGCGCTTTTCATAACTACCAAATTGATAACAATGAATATTCAGAGACAGTTGCCGTTTAGAGTAGGCCTTTCTTCACCGCTTTGGCTAGGTAGCCGTCGACGGCTAGGAAATCATCGGCGGCCTTTGAAGTGACCTCGTCGGAGGCTCTTTGAGCCTTAGCCATGACCTCCTCCTCGTCGAGGGTGACGCACTTTCTGTTCTCGACGACGAATTTGCCATTGACGATGACTGTCTCGACCTCGTCGCCACGGCTATAGTAGATTATGTTTGGGGCGACGTTGCGGACGGGGCGCGTGATGTTCGGAACTATGTGTGGGGCGTGTAGGTCGAAGACGAGGATGTCCGCCTTCTTCCCAACCTCAAGACTGCCGATCTGGTCGCCGAGTCCGATTGTATTAGCGCCGCCTATCGTCGCGATTCTGAGCATCTCCCACGCGGGGAGAACCGTCGGGTCCCTATGGCGCACCTTGTT
>JBFYNQ010000011.1:0-21253 GCA_041304265.1 Candidatus Bathyarchaeota archaeon | reverse complement strand
TTATTAGGCGAAGGATGAATAGGGCGTAGACGAGTGGCGTCACACGCTCTATTATGAGTAGGAACTTGTCCCTATTAGGCATCCTGTAGAAGTAGATGGCTAATCCGGTGAAGAAGAATATTGCAAGTCCTGTGAGGGCGAGGTTGCCGAGGAGTGTCACTATATATGTGAGCACTGCCATATGGAGGGCGATTAGCCCATAGAATAGGTTATCCGCATTCTTGCCACCGATCAGGATCGCCGTCGTCGAGACACCCGTCGCTGAGTCCTCTCCGATGTCGTCAATCTGGTTCCGGAGTTCCAGTATTAGTGAGAGATTATAGACACTGAGCAGCAGTGGAAGCGTGAACGCATTCGTTACACCGGTTACAGTCACGCCAAAGAACACTATGAGCGAGCCAAAGAAGAGGCCATGGGACGCCATGTCGAGCACGGGTACAGACTTGAGCCTAAAGGGTGGCGTCGAGTACGAGGCGCTGAGTAGTAGCATTCCCAAGTATAGTATCGAGGACGCAGCGCCGAGGAAGAACCAGGTGAAGACTAGGCCGGTCCCCGCTAGTAGGATGGAGAAGATGATGCCGCCGCTGACGGTTATCCTCCCGGAGGCTATGGGATTCAGGTTGAGCTTGGCGCCAAGCTTGTCCCCTTCGTGGTCGAAGCAGTTGTTGACCGAGAAGCTGAAGCCGAGGTAGAAGACGACTGAAAGGAGGTAGATTGTCATCCTCAGATAGCCATTCAATGTTGTCGGCACCGTCTCGATACCCTGCAGGTAGCCGAGGATCGCCATCCCGATATAGCCTCCCCAGTCCTGCATCCGGACATTATCGAAATACGATCTGGCGTCCGCGAAGAAGCCAAGGTCGGGTAGTTTCATACTGGCGGACACCGGAGAGTATTGGGAGAAGGTAGTCCGCCCTTGATAGAGGTTCCGATCAAAATGCAAGTCGTGTCCCATATACCTCTTTTCACCTTATCGTCGCATCAACCACTAAACTTAACAATAGATGGGGGAACCTCTCTTGATGGTTAATGATCCCGGGAACCCTCGCTAAGGTCCTGGACAAGCCGAGCCAAGAGAAGCTCAAGGCACTCGGTAACCAGCATGTTATTGATCAGCTAGACGGGTTCGTCAAGCTATGTAAACCGACAAAGGCAATGATATTCGATGAGTCGCCGGAGGATGTCGCATACATCCGGTCCCTCGCTATGGAGAGGGGTGAGGAGAAGCCCCTCAAGATGGAGGGACACACAATCCACTTCGACGGATACTATGACCTCGCACGTGACACGGGGAGTACGAAGGTGTTGACGCCACCGGGGATGGTGCTGAGCAAGAAGATCAATACAATCTCCAGGGACGAGGGTTTGAAGGAGATACTCGGCCTCATGGACGGCGCCATGAAGGGTAAGGAGATGATAGTCAAGTTCTACAGTCTCGGCCCCACGAACAGCCGCTTTAGCCTCTGCGCCATGCAGGTGACCGACTCCCCCTACGTCGCCCACAGCGAAGACCTCCTTTACAGGCAGGGCTATGAGCAGTTCAGGCGCCTTAACGGAGGCAAGGACTTCTTCACCTTCATCCACTCCGCAGGCGAACTCGACGAAAGGAAGGTCACGAAGAACTACGGGAGCCGCCGCATCTACATCGACGTCACCGACGGTAAGGTCTACTCGGTCAACAACCAATACGCGGGCAACAGTGTTGGGCTGAAAAAGCTGGCTCTGCGTCTCGCCATCTACAAGGCGAACCACGAAGACTGGCTCAGTGAACACATGCTTCTGATGGGTGTACACCCGCCGGGGAAATCGAGGGTGACCTACTTCGCCGGCGCCTACCCGAGCGCCTGCGGCAAGACGAGTACCGCCATGATCCCCGGGCAGAGCATAGTCGGCGACGACATCGCGTATCTGAAAGAGGACAAGGAAGGCTACTGCCGCGGCGTCAACATCGAGCAGGGTATCTTCGGTATCATACAAGACGTCAACCCCGTCGATGACCCACTCATCTACAAGAGCCTCACGACTCCCCGTGAGCTGATATTCAGCAACATCCTGATCGCGGACAGCGTGCCTTACTGGCTCGGTATGGGTAGTAATGATATCCCCGAGAAGGGCATGAACTTCTCGGGGGAGTGGTTCAAGGGTAAAAAGGATAATGACGGAAATGAGATACCCTACGCCCACGGCAACGCCCGGTATACGATGAGACTAAGCGAGCTTGAGAACGTCGACCCCAAGTACAATGACCCGGACGGCGTCGTGGTTGAGGGTATCTTTTATGGTGGGAGAGATTCTGACACCAACGTACCGATAGCCGAGGCGCTGAGCTGGGAGCATGGAGTCTACCTCGGCGCGACTCTAGAGTCCGAGACGACGACCGCCATTATTGGTAAAACGGGTGTACGCCGCCAAGACCCTATGGCGAATATGGACTTCATAGTCGTCCCGCTGGCGACCTACCTGACGAACCACATATTGTTCGGCAAGAAACTCCGGCATAAGCCCCGCGTCTATGCCACTAACTACTTCCTCCGCCACGAGGGCAAGTACACAAACACCAAGGTCGACAAGAAGGTCTGGGTCCTATGGGCCGAAGGCCGCGTCAAGGGAGACTACGACGCCATAAAGACGCCGATAGGCAACATACCACACTACAAAGACCTCAAGCAGCTATTCAGGACCGTCTTCAAGAAGGACTACACGGAGGCGGAGTACATCCAGCAGTTCAGCATACGCGTAACCAAGTACCTCGAAAAAGTGGCGCGCATGGAGCAACTCTACAGGGACGAGCCCAACATGCCGAAGGATTTCTGGGAAGTCCTAAACCAGCAGAAGAGGGACCTCCAGGAGCTGAAGGTGAGGACGGGGAAGGACTCACTGCCCCCCATCTCCTTCCTCTAGTCAACCTTTTTACCGCCAACACTTCACCATCATCCAACACAGGGGATACATGGTTGGTGTATGCTGGCAAGACTCCAAGATCAAAGGAACTCTACGACAGGGCGTGCAAAGTTCTACCGGCTGGCGTCAGCTACGGTATCAGGGCGCTCCCCCCCTACCCCTTCTTCGTCGAGGAGGCACACGGCGTCAAGCTCAGAGATGTCGACGGCAACGAGTACACCGACTACTGGGTCGGCCACGGTGCACTCATCCTCGGCCACAGCCCAAAGCGGGTCATGGACGCGGTGAAGAAGCAGCTCCCCCTCGGGACACACCTAGGCTTCAGCCACGAACTGGAGATCGAGCTAGCAGAGCGCATCGTAAGGAATGTGCCCTCCGCGGAACAGGTGCGCTACTGCGCCAGCGGCACGGAGGCGAACCTCTACGGCACGCGTCTCGCACGTGGTTATACGGGGCGGATGAAGATGCTCAAGATTGAGGGTGGCTGGCACGGCGGATACGACAGCCTGCATAAGGCGGTCAGCTACCCATATACGAAGTCGGAGTCGGCGGGCCTCAACCCCAAGACTACGGAGGACACCGACGCCGTCCCCTACAACGACTCAGAGGCGGCCCGCAGGAAGCTAAAGACGAGAGAGTACGCCTGTATGATTCTCGAGCCCGTCATGGGCGCCGCCGGCTTCCTTACCCCCGAGCCGGGCTACCTGCAGAGCCTCCGCGAGGTCTGCACCGAAACGGATACGCTGCTCATCTTTGACGAGGTCATAACAGGGTTCCGCCTTTCACCTGGGGGTGCACAGGAGCTCTACGGCGTTAAGCCCGACATGACGATCCTCGGCAAGGTCGTCGGCGGGGGCTTCCCGATTGGCGCCTTCTGTGCCTCGGAGGAGATCATGGGGCGCCTCGACCAGAGGAAGTACCCGAAGGCCGAGGAGCGTGTCGCCCACGGAGGCACTTTCACCGGTAACCCAATCAGTATGGTGGCGGGCTGTGCGACCCTCGACCAGCTAAAGGACGGGAAGGTCTACATTGACATCGACAGGCTGGGGAAGCGGATGAGGGCGGGGTTAGAGGAAATCTTTGGGCGCGGCGGGATTCCCGCGACGGTGACCGGCGTCGGCTCCACCTTCGCCATTCATTTCCAGCCCAGGATACCACGCAGCGCCGCCGATTGCGCCAGGAACGACATACCGACGACGAAGGCTTATTTCGCGCACATGCTCGACAGGGGCATCATCTACCTGAGCCCCACGGTCAGCCACTGCTGGATAAGTAGCCCACACACCAAGGAAGACATAGACGCTTACCTAGTGGCCACTGAGGATTTCGTGAAAACATTCACTAAGTGACTATTCAGTCCCCGACTCGACCATAATTGTATCGACTGTCCACTTCCCTAGCTCGATCAGGTAGAATACCTTGACTTGAGCCTTAAGATGGCGAGCGCCGAGTCATCGAGCCCCTTCCAGAGCTTGCCGATGAAGGCGTTCTCCTCGAAGAGCCGGGCGCGTAGGCGGCGGTTCTCGACGACCTCCGTGAGGCACTCGCAGCGGATGTAGTCGTTGTTTTCTCACTCCTTTAGTTGGATGAGGAACTCGGCACGAGGTTCGCCTTGAGTTGCGCCATCTTCTCCGTGCCCGCGTCGGTGGCGAATAAGAGGCCCTGCTCGTCGTTGATCAGAGTCATCGTCCTCGTTCGGGGTTGGCTCCCCTCGGTTGTGGCGAAGATGACGTGGGTGAGTCTACCCAACTTTTGCTTGAGTGAGTCGGGTATAAGCATAATGTTTGAGGAGGCGTGTGCGGAGTTTATGAGCTTCGGGCTTCGGCGGTCTTCATGGATTCATCGAGGACGTCCACGATGGTGTCGAGTTGCTCCTCTGTGACGATGAGGGGCGGCGCGATGCGTATGGCCTTGCCACCGTAGCTGCCCATGTTTAAGGTGTAGACGCCCCGCCTAAAAGCCTCGGCGCATATGACGTTCGCCATCGCCGGGTCTGGGGTCTTCTTCGCCACGTCCTTCACTATCTCGACGCCTATGATAAGTCCTATACCGCGGACGTCTCCCATGCACGAGTGGACATCCATCAGCTCAGTGAGTCTCCTCTTCAGGTAGACACCCATACGCTCCGAGTTCTCGAGGAGGCGCTCGTCGCGTATCACATCCATCGTGGCGTGGGCAGCGGCGGTGCCGAGGGGCGTGGCGCTGAAGCTCTGAGCGTGTATTGGGATGGGCTCGGGGTCCGTCGACTCGAGCAGGTGCCTGCCGAGGACGCAGGCGCTGATGGGAACGCCGCTGCCCATCGCCTTGCCAAGGATGACGACGTCCGGCTTCACCCCCCAGTGGTCCATCCCAAGCCATGTTCCAGTCCTGCCGAAGCCCATCTGTACCTCGTCGGCGACGTGTAGGATGCCGTAGCGCTCGCATAGCCGCTTGAGACCCTGATGCCATCCCGGCGGAGGTATGTGCCACCCCGCGTCCCCTTGGACAGGCTCGACGAAGACGGCGGCAACCTCGTCGCATGGGATGTAGCTCTTGAAGGCGATGTCCTCGATATAGGCGAGACATGCGAGGGCACAACCGGGATGCTCAAGGCCGAGGGGGCACCTGTAGCAGCTCGCGTAGGGGACGTGGACGATGTTCGGGACTAGGGGACTGTAGTATCTCTTCATACTAGGGTCGTAACCACTGAGGCTTATTGCTCCCATTGTGCTACCGTGATAGCTGCCGGTGAAGCTGAGGATCGTCGGCTTCCCAGTGGCGCGGCGCACCGCCTTTATTGCGTGGTCGTTAGAGAGACTCCCCGACTGGCCCCAAAAGACCTGCTTAGGCCCCGAGGCGAGCATCTCCTCGAGGCTACGGATCAGGGTGTAAGCCTGCTCCGTCTGCCAGTGGATGCTCCTGTCGGCCTGCGCCTTTACGGCCTCGACTACGCGGGGGTGGTTGTAGCCAGTGTTGACGACGCATCGCCCCGAGATGAGGTCAGCGAAGACGTTGCCATCCGGGTCGCGAATGTAGATACCCCTTGCCTCGTCTACGATTGGGCTTGTGTACGACGCGGGGTCGAGGCCCGAGTCGATGAGTATCTTCGTGACCTTCGGTCCGGGGGGCCCTGCTACTATTTGGGGGCCTCTGAGTCCTACCAAGAACTGCACCGAGCCTATTGGCGCTTGAAGAGGTTTAACCCTTGCCAGCCATTCGGCGGTTTTTTTCGATTATTTCCGTCACCTGGTTGAGGGGGAGGGCGTGTCTGACGTGTCCTTGGTAGCCCTTCATCGTCTCGGCGGCGAAAAGTGCGTTTATGACAGCCTCTTCGGTCGTCTCGACTGTCGCTTTATAGATGGGGTTGAGGAATTCGTCGCCGCGCTTCTCATGTGGCTTCTTCCCGGTCGTGAAGGCGATGGTGAAGTCGCCGCTGCCGTTGCCGCCGTATGTGCCCGTTCTTGCCAATCCAAGCGTCGCCCTCTTAGCGACCTTCCAGAGCTGGCGCGACTCTATCTCGATGTCGGTGGCGATTATCATCATGATGCTGTTACCTGGGCTCGCCTCCGGCTTCTTGGGAAGTTTAACCTCCTTGCCGACGGAGACACCTGCGATTGTGAGGTCCTCCTTGTTGCCACAGTTGAGCTGAACGAGAGCGCCGACAGTGAAGCCGTCGCCGACGCGGCTAGAGGTGCCTATGCCCCCCTTGAAGCCGTAACCCGTCATCGGCGTCCCACCGCCGACGTTTCCCTCGGGGACCTTGCCCCTCCCCGCGGGGCTCCGGGCGATGTCGAGCGCCTCAAAAACATGCTCCTTCCCGACGTACCTGCCGAGGTTGTCGGTTAGATAGCCGCCGTTCGTCTCGCCAACGACCACGTTGAGTGATTGTGGCTCGAGGCCGAGCCTTTCGCGGTGGTAGTCGACGACGGCGTCGGCGACGCGCCACGTGTTCAGGGTCTCTGTTAGCATGATCGGTGTCTCTAGTGTGCCCTCATAGATGATCTGTGGCAGCCCTGTCGATTTACCGTAGGCGTTGAAGAGGTCGACGGCGGCTGTGACCTTATTCTCGATGAGGTTGTCCTGGTGAGGCACTATGGCGGTGACCCCTGTCCGAACTGAGTCACCCTCTATGAGAGTCGAGTGGCCTACACCCACACCATCGACATCTGTTATAGTATTCAACTTGCCCGTCTTCATCGTGCCCAGTTCGATGCCGAGTTCTCTCAGCTGCGGTCTCAAATTGATGCCTCAGTGAAGTGTGGGTGGCATCGAGGCTATAAATCTGGGTTGATGTGGGAACGGTTAAATCGCCTCCGGCTGAGAAGCGTCTCATGGGTGCCGATATCTTTCTCGACCGTTACAGGGCAATGGGGCACGAGCTTACTGGCGGCGAGAGGACGCGGCGTGCGATCAGGGTCAATACGCTTCTCGCGGGAAGGGAAGAGCTTGGGCAGAAGCTCAACGCGAGGGGGGTGAAGCTGACGCCGATACCTTGGCTTCGTGATGGCTTCTATGTCGAGGGGGGTGAGTCGAGCGTCGGGGCGAGCTTCGAGTATCTGCTCGGCCTCTACGCAATTCAGGAGGCGGCAGCTCAGTTCCCAATCGAGGTATTAGCCCCGGCGAGGGGTGAGGTCGTGCTTGACATGTGCGCCGCTCCCGGGGGGAAGACGGCTCAGGCGGCGGCATGGATGGGTAACGCTGGAGCAATCGTCGCCGTTGATGTGAAGAGGGATCGCCTCTACGCTCTGGAGAACACACTCGAGCGCCTAGGTGTGGAGAACTGCGTCGCCTTCTGCGCCGACGCCACCAGTCTCGACTACGGGGGCGAGCTATTCGACAAGATTCTGCTCGACGCCCCCTGCTCCGGCAATTACGTCACTGACAGTGAGTGGTTCAGGAAGCGGGACATCGGGGATGTGGAGAAGAACTCACTGGAGCAGAGGAGGCTCCTCGGCGCTGCTGTAGGCCTGCTGAAGCCTGGTGGAACGCTCGTCTACACCACATGCAGCCTCGAGCCTGAGGAGGACGAGTTCAACGCCCAGTGGCTCATCGAGAATCATCCTGTTAGACTCGAGGAGGTTACGGGACCGGGCAGTCCAGCCCTGACGGAGGTACTGAGGAGAACCCTAAGCCAAGAGGTGGCGAGGTGCCGGAGGTTCTGGCCCGACGATACGAGGACGCAGGGTTTCTTCGTCGCTAAGGTGGTGAAGTCATGAAGGAGTTGAAGGATTTCCTCGCGGCAATCGGCGTCGTCTACGAGCCGGCGGGGGAGAGAATCAGTTTGAACAACAGACGCTTCGTCGTTAACCCTGTAGTCTCTGCGCGGATCCACGACAAAGGGCGGATGATCTACGCGGGTAAGCTGCTAGGGCGGACGAAGGGGGAGTTCATCCCCGGGGCGGGGTTACTGCGCGAGTTAGGGAGGATGGAGGAGCCACATAAGGTGTGGGTGGACGAGCGCGTTGGGTGGCTCTTTGCCTGCGGGCGGGACGTCTTCGCCGAGAGCGTCACAAAGTCGGAGGGGGAGCTAGCTAATGGGACCTACTTCCTCGTCATGATGGGCAACAACTGCCTCGGCTACGGGAGGTTCGAGGCACAGGGGGGGAGGACCATCCTGAGAAACATCTTCGACGTGGGCGACTTCCTCCGCCGCGAACGCGACCTCGAAGAGGACCCCTGAGCCCCAAACTGTTTTATCGGCTCGTGGCTCTTCTCCCACTTATGAGCGTCTATTCTGAGATTGGCGTCAAGCGTGTCGTGAACGCCGCTTTCGCCCTTACCCGCCTCGGCGGTAGCACCGTGCCAAAGGAGGTTCAAGAGGCGATGGAGAGGGCAAACGAGGGCTACTGCAACATGTGGGACCTCATGGTGAAGGGAGGCCAGATAATCGCGAAGGGGACGGGGGCGGAGTCCGCCCTAATTACGAGCGGCGGATTCGCCGCGCTCACCCTCGCGGCGGCCGCCTGCATCGCTGGGAGGGACCCTGAGAAGATGCGGCGCCTCCCCAATACGGAGGGCATGAAGAACGAGATCATCATCCAGAGGTGTAACCGGCTCTACGTCTACGACCGCGCCATGGAGGTCGCGGGTGGGCGTTTCGTTATGGTGGGCGACGAGAACTGGGGCTGTGGCGTGACCGAGTTCGAGGCCGCTATAACTGAGAAGACAGCGGCGATCCACTACGCTTTCCCCACTGGGCCGAAGAGGGGTGTACCAGCGTTAAAGGAACTTCTAAAGATGGCCCACAGTCATGATATACCCGTCATCGTGGACGCCGCTGGGATGACGTACCCGACAAGCAACTTCAAGTCCTACATGGACATGGGGGCGGACGTCGTAGCATTCGGCGGCAAGTACGTCCTTGGGCCCAACAGCACGGGCTTCGCCATCGGGAAGAAGGACCTGATCGAAACAATGATGCTCCACAGCTTCATCGGGGCTGAGAGTGGTCCCGACGAGACGCCAGGAAAGTGGAGGGGAATCGGCCGCGGCTACAAACTTGACAGGCAGGAGATCGTTGGACTTATAGTTGCGTTCAAGCGTTGGATGACGCTTGACCATGAGGCGGAGAGGATTGCGCCGGCTTGGAAGAGGGCGCAGTACATAGAGAAGCGGATTAGGAAGCTGCCGGGGCTTAAGGAGGCGAGGATAACCTGGTTACCCAAGAGCGGGACGGGGATCGCATAAAATACCCTTGGCTTGAACATCCACTTCATCGACAGGAGCATCGAGGAGGTGTCGAAGATCGTGAAGGACCTGAAGGAGGGAGACCCGGAGGTCTGGGTCAGATACTGGGGGGACAGCAACAACTTCATTATCAACACCCTGATGCTACTGCCCGGGCAGGAGAAGGAGCTGGTGGAAAGGTTCGAGAAGGTCTTTGCCTAGCCCACTAGAATGCTCTTTTAAACGCGGAATAACTGTCTTTTTCAAAGATTTTGAGCTGCCGCTGCTGGAACGCTCTTCCATTTGGGTGGTAGTGTTCTTCGAGATGAGGATAAACTTGGCTTAAATATGGGTTGCCTGACTGAATCAGTTATAGACGTGCGTATTCGTATCGCTGTGCGTCCCGCGAATAGAAGCCATCACTGAGTGTGTCACTATGAGTGTTATTGAAGCCAAGCATCTGACAAAGTACTATGGCAAGGCTCGTGGCATTGATGATATTTCGTTTCAAGTCGATGAGGGGGAGATTTTTGGCTTTATTGGGCCAAATGGGGCTGGTAAATCGACAACGATCAGGTTGCTGTTGTCACTGATCCATCCCACCAGCGGCAGCGCCTCAATGTTTGGAAAAGACTGCTTCAAGTATGGGCCTGAGCTCAGACGAGACGTAGGGTACCTGCCCTCCGAGGTCTTTTACTATGACCGCATGAAGGTCATCGACCTGCTCAAGTACTCGGCCAGTTTCTATCCCCAGGACAGTAGCAATCGTATGCACGAGTTGGCTGAGCTGATGGAGCTCGAGCTGGATCGCCGCATCGAAGATCTCTCCTATGGCAACCGGAAGAAAGTAGGAATCGTCCAAGGTCTTCAACATCGACCCAAGCTACTTCTCCTCGACGAGCCGACGGCTGGCCTTGACCCTCTCATGCAGCGCAAATTCTTTCAGCTCATCAAGGAAGAGAATGAGCGTGGGGTGACCATCTTCTTCTCCTCACACATCCTCGGAGAGGTGCAGCGGATGTGTAACCGCGTGGCCATCATAAAGGAAGGCAAGATCATCGAGATGGCTGATATCCGCACCTTGCAGCAGAACAACTATAAGAAATTCAGAGTAGTGGCTGATGGTCTAGACACTGAATATTTCGACATCCCCGGCGTGACCAATCTGGAGCACCACAACGGCGTGGTCCGCTTCTTCTACAAGGGTGACATCAACGCGGTCATGCACAAGATCGGCGGGACGAATGTTTCCGACGTGACGATCGAAGAGCCGACGCTGGAGGAAATCTTCATGCATTATTACGAGTAGGGGATGCTTCTAGCCATGAACATCTTCCGACAAGAGTTCAATATGCGCCTGGCCTCAGTCGTCGCCTGGTCTGCGACAGTGGCGACGCTGATATTTGTCTTTGATTCATTATTCTCTACATTCTCGCAGCAGGTGGGTCTTCTAAACGAGGTAATGGCCAATTTCCCGAAGGAACTGCTCATAGCATTCGGCATGAATGGCGTGGACCTATCAACACCCCTCGGCTACTTCGGCTATGTCTTCCTTTTCGTCCAGATATGCTTGGCTATCCAGGCGGCGAATTATGGGTTTTCGCTGGTCTCGGTCGAGGAGCGAGAGTTGACGGCGGATTTCCTATTGGTTAAGCCCGTGGAGCGGACCCATATACTAACCAGTAAACTGGCCGCTGCATTCGTCGGGTTGACCATCACAAACATGGTCGTCTGGGCTAGCAGTATCGCATCCTTAACCCTGTTCAAGGGCAATAGAACCTTTGAGATAGGTACGCTGCTGCTGTTGCTGATGAGCATTATCGTGTTCCAGCTGTTCTTCCTAAGCGTTGGTTTGGTGATCTCGCTGTTGGTGAAGAGGATCAGGAGCGTGACGCCGTACTCGATGGCGCTTGGGTTCGGGATGTATGTACTTAGCATCTTCGGCGACATGCTTGGTGAGAACATTCTTGAGAAGCTGACTCCCTTTAAGCACTTCGACCCCACTTACATTATCCCGCAGGGGTCCTACGATCTACCTCTGATGCTGCTCAGTGTCTCGGTGATTGTATCTTCTCTGGTTGGTAGCTACGTGTTGTATAGGAGGCGGGATATCCCCGCGATGGTGTGAGGAGATCAAAACATGAACATCTTCATGAGGGAAATGAGGGCGAATGTGAGATCGCTGCTCACCTGGGGGGTCATTGTGGTTTTGTTCGTCTCAATAGGCATGTCCAAGTTTTCAGCGTACTACGAGAACCCCGAGATGTTGGCGATACTGGACTCCATGCCCCCGGCTCTGCTGACGGCGTTCAATCTCCTCTCGTTTAACCTGACCACGATCAGCGGCTTCTTTGGGGTGATGTTCACTTACTACGCGCTCCTCCTGTCTATCGCGGCGACGATGTGGGGCAGCGACATCATCTCGAAGGAGGAACGCGACAAAACCGTCGAGTTCTCTCTCACATTGCCAGTGACCCGCAACCGCCTTGTTACCTCCAAGACCCTTGCGGCGCTTGTCAACTGCATCTGTCTACTGCTCATAACGTGGGGAATATCCCTAGCAAGTGTGCAGCTCTATCATCCCGACGCCAGTTTCTACAGCTTTCTGAGTCTGTGCATGTTGGCACTGTTCGTCGTGCAGTTGACATTTCTCTCCATCGGCGTGTTCTTGGGTTGCGCCATAAAACGGTACAAACAGGCAAGCTCTTTGGCAGTGTCAGTGCTGCTTGGAACCTACTTCATATCCATCGTCTCTACCTTGGACGGCAACCTCGACTTGCTCAAATACTTCTCCCCTTTCAGGTACTTCGACGCGGTCGCGATGCTTCACGAGTCGAGGATCGATCTGGCTTTCGTAGGTTTGTCGCTTGTGATCGTTTTGGTTAGCATGGCGGGCGCATATCTGACGTACGCCAAGAGAGACCTGTACATTTAGCCACCAGGGCTCATCCCCGCCCGTCATCTAGACTTGCATCGAGCCAGTGCCTGTTATTAATCCGGGCGTCCAAGAATTGGGCGAGTACAATGTACGCGCCCACGCTCCTGGATGTTATTGCTGCCCAGAAGAGGATACAGCCCTATCTTGCGAGAACGCCTCTACGCGAGTACAGCGCCTTATCCGAAGTGGTCGGCTGCGAGGTCTACGTTAAGCATGAGAACCACCAGCCGACGTGTGCCTTCAAGATCAGGGGAGGTATCAACCTAATCAGCCAGCTCAGCAACGACGAGAGGCTGAAGGGCGTGGTGACGGCTTCGACGGGGAATCACGGGCAGTCCATCGCGCTTGCCTGCAGGATGTTCTGCGTCAAGGCGACCGTCTGCGTCCCCAAGAATCCGAACCCCGATAAAGTGCGTGCCATCAGGAGTTACGGAGCTGAGATCGTTGAGGAAGGCGCCGACTTCGAGGAGGCGAAGAACAACGCGGAGAGGCTCGCCCGGGAGCAGGGGGCGAGGTACGTGCACAGCGGCAACGAGCCGCACCTCATCGCCGGCGTAGGCACCATAGGGCTTGAGATGGTTGAGGATCAGCCGGACCTCGACGTGGTCATTGTACCAATCGGCGGGGGCTCGGGTGTCTCGGGCGTATCAACTGTCTACAAGGCAATGTCCCCTAGAACGAAGGTGATCGGTGTCCAGGCGGAGGAGGCGCAGAGCGTCTACCAGAGCTGGAGGAGCGGAAAGATGGAGAGCACGGGAAAGTCGAAGACCTTCGCCGACGGGCTCGCGACGCGGAGCGCCTTCGAGCTGCCTCTAGAGATCATGAGGCACAACCTAGATGGCTTCGCCCTAGTATCCGAGGAGGAGATGAGGGCGGCGATAAGGCTCTACGTTGAGAAGGCGCACACGATCGCGGAGGGGGCTGGAGCGTCCAGCCTCGCTGCGGCGGTCAAGATGCGCAGTGAACTTAGGGGCAAGAAGGTTGGCATCGTACTTAGCGGTGGAAACCTCACTGCAGACATGCTGCGCGACATCTTGAAGAAGCCCTAATCGGGAAAAATGGACGCAGGGATGCTCTGATTTAGGCCTTATAGACGACCTCGCCGTCGAGGATCGTCAACCAGGCACGCTTACGCTTGATCTCGGTCTTGTTCCACTCAACGGCCTTGGGATCGGTGTTCTTCAGTTTGAACCAGTCTCCTCTGAGGTCACCATCGAAGACGGCGATGTCAGCTAGTTTCCCCCGCTCGATTGACCCCTTTGTGGTTTCCTCCCTGGTCGCATAGGCGCCTTCGAGGGTGAAGCCGCATACAGCCTCTTCTAGGGTTATCCTACTCTTGGGCTGGGGATGGTTGATCGCAGACCATATGCCATAGAGTGGGTGGAAGGGCATGCCGTCGGAGCCGAAGGGCATATGGAAGCCGAGGTCAAGGAGGCGTCGGTAGGGGTTCCCCCTCGCCAGCCTCTCGGGGCCGACCCTGCTGTCGTACATGCCGCCTGGCCAGCCCCACTCGCCGACGAAGTTGGGCTGCATCGAGGCGACTACCCCCAGTCTCTTCGCCCTCTCGATGTCGACATCGACGGGATACTCAAAGTGCTCGATCCTGTACCTGTGGTCCGGGCGTGGCTTGGTCTTTAGTGCCTCCTCTATCCTGTCGAGTGCCTCGGAGCAGGCGCGGTCGCCGATCGCGTGTATGGCCACCTGGCCCATTTTGGCGTGCTGCTCCGCCACGACCTTCTTGTTTCTGTCCTGGTCGCCGACGTAGACGCCGCGCGTCGCTGGGTTGTTGGAGTATGGCTCGAACATTAGGGCTGTCTGGGCGCCGGCGGAGCCGTCGATTCCTATCTTGAGGGTTCCGAGGGTGAGCCACTGGTCGCCCGACCATTCGCGGGGGTACCCGGTCATCACGTGGCAGCGTAGGTGTAGGTCGTTCTCCCTGTGTGCGTCGATGTAGGGTTTGGTGGATAGGTGCGGGGCGGATTCGTCGGGTCGGCTGCAGTCCGTGATACCTGTGCAGCCGAGACTGTGCGCCAGGGCTACAGCGTCCCTAATTCCCTGCCGTAGCTCCTCGTGTGTGGGAGGGGGTATGTGGGGCGTGACTAGGCCTCTCGCGTCCCTGAGTATACCTGTGGGTTCGCCGTGCTCGTCCTTGTCTATGACGCCTCCTGAGGGGTGGGGTGTGTCCCGTGTTATCCCGCAGGCTTCGAGTGCGCATGTGTTCAGGGTTATCATGTGGGCGCAGATGCGGGTGAGCGCGACGGGGTTGTCAGGGGAGACTTCGTCGAGGTCGTGCTTGGTTGGATATCTTCTCTCTTTTAGGTTCTGGTCATCCCACTGACGTCCCTGGACCCATTTACCCTTCGCGATGCGTCTTGATTTGATGTAGAGTCTAAGCCACTCAGTTATCTCGCCAATCGACTTGGCGTCGATGAGTTGAAGGTGTGTCAAGGCATACCCCATGCCGAGGAAGTGGGTGTGCGAGTCTATGAGACCCGGGAGGACCGTCTTCCCGGTAGCGTCGATGATCTCCGCGCCGTTGGGGATCTTGATATTTTTCCTGTCCCCCACGGCGGTTATTTTGTTGCCTTCGATGAGTATGGTCGCTTCATCGAGGGCGGGTCTACCTGTGCCGTCTACGAGGCATCCACAGAGAACTGCCTTCATTCGATTGTATGCCGCCAAATTTCCCCATGTGTGGGCGTTTTTAATTCTTTTCTCGTTCGCTGCAAGTTTTATTCGGCGTGGGCTTGGAGGCGGGGTGATCGCATGCATCTCTGGTGTCCGATAGTCTAAAATCGGATGGGGCGCCTTGGTATCAGTGTTTTCGGGGAATGATGATGAGGTTCGGTAGGGTCGTTCTGGAGCAGTCGCTGGATCCTTCCATCTATGGGAGGGTCGTTTCGGAGCTTAAGCTGAAGTCGCCGGTGGTTATCAAGCCCAATTGGGGTACGATTAACAACTTCACGGAGGCGGCTGTCCTCGACGGTGTTCTCAGCGCCATCCCGGGGGAGAAGCTCGTGGTTGAGAGCTACGGGTGGGCGAGGACGCGGGACGCCCTTGAGGGGAAAGGTATAGGATCGTGCAAAAGGGGGGACCTCCGGGGGAGTGATGAGTGGTTCCTCGAGTACTCCGGTGTCGGCGACGTTCTAAAGAAGCATGGGACCGAGTTCCTTAACGTGACGGAGGAGGTCTGGGGAAAGCGGGTCGCCGACACCTCCGAGGTGAGGCGCGCCGCGGAGAAGTATCCGCCAGTGCTATTCCCAGAGATGTATAAGCGGGTGCCTCAGAGGCTCTTCGATCTCCGCGGAGGCACGTTCCTGAGCCTCGCCAAGTACAGGCTCAACCACGACCCAATAGCCTTTAGCCTGTCGCTGAAAAACCTGTTCGGGATGATTCCGGGGCCTGGGAGGGCCAGGTACCACGGTGAGGGGGACCGCTACCTCGCGCAGACGATAGTAGACATGAACAAGGTCTACCGGGGTATCTTCGACGTGGTCGGGTTGGTGGACGGTGTGCACACGGCCTCGATCGGAAGGACGGCGGAGGAGGCGATCAGACCCCAGACTGCGAAGAACAAGGGCGTATTGCTCGGCAGTCGGGATTGCGTGACCCTCGACGCCGCGGTAGCGGCGATGGAGAGGAGGGACCCGTCGAGGATCGGTTACATGGCGCTCGCAGCGGAGACATTCGGGGACTGGGATGTAGCTAGCGTGGAGGCGGCGCAGCGTAGCGGCGTCAACGTTTTCCATGGCGCACCTTAGGGTGACGTTTTGGGCCTCGCCATGTATATGTCCGCCTCGATCATCGTGTTGTCCCTGTAGTAGTGGTGGACGAAGTAGAGGTTGCCCGCCTCGTCTACGCTGGGCTCACCGGCAAACTGGGAGATTATCAGCTCAGGGGTGTCCCATTCACCGTCGACGAGCAGTGACCTATAGATGGCGGGAGTGCCGAGGTATGTTCGTAGGAACCAGAGTTCGTCGCCGGTGGGGCTTATGGCGGGCCAGCCCTCGTCTCCGGGGGTGTTGACTGCGGGGATGGTCTCGGGCTCGTCCCAGGTGTCTCCTTCTCGGGTTGATGCCCAGATGTTGAGTCCACCGGCTCCGCCGGGGCGTGTGGAGTGGAAGTAGAGGGTGGAGCCGTCGGGGGAGATGTGTAGCTCGCCGGTCTGGTACTCCTTGGTCATGAGCTGGTCGTCGATGTTCCTCCAGTTTGTCCAGATGCCGTCGACACGGTCCGCCTGATACCAGCCAATGCCCTCGTAGCCCTCACGAGCGGAGGCGAATAGCATGGTGTCGCCACTGACGTACTCGGCACCATCTAAAGCGAGCTTACCCTTGTCTTGTAGGTGTATCCTCTTGGCTTCGCCCCATGTGCCATCGGGTCGGCGGGTGGATGCCCATATGCCGGTGACGCTGTCGAATAGCTGCTGCTCAGCGGGGATTGAGACGTCAGGAGTGAAGAAGAAGTAGAGTGTGGCGCCGTCGGGGGTAATGAAGGGTGAGTCCTCGCCGCCCGCGGTGTTTACGCCGGCGCCGAGGGGGAGGGGATCTTCGTAGAGGCTCGAGTGGAGGATGGGCGGGTTGGAGTCGCTGGCGGGTGTGACTTTCTCTGCGTCAACAGGAATCTTATTTTCCCTCTTGATCTCGGGGGGCGTTGTCGTGGTGGCGGGGGGCTCAGCCGTTTTTATGGAGAGTCCGAGCAGGACGATGGCAATGATCACAACGGCGGCGGCTAGGATGAGTGCTCTTCTCATGCCGGTTTGACATTATTCTATGTCGATTAAAGGTTAATGATCTCCAAGGTCTGTTTTAACCCATTTGGAGTTAAGAAGGAGGTTTTATTTTTTCTTCGGCAGAGCCTTGACTGCCTTGGCGAGACGGTCGAGGCCCTCCTTGAGGATGCTGCGTGGAGTGGCGATGTTGAAGCGCATGTAGAGGCTGCCCTCCGCGCCGAACATGACGCCGTCGTCGAGCCAGAGTTTTGCCTTCTCGAGCATCCATGTGTGGAGTATCTTATCGTCCATCCCTAGAGCGCCGCAGTCGACCCAGGCGAGGTATGTGCCCTCGAGTGGGTATACCTTGAGCATTGGTATGTTCTTCTTGACGTAGTCCTCGAAGAACTTGAGGTTGCCTCGGAGGTATGTGAGGCACTCCTCGAGCCAGGGTTCGCCCTTGGCGTACGCGGCTTCCTGGGCTACCATGCCAAAGATGTTGGGGTTACTTACACTGTTGTTTTGGGTGACGGTGAAGAAGGCGTCGCGAAGCTTCTTGTTTGGGATTATTGCATCGGCGTTCTGTAGTCCGGCGATGTTGAAGGTCTTGTTGGGGGCTGTGAGTGTGACGGTGCGGTCGAGGGCATCGGCGCTGACGGTGGCAGTGCAGGTATGCTTGATCTTGCCGAGGATGAGGTCGCTGTGTATCTCGTCGCTGACGATGACTATGTTCTTTTTCTCGCAGATCTCGGCCATGTGTTTTAGCTCGTCCTTCTTCCAGACGCGGCCGACTGGGTTATGAGGGCTGCAGAAGATGAGCATCTTAGTCCTTGCGTCGATCTTCTTCTCCAAGTCCTCGTAGTCCATCTCGTAGTAGCCGTCTACTATTTTGAGGGGGTTGTCGACGACTTGGCGGCCGTTGTTTAAGATGGCGTTTCTGAAGGGGTAGTAGACTGGGGGCTGAATGACTACCTTGTCGCCAGGGTGACTGTAGGCTTGGATGCTGTAGTTGAAGCCGGGGACGACGCCGGGGCTGCTTAGTATCCAGTCACGTTTTACGTCCTTCCAGCCGTTGCGCTTGGCCATCCAATTAATCATACCATTATAGTAGCCGTCGGTTCGGCTCGTGTAGCCGTAGATTGGGTGGGCTGCCCTTTCCTTTATGGCGGCGACGATCTCGGGTGCGCAAGCGAAGTCCATGTCCGCGACCCACATTGGGAGGACGTCGTCGTAGCCTGTCATCTTCTTGGCGTAGCTCCACTTGCTGGAACTTGTTCCCATTCTGTCTATGACTGTGTCGAAGTCGTACAACTTCTGATTCACAGATGGGTAATAATGCGCTTCGAGTTTATACGTTCATCCACGGGGGAGGCAGTGTTCGTCGCATCTCGGGTGACGATCTGTCGTAAAAGAAACATTCTGGCAAAAACTGGGGGTTAAAACTCCCTCTGTGACTCGACTCTTCCTCCTCCTTTTCTCTCGCTAATTGAATTTATTCCCAATAAAAATTAGAATTTTTTTCTCGTTATGATGGGTAGTACATAATAATGCATATGTATAAGGCGGGGGAACCGCGCCAACTACCCAGACACTTTATGCCGACAAGCAAGAAGAAGACCGAGAAGATCGAAGGCGTCAAGAAGCACAACGAGTTGGTACGCGCCAAGAAGCAGGCCACGAAGGAGCGCAAGGCGGTGGCCCTCCCCGCCGGCTACAAGAAGAAAAAGTGACCTAAATACCCGAACCGCCCACCAACACACAGGCGAACCATCATGTCCATACCCCCCGAGGTAAAGCAGCAGGAGAGCGAGGTCGTAGCAGAGCTACGAAAGATCGGTATCCAGGCCTACTTCAGGATAAACAAGGTAGACCCCAAGACCAAAGCCTGGGAACACACAATAACCTTTCAGAAGGTACACACAAAGGAAGACTACGATATGGTCATCGATATAATCCGCAGACACCACGAGAAATACACCAAACACAACTACTAGATCAATGCCGAATTAGGCGTGCACCTTTTCAAGGCATACCCCTATTCTCCTTGGAGATTATTCCTTGCTCCTCCCTATAACGATCCCCACGATGATGACGTTAGCATCCGTCGAGAAATACCTCCTACACACCCAAAACTTAACCCCTTAAACCCCACATCCTACTCCATGAAACAGACAGCATACAAATGGATAGAAGACCATAGCAAGCATCTCGCCGAGATGAGCGACAAGATCTGGGAATACGCCGAGCTAGGCCTCTGGGAGACCCGATCCAGCAAGCTCATCGCTGATGAGCTCGAGAAGCACGGCTTCAAGGTCACCCGCGGCGTCGCTGGGATGCCCACCGCCTTCGTCGCCACCTGGGGCACAGGTAAACCCACAATCGGCATCCAAGGCGAGTTTGACGCCTTACCCGGCATAAGCCAGAAGAAGACAACCAAGAAGGAGCCCCTCAAACCCGGCCACGCCGGGCACGGCTGCGGACACAACATACACGGCGTCAGCGGAATGGCCGGAGCCATCGCCACACGCTACGCCCTCGAGGAGAAGAAGATCAAGGCGAAGGTCAAGTTCTTTGGCACACCCGCCGAGGAGAACTACGCCGGCAAGGTCTTCATGGTAAAAGAGGGCCACTACGACGACGTAGATGTTTGCCTCAGCCACCACCCAAGCAGCCTCAATACCGCCCGCCTCAGCAGCAGCACGGCCGTAAACGGCGTCAAGTTCCACTACCACGGCAAGACAAGCCACGCTGCCGGCAACCCAGAGCAGGGCAGAAGTGCCCTCGACGCCATCGAGCTCATGAACGTAGGCGTCAACTTCCTCCGCGAGCACGTCATCCAAGATGCCCGCATCCACTACGTCATCGAGGCCGGCGGAGGCCAGCCCAACGTTGTCCCCGACTACGCTCGCAGCTGGTACTACATCAGGGCACCCGAACGCGACCAGCTCGACCCCATCTACGCCCGCATCCTCAAGATCGCCGAGGGTGCCGCCCTTATGACCGAGACAACCCTCAAGGTCGAGTTCATCGACGGACTCTACAATATAATTCCCAACAGGGTAGTAGCCGAGGCCGTCGTCAAGAACATGCGCGAGGCCGGCGCACCCACTTATACCAAGAAGGAACTCGACTTCGCCGCCGAGATCGCTAAAAGCTTCCCCAAGGAACAGAAGATAGACGCCCTGCGTAAATCCAAGATACCCGGCTGGGAGAAGTACGTCGACATCGACCTCCCTACCGACATCCTCGACCCCAGCGGAGACGGTGAAACTATGGCGGGCAGCAGCGACGTAGGCGACGTCAGCTGGAAGTGCCCAACCGTCGAATTCGGCACAACAGTCAACGTCCTCGGCGCCCCCGGCCACAGCTGGCAGTTCGTCACAATGAGCGCCACCACCATCGCCCACAAGAGCCTTGCATTCGCCGCCAAGACTATCGCCGGTACGGCGTTTGACTTCATAACCCAGCCCGAGCTACTCAAGAAAGCCAAGACGGAGCATGCTGACCGCCTCAAAGGTAGAACATACAAGACCCCCATACCCGAAGACTGTGTCCCACCCTTAGAAATCGCAAAGGTCGGCGCGATGAAGGCGCAGGAGTAGCCCTACACCAAGATGTGGCTGAGTAGGATCCTCAGCCCGATGATCAGCAGGACGAAGCCGCCGGCTACCTGCGACCACCTTCCAATCCACTCACCCGTTCTGCATCCCACAGCGACGCCAATGTATGTGAATACAAAGGCCGTTGTCCCGATGAGGACGGCGGGGAACAGTATCGGCATGCCCTCAAGCCCGAAGCTCAACCCCACGGCGATGCTATCTATGCTTACAGCTAGGCTGAACACCATGAGGCTCCCAAGCTGCAGGATCCGGCTCGGGTCTACATCTTCGTCCCCCCTTATCCCCTCGAGGAGCATCCGTCCGCCCACGAAGGCGAGGAGGAGGAAGGCGAGCCAGTGATCATATCCCTCTATCAAGTAGGCGACGCGCTCACCAGCGAACCAGCCGATGAAGGGCATGAAGACGTGGAAGGCGCCGAACGCGGTCGCGAGGCGGAGC
>JBFYNQ010000010.1:0-9173 GCA_041304265.1 Candidatus Bathyarchaeota archaeon | reverse complement strand
TCACAAAGGAGGAGGCGACCACCCCCATGCGGGATGGGCGCGAGTACTCGAGTCTCCTTAACGCGTGTGCACGCATGAGGCGCCCCAGCCTCGGTATTAGTATCTGTCTCGGCGACCGCGGGGAGGCCATGCGGGACGCGGAGCAGACCGTCGATGAGTACCGCCGTAAGATCGGCGGCTACCTCGACTGGGTGAGGACCGGCGACAGGATAAGGGAGATGAAGGCGATCTACTTCCTGAGCGCGGGCGGGGACATAGACGAGAACATAGTCGGCGTCGTATCCAGTATACTACTCGGGCAGGGTATACTCAAGAGCACGAAGCCCATCGTCTCCGCAGCCAACAGCGACGACGGTACCGTAAAGATAAGCTCTCGCATCGCCGAGGGGACTGCCTACATGGGCATCCACCTCGGCAAGGTGATGCAGGAAGCGGCGGGAGGCGTCGGTGGAGCTGGTGGGGGGCATGACAACGCCGCCGGAGCATTCATACCTCAGGGCAGGGAGGAGGAGTTCATAAGGAGGGTCGACAACCTTGTCGCAGAGAAGTGGAGCGGAAGCTGAGTTAACCCTACGTTATCCAGACGAGGAGACTGCGAGGGCGGTCGCTGAGGCTGTAAGCCCCGACAACTATCAGGCTCCTCAGGGTATGGAGGTCACTATAAAGAGGAGAGACTCGCAGATCGATATCAGTATTAGATGTTCCAAGGGGGTCGGCAGTCTCATCTCGACTCTCGACGACCTGCTCAGCTGCTTAGCCGCGGCGGAGAAGGCCCTCGGTAGTATGACCTGAGGAGCGGGGTTTCACCCGCGCACTCATACCGCCGCTCGGGTAACACCTCTCCCCTAGAGAAAGGTATAAATGAGCGCCGAGCAGTTGCATGGTGCTGAAAATAGGAGAGATTCGATAGATTGTCTAAGGCCGTCAAGGACAAATGGCGTAGGAAGGAGTGGTACGACATCATCCTCCCACGCTACTTCGGCGAGACCAAGGTTGGTGAGACACCCGCCGAGGAGGATAAACTCCTCAACGGCCGCGTCTTCGAGACTACACTCGCCCAGATCACGGGAGACTTCAGCCAGGAGTACATCAAGATGTACTTCCAGGTCACTGGCGTCGAGGACCACAAGGCGACCACCGTATTCAAGGGACACGAGTACCTACGCGACTACCTCCGCAGCCTCGTCCGCCGCAGAAGCACAAAGGTCGACGGGATATACAGGATCACGACGACTGACGGCTACAAGGTTAAGGTCATAGTCACCGCCCTGACGCAGATCAGGATCAAGTCGAGCCAGGAGCACGAGATACGCGCCCTCATGACGGGCATAATCGAGGAGAAGGCGAAGACCCTCACCTTCGACCAGCTCGCGCACGAGATGGTGCTAGGTAAGCTCGCCAGCGATATCTACAGCCAGGTGAAGAACGTTACGGCGCTCCGCCACGTAGGCGTCAGGAAGAGTGAGCTCATCTCTGAGCCAGTCGGCGGCCCAGTCACGGCGGCCGTAGAAGTCGTCGCAGAACCAGTCGAGACGGCTTAAATCATAATTGGGCAAATAGTGCCTATTATTTTTAGTAACTTGCAATAGGCGAAGTGCCTTTATTTCGTCATTTTTCGGGCTTCGTTCGCTGAAATTGCCTCTAGAACCCGCCGAATCGGTATCGAAAATGAATATTAAGTGATAAAAATGCACGGAAATGTACGTTAAAGAGAGGTTTTAGGCGACGTAGATCGCTGGGCGGTAGGGCTTGGCGCGGTTCGCCCTCTTCGCTGGATCGTCGATCCAGGGGTCGCTCTCGCTGGAGACTGTAACGTCGCAGCCGAACTCGGCGCGCAGGAACCTCTCGGCGTCCTGTAATAGGGTGGTCTCATTTACATGTCCCATCCCACGGCGGAGCTTCAAGGTCGCCTCCGGGAGCTTCTTGACCTCGTCGAGGAGCGTCCTAGCGTAGGTAGGGACCTCCTTCTGCTTTGTCTTCATCTCCTCGTCCTTGAAGGCCTCGCGGATCATGGTGCCGATGTCTACGGCCCCTTTTGCTTGCGCCTCCATCGCTTTCTCGAGCATCTTCCACTTCCAGTTGTCTGCGGTGTAGAAGTGGATGGTCGTGGGCTTGATGCCGGTGACTTTGGTGATGTTGGCTACGTCCTCGGCGCAGTTCTTGATGATGGTCTCTAGCTGCTCAGCGTCCTCCCTGATGAGTGTGCCGTCAACCTCGGGCCAGGGGGCGAAGGCGACGAAGCCCTCGTTGCCCATCTGTTCCCACAGCTCCTCGCAAAGGTGGGGCGTGAATGGTGCCAGCATCCTGACCTGTGCGTCCATTACTGTCCACTCAACATGGCTTATCGCTCTGCGTCGGTCTTCGTGGTCCCTGTCGAAGGCGACGCGTTTGAGGTACCAGTTCATGTCGCCCTCTATGTCGTAGGTGGCTGCGTGGATTGTTTTTCTGACTTTTAGCTCAGTCATCGCCTCGTTCGCGTCGGCGATATGACTCTGCAACCTGCTCAGCATCCATAGGTCTATCTCATGGAGCTCGTATGCGCCTTCCTGCTTCTCGCCTATTATCCTCTGGGCACGAGCGTTGAGCCCCTCCAGCAGCCCGCTCATACTCTTTGCGAGGTCGGGACTGAAGTCTGCATCCTTCAGCGGCTCTGCAGTGATCATTAGGCTTAGCCTCAGCGGGTCGGCGCCGAAGCGGTCAATGGCGTTTACGAGGGGGATTATGTTGTTCATGCTCTTGCTCATCTTCGCCCCCTCCATGAGTACGGAGCCGTTGACGAAGATGCCCTGGGGCCAGTTCTCCTTCCCCCAGATGGCGTCGTGGATAAAGATCATGAAGGTGAGGTGGTTGGGGATCAGGTCCCTGCCACTGTGGCGGGCGTCAAGTGGGTAGAAGTAGCTGAACTCGTTGTGCAATTCTTCTATCTTTTCCATTGGGATGCCGGTGGTGGTCTCAACCTTGACTGGGGTACCGATTCCTAGGAAGACGTAGTCCCAGAAGGGCTCGGTCAGCTGCTCGGGCTTTGGCTTGATCTGGTTTAGTCCCTTAATGATCGTGTAGTATGCCATGTAGATGGTGGAGTCGCTCAGGGATTCGATGATCCAGTCGGGTGCCCATGGTAGCCGGGTTCCCATTCCTGCCTTGCGTGCGCATGCCTTTGCCTTGAGCCAGTCAACGACGTTGATGAACTCCTGCTTGAGCTCGCGGGGGACTATCTCCGCTTCATCGATGTTCTCCTTGGCGAGTTTCTTCCAGGCCTCGTCGCCATAGTTGATGAACCACTGGTTTTCGAATATCTTGACGACGACCTCGGTGCCGCATCTGCACTTTACAGGCTCGATCATCTCGTACATGGTTGCCGCATTGTTGTTGGCGATGAGGTCGTTCTTGACTGCCTCCTTCGCCGCCTGCACCGACAGTCCGACGTACTGTTTTCCTATGCCTCTCATTTTGCCCGCGTGGAACTCGGCGCTGTAGATTTCCTTGGTGGCTTTTTCGAGGTCGGAGCTGTTCTGGTCGGTGATGTGCATCTTCTTTGTGATGTCGACTGCTGGTGACTCGCCATAGCCGGGTAACTCGATGACGCTGATGGGCTCGAGTCCAGCGATATCGCTGTGCTTGATTGTGTAGGCGTCTGGGGTTGTATTGACCTTGTGTTTTAGCTGTTCTAGTGCTACGTAGTCGAATGGGGCGTGTGCGGGAACGCTCATGACAACGCCGGTGGCGTTCTTCGGGTCGACGAATGGGGCGGGCAGGATCATGACCTCCTTGCCGTTCCCGGGATTGCTGAGCGTCTGCCCTATTAGTCGTGCACCCTGGAACTCGGTTACTATCTGTACCTTGTGCCCCAGCATCTCAAGCTTCTTCGCCGCCTCGGCGCTGACGATCCACGTCTCGCCGTCGACGTCGGCCTCGACGTATAGGGCGTCGGGATTGAGCCACATGTTTGTGACTCCGTAGACGGTCTCGGGGCGGAGGGTAGCGGCGGGGAAGACGGTGTCACTATTCCTAAACTTGATGAGGGTGAACTCCTCGATCTCGGGTTCCTTATCGCCAATTGTGTCGTGTTGGCCGACGGGGTTACCGCAATGTGGGCACCAGCCGACGGGGTGGCTTCCCTGAGTGATGTAGCCCTTCTGGCGGAGCTTGGCGAACTGCCACTCGATAAACTTGCTGTAGTATGGGTCGACTGTGGTGAATGTTCTTCGCCAGTCGATACTGTAGCCAATCTTCTTCATGCCTGTCTGGATCTCGTTTGCGAAGTAGTCGGCCATGGAGGTGGGGGTTTCGAGCTGCTTGAGTTTACGTTTTGGGATGTTGTATAGTTTGGTGAATGTCTCGATTAGGGCCGGGTCCTGTTCCTTGAGGCGTTCGACCATGGCGAATAAGGGTGTGCCTGTGTAGTGCCAGGCCATTGGGTATAGGACGTTGTATCCCCTCATACGCATGTGGCGGGCGTGTACGTCTGTTAGTGTGTAAGTTCTTCCATGCCCAATGTGTTGGGGGCTGTTGGGGTAGGGATAGGCTACGGTGAGGTAGTACTTTGGCGAGTCGGGATCTGGGTCCGTCTCGAATGCTGAGGCTTCCGCCCATCTTGTCTGCCACTTGTCCTCTATTTGTTTCCAGTCGACCATGTGGGGTATCCTCTGTCTATGTCTTCTTTGGTGGCTTTGTGGTTAAAGGTTATGAGCAAAAAAACTTGCGGAAAGTGTCAAACTGGTTTTCTCCGTTGATCATTAATATCCTCCTTATCTACTTCGGCATCATGTTCACGATTACTTCATCGCGGTCTCCAAGACCACGTTTAAGTTCGTGGCGGAACGAGCGCGAGGCGAAATAGATCCCGGAGAAGTCGATCACTATCTTTTCACTGCACTTTTCCCAAGTGACTTCACTTTACCTCTACAGTTGAAGATATTTTTTTAGGAAAACCTCGTATAGCTTGATCTCTATAACCCTCGCTACTATCCCCGTGTTTCGTTTTTTAGAACGCTTCAAGATGAAGCATTAAAACGATTCTGTTACTCGACAACGGCTCTAATCCTTCGGATTCCGGCGGCGACCGCCTCTTCCTTTGTTATCTCAATCCTGCCTATCTTGCCTGTGCCGTCGACGTGTGGGCCTCCGCAGAACTCCTTGCTAATAGCTTCCTTGATGTTTGAGCCCACATAGTAGACCTTGACGACGTCACCATACTTAGCCTTGAAGAAGGATAAGGCGCCGCTCTTCTCCGCCTCAATCCGAGGCATCTCCTCGCACTCCACTTTTAGGTCCTGCCTAACGATTTCATTAGCGATCTCTTCGACCCGCCTGATCTCCTCGTCGGTGAGCTTGCGGGGATAAGAGAAGTCGAAGCGGAGCCTCTCGGTGGTTATATCCGAGCCGGACTGCTTGACCTCGTCTCCTAGGACCTGGCGCAGAGCTGCGTGGAGGATATGAGTCGCTGTGTGCAGGCGTATCACCCTGTCCATCTCGGCCTGGTCCTTTGCTTTCAGTTCTCCGGTGTCGAGGATGAGCCCGTGGCCACCGAACTTCTTCTCAGCTCCGGCGCGGCTCGCTTGCCTGTGTGCCTCCAGCTTCTGCTCGAATGCCTCCCGTGTGAGGGACGCTGTCTTGGCGCCGCCGAATTCCTTTATCACCTCGTAGGGAAGCCCGAAGCTCTCATAGAGGGTGAAGGCGGTGTCCGTGTCGATGGATTCGAGGCGCTCGAGGCGTCGCATGCCGTTCACGAAGGTCTTGTTGAACTTGTCTGACTCAGCGCGGAAGACCGTCAGTATACGTTCCCTGTTCAATACGTAGGTACCATCGTACTCGTCGCAGACAACGCCGAAGAGCTTCTCAAGCGTGTTGCAGTACACGGTGCCGAGGTCGCATGTCGGGTCGACGCCCCTCGCCAGCATCCCGGCGTGGACGATGGACCTCCTCAGAACCTTTCGGAGCATGTAGCCCCTGTCTTTGTTCGAGGGCTCGACGCCGTCGGTGATGAGGAACGCCGCCGCGCGTAGGTGGTCAGCGATTATCCTCTTCGAGCGCATATCCGAGCCGGGAAGCCCATCAATGAGCGTCTTCAGCGTGTCGATCTGAAACATGTCCGCGTTTCCCGTGACCGCCGCGCTTATCCTCTCCAGCCCCCCGCCGAAGTCGACGTTCCTCTGAGGCAGCTTCTCGAAGCGCCCATCCTCCGTCTTCGTGTACTCCATGAAGACCGAGTTACCTATCTCCATGAAACGTCCACAGTCGCAGTTCGGGTGGCAGTGTGGCCCATACTTGAGGTCGTGGGAGGTGCCGAAGTCGTAGAATATCTCAGAGTCAGGGCCACCCGGCTCCCTCGCCGGCATCTTCTCGGGGGGACCCGCCCTGCTCCACCAGTTCTTCTTCGAGCTGTAGGCGAATATCCTGCCACCCTGCATCCCGACCTCGTTTCCCCTATTCGGGTCGCCGATGAGGACCGCCTTCGAGTCGACGCCAGCCTTCGAAAAGATGGATTTCCATATCTGGACGGACTCTTCGTCCTTCGGGATGCCGTACTTCTCCTCCCCCGCGAAGACCGAGACGTAGAGCCGTGAAGGGTCAACTCCCAACTCCTTCACAAGGAACTCGAAGACCCAGGGCAACTGTTCCGCCTTGAAGTAGTCGCCCAGCGACCAGTTTCCCAACATCTCAAAGAAGGTTGTATGTCTGTTGTCCCCAACCTCGTCGATATCCTCCGACCTGAAGCACTTCTGCGAGTCCACGATACGCGTCCCACTTGGATGTGGCTCCCCGAGCAGGTACTTGATGAGAGGTTGCATTCCAGAGCCGGTGAAGAGTGTCGTCACATCCCCCTCGGGCAGGAGGGAGGCTGACGGGACCACCACGTGCCCTCGCTGTCTGTAGTATTCGAGGAACTTGCTGCGAATCTCGTCGGAGGTGAGCATTACATGTGAATGGACTGGGCTCACCTCAAAAACCTTTTTTGAAATTAACAACGGTCACCACCAGATGCGGCTAGGCTGGCTGAGCGTAGAACAACGAAACTAGAAACTGAATATGGAATGAATAAGGTTGTGAGGTTAACCGAAGAGGGCGCCCAGACCTTGGAGGTCCTCTTCCTTCTTCTCCTCAACCTTCGGCTTAGCGGCTGCCTTCTTCTCTTCCTTCGCTTCAGCTGGCGCGGCGGCTGGAGCTGCGGCGGCAGCGAAGACCGGCGCCTTCAACGCCTCGTCGATGTTGACCTCCGCGAGGGCTGCGACGAGTGCCTTGACGCGTACACCGTCGGCGGCTACACCGGCGGCTGCGAGTATGGCGGTGACCGCCTCCTCTGTGATGGGCTTCTTAGCGCTGTGGAGAAGCATAGCGGCGTACATGTACTCCATTTTAATACACCTATTCCTTGAACTGCTATGAAAGGAACAATATATCCTGCATTTAATCTTTCCTATCTCCGCTGTGGCAACCGTTAAAGCGGGACAGGCGCCAGTAGAACCGATTGCAATGGTCACTAGGATACCAAAGGTGCCCTTTGATAGTCTCACCCCCTCGGGCACGTCGACCCTCAGCCCCTTCAACAAGCCCATAATAAGCGTCAAGCCCGGCGACGAGGTCGAGATAGAGACCTGGGACGCCTTTGGCGGCTGCATAACCGAGACACAAACCCGCCAGCAGGCGTTGGAGAAAGGCGTCAAGGTCCCCGTCAACCCCATAACCGGCCCCGTCTACATCGAAGGCGCCGAACCCGGCGACACCCTCACAGTCGAGATACTAAACATAGAGCTCCCCGACAGCGGCGCAACAACAATCAGCCCCGGCTTCGGCAGCCTCGAGGGCTGGCTAAACCTAATGACGCCACGTACCAAGATAAGCAAGATCAAGGCCGGTAAGGTCCTCTACAAGATCGACTCGGGGAAGATCGTCGAGGTGCCCGCCGACCCGTTCATCGGCACAATCGGCAACTCACCCGTTTACGAGGCGATAAACACACTCACCCCTGGCCCCCACGGCGGCAACATGGACTGCCCAGACATACGCCCCGGCAACACACTCCACCTCCCAGTCAACCAACCCGGAGCCCTCTTCGGTCTCGGAGACGTCCACGCAGTACAAGGAGACGGCGAGGTCGGAGGCTCAGCAATAGAGGTCCCTGCCGTCGTAAAGCTCCACTTCGGCATCAAGAAGGGCTATACCATCGCCTGGCCTCGCGTAGAGTCAAGCGACGAGATAATGACTGTCTGCAGCGCCAAGCCCCTTGAGGACGCCGCCCGCCTCGCCTACCGTGAACTCGTAAACTGGATGGTTAGAGACCACGGTTGGAACCGCGACGACGCCTACATGTTCCTTAGCATCGCTGCCAGGTCGAGGATAGCACAAATAGTCGACCCACTATACACAGTCGTAGCGAAGCTACCGAAGAAGTACCTTAGGTGACCACCATGGACGAGAAGTGCCCAAAGTGCGGCGGAGAGATGAAGCACGGCGAAATTCGATTTGACAGCGACACCGTCATGCCAAGCCAGATGAACTCATACATGACGGGCATCCCCAGCAGCCCCCTCCCGAACGTCTACCAGAGCAGCACGAGCCGCCCCTACTGGGAGGAGAAAACGGGGAGAAAGACCGGTTTCATAATCAAGAGCGACGAAAAGCTCCGTCTTAAGGTGAGCGGCCTCCGCTGCGCCTTATGCGGCTACGTAGAGCTATACGCGACCGAGAAGCGCGACGAGGACTAGCCCTGCCCCGAGGACGCGACGCGGAGAAGCTCCTCCCAGTCCTCCGAATTCTCTAGCCCCGCTCCAACGCTCGTGATCAACTCGAGGTACACGTAGATGCTGTCCTCCGGCCTGATCAGCGCTAGCTTTTGCCCCAAATCCTGAGCGAGGAAGCCAATGATGATTTTCCCGACCTTCAGCTTGTCGGTCGCCCCCTCCATCAAGTCGAACATCGCATAGAACAACTCCACAAGCTTCCTCGTGATAGACTTGGGCAGCCTCTATCCCTAGGGGAAGGTTTTAACCTTCTTCGACATGAGCCCCAACTCTGCGCGGAGCAGGTGGACTCATCCACCGACCCCCTAGGTGCAACGCGTCGCCTCGGCTAAACCTTTAAATTTGGAGGGCGTGGTTAACAGTTGCTAAAAAGCGGGAAAGGCACACACATATATGCCCGACCCGCACCGATAGAGTAGCATCTGGGAAAAG
>JBFYNQ010000009.1:0-13742 GCA_041304265.1 Candidatus Bathyarchaeota archaeon | reverse complement strand
TGCTCTTCCGATCTGCCTAGGTCAGGTCTGCTTCGGCTCCGCGCTAGACCGCTGGGGCTTCACGCTCCCAATGCTGCAGAAGAAGGGTATCACCTTCAAGCAGCTAGTGCAGATGTACAAGGACGGTAAGCTCGCCGAGATACAGGATAAGCTCCCGCTCGCCGAGGCCATGCTCAGCATGGTCACGCAGCACCTCCCTAACCCAATCGTCTCCCAACCCCGCAGGCTCAGGACGATCTGGAAGGGAGACCCTGAGAGTCCGATGGGAAAGGCGATGTACGCCATCGACCCCAAAGGCCCTACCGTGGTCTGCATCACAAACATCATCATCGACCCTCAAGCCGGCGTCGTCAGCACGGGTCGTGTTTTCAGCGGCACACTCCATAGAGGCCAGGACTTCCACCTCGTCAGCGCCAAGAAGGACCTCAAGGCGCAACAGGTCAGCATCTACATGGGTCAGTTCAGGGAGATCGTCGAAGAGATCCCCGCCGGAAACATCTGCGCCTTACTGGGCATAGGAGAGGGCAGAGCAGGCGAGACTCTAGTCGAGCCATCCATAAAAGAGGGCGCAATCGGTTTCGAGTCGATAAAGTACGCATCGGACCCCGTCCTAACCATCGCCGTCGAGCCTAAGAAGCCGACCGACCTACCACGTCTCATCGATGCAATGCAGAAGATGAGTATACAAGATCCCAACCTAGTCACAACTATTAACCAAGAAACTGGTGAGTACCTCCTCGCGGGAATGGGTGAGCTCCACCTAGAGATCGCTCTCAAGGACTTGAAGAGGGAGTACAACCTCGACGTCACGGAAAGTGAACCCACAGTCGTATACCGTGAAGCGATCCGTGACAGCGTCGGCCCATATATGGGTAAGAGCCCCAACAAGCATAACAGGGTCTACTTCAACTTCGCCCCGCTCGACCTGACGATAATCGAGCTCATCCGCAATGGCGAGATCAGCGTCATCACCAGCCAGAGGAAGATGGAAGAGGTCCTCGTCGAGAAGGCTGGCTGGACCCAGAAGCAAGCACGCCAGGTCTTCGCCATCAACGAGAACGCCAACATGATGGTCGACAGCACCGTCGGCATCCAGGGCATACGTGAGGTCAAGGAGCACATCTCTGGAGGCTTCAGCTGGGCGCTCCAGCAGGGTCCACTCGCAGGTGAGATCGTCCGCGGTATTATGGTCGACATGGTGGACGTAGCACTCCACGAGGACCCCGTCCACAGGGGTCCGGCGCAGATGATGCCCGCCGTCAGAGGCGCAATGTACGCCGGCATGCTCTCCGCACGTCCGACACTCCTTGAACCCATCTACAAGATACAGGTCCGTGTCCCAGCTCAGTGGCTGGGTAACGTCACGGGTCTTCTAAGCAGGAAGAGGGGCAGAGTTCACGACATGGACCAGCAGGGTGCCGTCGCCGTCGTCACGGGCTTCGTGCCAGTAAGTGAGACGATCGGCTTCAGCGCAGAGATGCGCGCCGCGACGAGCGGCTCCGCCTTCTGGCAGAGCACTTTCGACCACTGGGCCAACGTCCCCGACAGCCTCCTGATGGAGGTAGTGAAGAAGATACGCACTAGGAAGGGCATGGCGCCAGAACCGCCGACAGCGGCCGAGTTCCTCGTGAGGGAGTAAACCCTCCAACTCTTTTTTACGTGATCCACACACCTCTACCCTAGGTGGTACTGGGTTGAGGTTTCTCAACGGAGACCGAATTATAGCTAATGGCGCTGGCGTCTACGCAAAGCTGCGCAGTGACGCCCTAGATATCTTGGCCTCGGCGCTTGATGCGGTCGACCCAAAGCAGGCCATCTATGACAAGGTAAACGTAGAGAGCGGTAAACTCAGCGTCCCGGGGAAGGCCTATGATCTAAAACGTTTCAAGCGGGTCTTCCTCGTAGGCGGCGGGAAGGCGGGCGGTCCTATGGCTGAGGCGGTCAAACATCTACTCGAGGACAGGCTGACCCGTGGCGTCGTGAACATTCTGAAAGGCACCGAGGACAAGTACCATGCCCCACAGGTCAAATTCGTGGGCGCATCCCACCCCGTACCAGACGAGGCTGGTGTCCGTGGCGTCTATGAGATGCTCTCCATGGTCACTGGGTTGACGAGAATGGACCTTGTTATAGTGATCATATCCGGCGGTGGCTCCGCCCTGATGCCAAGCCCAGCCGCGGGGATGGCGTTGGACGATCTCCAAGCCGTAACGGGCAAGCTACTGAAGAGGGGTGCAACTATAAACGACCTCAACGCCGTCCGCAAGCACCTCGACTCTTTCAAGGGAGGGCAACTCGCGAAGCGCTGCCAGCCAGCTGAGGTGTTGAGCCTGATCCTATCCGACGTAATCGGCGACCCACTCGACACGATAGCCTCAGGGCCGACGGTCCCTGACTCGACGACGTGGGCCGACGCAAAGGACGTCCTAGTGAGGTACGACTCGTGGGAGGATGCCCCTGAAGCCATAAGGAGGCGCATCGAGAGCGGGCTCGCCGGGGAGATACCCGATACTCCAAAGGCAGATGATCCCGCTTTCACGAAGACCCAAAACGTCCTCATCGCCAACAACTCATACGCAGCCGAGGCAGCAGCGAAGAAGGCAGCAGAGATAGGGTACAACTCGATGGTTTTGTCCACGATGATCGAAGGCGAGGCGAGACACGTCGGCAGCGTCTACGCGGGGATAGCCCGGGAGATCGCGGGCAAGGGCAGACCGATCGGTGCCCCCGCCGCGATCATCATCGGCGGCGAGACGACCGTGGACGTTAAGGGCTCAGGGATGGGCGGGCGCAACCAGGAGGTGGCGCTCGGCGCGGCGAAGAGGCTAGCAAGGACGCCGTGCCTTGTCGCCTCACTCGCCACAGATGGCCTCGACGGCCCCACGGATTCCGCGGGTGCGATCGTGGACGGCGCCACCCCGGAGAGGATAGCCGGACTGAACCTGTCAATCGACAAAACGCTCCGCTCGAACGACGCGTACCATCTCTTCGAGAGGACCGGCGACCTAATTCTCACGGGGCCAACGGGGACGAACGTGAACGACCTCGCCATCATACTCGTGGCCGGGAAGTAGAGAGATGACCACCCGGGGCGAGAGACAGAGAGAGGCATTCGACGAACTGAAGGCGGTCCTGACTGGTGGACACTATGGGATAGAATTCATACTCGTTGAGGGAACTCGGGACGTAGACGCCCTAAGAGCCATCGGCGTGGAGACGCCTATCGACGTCTTCTCCCACGTGGGACAAGTAGAACACGACGTTGCGCTCCACATCTCGGAGAAGACGCGATGCGTGCTAGTTTTGACCGACTTTGACGAGACGGGAATAGGGCTAGCTAAACGGATTACCTCACTACTCGCAGCCGAGGGGGTCCGCGTCCAAGTCGACCTTAGAAGAAAGATAGGGCAACTGATGGGCGTACTTAGCATGAAGACTATAGAGTCGCTCGACGACTGGGTGGAGAAGACCGAGTAGTTGAAGATCTTCCCTTTGAGAATGGCGAGCCTAAACTCGCCTAACCTGTTTAGAGTGTCTCTAAGCTGTCCTATGCTTAGAGAAACAGTCTCTGCAGTAGACCGGTCGACCGGCTGAGGGCTTGAACGGCACCTCGCAGACCTTTCCACAATCCGAACACGTTACCTTCGTCACCTCGCGGGGACGCTCCCTCGGCTCGCTACCTGGCTTCCTCTTATCAAAGTATACTGTCATTTCATTTCACCGCGTATAGGGCACCCACGAGGCGCCTTGTACCCTACTACGGCGGGGTTACTAGAGGTTAAACCTATGCATTTGTAAACGAGCTTGATTATAGAGAACCGCTTATACCGAGCCACGGGACATTGTTTTAGGCTATAGTATTGATACTTAACTATTATAAGGCGTATAACATTTCTCTGGTGGGGAAACTTGAAACAAGGCGCTTTCCCCCGTTTTAGACTTGAAGTATAGCCATAAATTACTTTTCGGGTATGGCTTTTTCATAAAAGGGACATCGTTTCCATCCATACCCAGGGATCGTTGGAAACACATAATAGTGCTTCTGGGGAAGTCTTGGGAGGCGGCAAATATGGCGAAGATCGTTGTACTGTACGACTCATGGTCAAAGGCCGATGCCAAGGCTATCTGGGAAGGTATGCTGAGAGACAATCTAGGTTCCGACTACACCAAGCACGACATTGTCTACATCGAGAACCGCGCAGGTGCCTTCAAGTGGTCCACCGAGGTAAATGAGAACGTGAAGGAGGCCTTCGGTGATACCGAGTTCATCAAGACGAGCATCCAGGGCGCCGAGGTCGTATTGAGCGGCTTCGCCCCGATGACGGCGTCGGTGATGGACGCGAACCCCACCCTGAAGGTGATCGGCATCGCTCGCGGCGGGCCGGTAAATGTTGATGTTTCCGCCGCCACAGCACGCAAGATCATGCTCGTCGGCACTGTCGGGAGGAACGCCATCTCGGTCGCTGACCAGACTATGGGCTTCATACTCTCCGAGTCCCGCCACATCGCCCGCCACAGCATGGCGCTCAAGACCGGCACATACTTCACCGACGTAGAGAAGATGGGCAGAAAATACCTCGGGCAGTACGCCTTCCAGGAACTCGAGGGTAAGACTCTTGGTCTCATCGGCTTCGGCGAGGTCGGCAGACGCGTCTCTAAGAGGGCACACGCGTTCGACATGACTGTACAGGTCTTCGACCCCTACGTCACCGCTGATGTACTCGCCAAGGACGGCTGCGTCAAGACCGAACTCGAGCCGCTGCTACGGACATCAGACTTCATCTCGATACACGCGAAGCTCACCCCCGAGACGATGCACCTATTAAACAATGAGCGCATAGCCATGATGAAGCCCTCCGCTACGATCATCAACTCTGCCAGGGGCGAGATCATAGACGAGAAGGCGCTCTACAACGCACTCAAGGATAAACGCATAGCGGGCGCTGCCCTCGATGTCTTCGAAGAGGACCCCGTCAAGCTGGACAACCCATTGCTGAAACTGGATAATGTCACAGTGACGCCCCACACCGCCGGGCGCTCCCCCGAGGTCGAGAGGCGTGGCTACCAGCAGGTCGCCGATGCGACTGCCAAGTACCTTCGCGGCGAGGAGATACGCCGGGCGCAGATAGCCAATCCCAAGGTACTGGAGCGCTGAGCCTAGTTGCCCGCAGACCACCTGATGGCGATAGACTGCGGCTCCGGCGGCGTCAAATGCTTCATAGTCGACTCCAAGGGCAGGATCGTGTCCAAAGCGGGCGTAGAGTGGAACCGCGACGAATGGAACACTGAGATTGGATGGCGCGCCATAAAGAAGGCCATCACGAAGACCATTGCGGGCTCAAACATAGAGCCTGACGAGGTCGCGGGGATCAGCACGACGAGCATGAGGGAGGAGTTTGTCCTACTCGACAAACGGGACAAGGAGATACCACTCAGGTTCACCGCCGACGTCTACTCACACGGTGACGAGCTGAACAAGCGCCTCGGCGAGAAGATGTACCGCATCTCCGGCCACTGGCCAGTCTCCGGTTGGATTGCCGCCGCGAAGCTAGCATGGCTCAAGGATAGGCACTCCGAGGTCCTCGACAAGGCGCATCTATTCCTCATGATCAGCGACTGGGCTGGATACATGCTCGGAGGCGTCCCCTACACCGAGGGCTCCAGTGCATGCGAGACGAGCCTGTTCGACGTCGAGAAGGGCGACTGGGCGTGGGATCTACTCGATGAGCTGAAACTCCCCTCAAGCATCTTCCCCGAGGTCATGAAGAACGCCGCTCAGGTGGCCCAGATAACTAGGAAAGCTGCGAAGGGCACGACGCTTGTCGAGGGTACGCCTGTGTTGGTCGGCGGAGCCGACACGCAATGCGGCCTCATAGGATGCGGCGCTGTGAACCCCGGTGATGTCGTAGTCGTAGGGGGCACGACGACTCCCGTCCAGATGGTCACGGAGAAGCCCGTCCTTGATAGGGATGGCCGAACGTGGACGAACATGCACGCCGTGGATAGTAGGTGGATACTCGAGAGTAACGCGGGCCGCACAGGGTGGGTCTACAGGTGGTTCAGGGACAACATCTTATGCGAGAAACCGTCGCTGAGGATCTACGAGACGATGAACGCCCTCGCCGCGGGGTCTCCGCCCGGCTCGAACGGCGTCAAGGTCTACATGGGGCCGCACGTCTTCAACGCCGGGCCCCCCTACTGGAAGGGAGATACGCTCGGCGACTCCCCGGTGCCGCCTGCGATACTCGGCTCCTCCTGGTTCACGCGTGGCGACCTCACCCGCGCGATACTGGAGGCAAACTGCTACGCCGTCAAGGCAAACCTCGAACAGCTAACCGAGATCACCGGCTTGAAGGCACGAACGCTCGGGTTCTGCGGCGGTAACTCAAAGGCCGAGATATGGAGCAGCATTCAGGCCGCCGTCCTCGATGCGCCGATCCTCGTTCCCAAGGAGCGGGATGCAACGGCGGTCGGCGCAGCGGTATGCGCCGCCGTCGGCGCGGGGATCCATAAAGACATGCGGGTAGCCATCAGGGAGATGGTGCATATGGAGAAGCCGCACAAACCGGACGCAGAACTGTCCAAGGAATACCTCAGGTTGTACGAGTCGTGGATCGAGACGCGCAGGCGCCTTTCGGGAGTCTTATAAGAGCGCAGCCTTCGTCTCGTATTGATTAACGATGGACAATGTCGAGAAGGACCTCAGGGAGCGCCTCGCCAAGGTCGGCAGGCAGATTTGGGACCAGAAGCTCACGCACGGCGCATCTGGTAACATCAGCGCCAGGCTTCCCGGAACAAACAAGTGCATAATCAAGCCGAGCGGGTACAGCTTCGGCGACCTCGAGCCGCACCACTTCATCGTCGTCGATATAGAGACGCGCAAGGTCCTCGAAGGCAAGGAGAAGCCGAGTATAGAGACGCCCTTCCACACGCGCCTCTACAAGCAGTGGCCCGAGGCAGGCGGCGTAGTCCACGTCCATCCCCAGTACTGCACGATCCTCTCGATCCTAGAGCAGGAGATCATACCGATGGGCATCGAGATATTCGAGGCGCCAGCCCTCGCCAAGGGGATACCCGTCTCGAAGTTCGCGCCTCCGGGAACCGACGAGTTGGCTGACAACCTCGTCGAGACCATGAAGGACCACATCGCCTGCCTGATGCCCCACCACGGTCTGACGACGATAGGCAAGACCATCGAGGAGGCGGCGGCGAACGCCAGGATGGCGGAGTTCCTCGCCAAGCTCCACTACGAGGTCATGCTCGTCGGGAAGCCACGCCCACTCCGCGAGGATGTCAAGAAGACGCTGATCGAACGGGCGAAGCAGAAGGGGCTACTCATCTAGCGGCTTCGGGGCGTTTTCCTTCTTCTTCATGTCTGCGAGCTTGTCTACGAGCCCCATGCCGGGCTGGTAGTCGCTGAGCGGCTTGACCTCGACGAGCCCCGCCTTCTCCGCGGCCTCTAAGACGGTCTTCCCCTTCGCCGACCTAATTAACACCGTTGAGTATCCATCGGGTGAGCCCACGTTCCCAACAGAGATGTCCGCCAGCTCGGAGGTATAGTCTTTGCAAACACGGCAGCAGGGACGCGAGAGCTCCTTGAGCTTCCTTATCTTAACCTCGTACGGCGCATCGGGGGGCCTGTGAGCGATGAACTTTCCGCTCTTGATCTCGAACTTCGTGACCTTTGCAGGGTCGACTCCCTGCTCCCGCAGGTTCGCCATCAACTTGTCATAGTCAAACGTCTCCATGCAGAAGAGGCCGATGGCAAGGGCGTCGACCTTGTTCTTACGCCGACGGAGGGCGTGTATCTGGCAGGGAACTCCCACGAAGATTATCTCGTTTAGTACTTCTTTCTCCGCCTGTTTCATCGCGGTTATCATAGGTGCGGAGGTGTACTTTGTCCCAGCGCAGTTGATGATCGTCTCTCTGTCCCTAGCGAGTACCGGCTCGGGGAGCCACGGCTTCTCCTTATCTAACCCCGCCACGACTGCGCCACTTCTAGGCTTTAGTTGATTGAGGATCATAGCGGTCACCGCACCGCCGTCCTGAGCACGTCCCTTCACCGCTTCGTCTAGCGCCTTAACCGCATAGGCACCGACGATAACGCCGTTGCACGCCTCCTCGGGTAACCTAACCCTACCTAACGCCTGTTTCTCCAGTTCGCTGAAGCCGTGCTCGACTCTGGGGCAGCCAACGTAGCACGCCCCACATGCTGTGCACTTACCGACCAGCTTTGGCGTCCCCTCGACGAGGCTTATCGCATCAATCGGGCAGGCCGAGACACATGAGCCACACGCGACGCAGCGCCCTGAGCGTACCACGTCGACGAGGAGATGACCGAAGACCTTTGGCTTAGCAGACACAGTGATCATACAGTAAGTACGATTTTCATTTAACAAGTTTCTGCCCTGGCGTGGGTGTGAAAAATGTGTGATTCATCAAAATATTCCCGGAAAACGTCGTTATTGATCGATTCTAGGCATGTATGGTAAATAGTCAACATTTTTATTGGTAGCACCGTATGTCAGATGAACGCCAGGTAAAAGATAGGTGAGACGCACGGCACAGCTGGATTCGATCTTCAGACCTTCGTCGGTAGCAATCATCGGCGCCTCGGCTACGCCGAACAAGGTTGGCTACATCCTCGTCAGGAACATGCTCAAGAGCGGTTATCAGGGGAAGATATACCCCATCAATCCCCAGGGTGGCCAGATACTCGGCCTCAAGGCCTACACCTCCGTCAAGGAGATACAGGACACTATAGACCTCGCCGTCGTCGCCATACCCGCGAGGCTCATCCCGCCCGTCGTCGAGGAGTGTGGTGAGAAGGGAGTCAAGTCGATGATCATCATCAGCGCCGGCTTCAAGGAGACCGGCAAGGAGGGTGCCGAGCTCGAGAAGCAGGTCGCCACCCTCGCCAGGAAGTATGGCATCAGGATTCAGGGACCCAACTGCCTCGGCGCCATAAACACCTGGGCGCCCCTCGACCTCAGCTTTGCCGCCGCACTCCCTAAGAGGGGGGGCATCGGGTTCATCAGCCAGAGCGGGGCACTCGGCACCGCCATACTCGACTGGATTATAAAGAAGGAGATAGGGTTCCACAGCTTCATCAGTCTCGGCAATAAGGCTGACCTCGACGAGGTCGACTTCATCGAGGCGATGGCGGAGGACCCCGACGTCAAGGTCATCCTCCTCTACCTTGAGTCAATCGAGAGGGGCGCCAAGTTCATCGAGGTCGCGGGCAGGGTCACGAAGAAAAAGCCGATGCTCGTCGTCAAGGGCGGCACCAGCAGCGCGGGCGCGAAGGCGGCGGGCAGCCACACTGGTGCGCTCGTCGGCAGTTTCCTCGCCTATCAGAAGGCTTTCGAGAAGTCGGGCGTCATACTCGCCGACACGATGGAGGATCTATTCAACTACGCCATAGCCTTCGTGGAGCAGCCGCTCCCTAAGGAGGAGGGCATCGCTATTGTGACGAACGCCGGTGGCCCAGGCATCCTCGCCACTGACCTCGTCGAGAAGCTCGACCTCAAGGTCTCTGAGATCAAGGGCGAAACCAAGGAGAAACTCAAGAAGGGACTGCCAGCCGCGGCCTCGACGGGTAACCCGATCGACGTCCTCGGCGACGCCGGCGCGGACCGCTACGCCTTCGCAATAGAGGAGGCGCTCTGGGACCAGGGCGTACACCTCGTCGTCGTCCTACTCACGCCACAGGCAATGACGGACAGCATGGCCACAGCAGACGCGATGGTCCGGCTCCATGCAAAGCACCCGGAGAAGACGATGCTCGCGGTTTTCATGGGCGGTGAGCAAGTGGAAGGCGCCGCGAAGCACTTGAAGGAGAACGGAATACCCTGCTTCGACTTCCCCGAGAAGGCGATAAGGACCTCAGACGCCATCTACCGCTACCAGAGGTACCTCAAGTTACCAGCCGAAAAGTCGAGCAGCTACCTCGTGGACAAGAAGCGGGTGGACACCATCTTCAAGGCGGCCAGGGCGGACAACCGGAAGGTGTTGTTGCCCCCCGAGGCGGCAGACGTCGCACGCGCATATGGGATACCCGCGCCACCCTGTGTCCTTGCCGAGAAGGCGGAGGACGCCGTTAAGCACGCGGCGGAGATGGGTTACCCCGTGGTCATGAAGATAGTCTCCCCTGACATACTCCACAAGACTGACATTGGCGGTGTCGTTCTCAACATAAACACGCCCGACATGGTGCGCAAGGCATTCGCCGAGATAATGGAGAAGAGCCGCAAGGCGCACCCGGAAGCGAAGATATACGGCGTCTCCGTTGACAAGATGGTGCCGAAAGGCCGCGAGATGATCATCGGGATGAGCCGCGACCCCCAGTTCGGCCCCATGGTCATGTTCGGCCTCGGAGGCATCTACGTCAACTTCCTTAAGGACGTCGCCTTCAGGATCGCCCCGATGAGCCCACGAGACGCCGAGGGCATAGTCAAGGACACAAAATCTCACACCCTCCTCAAAGGAATACGGGGCGAGCCGCCGGCGGACATCAAGGCGCTTCAGGAGACGATACTCCGCGTCAGCCAGCTGGTCTCCGCCTACCCCGAGATAGCCGAGATGGATATCAACCCCATACTCGTCTACAAAGAGGGTGAGGGATGCCAGGCGCTCGACGTGAAGATCGCCCTCACGCCTTAACTAGGCGCAGGACATCCTCGAGTTCCCTTACCACACCGTACTTTCTCCTGAAGAAAGTGAGCAAGTTCTTCACATCCCTCTCTAGTATCTCTCCGGCGTTCGGGTGGCTGGGCGGGATGTACTGGGGCAAGTCGATTATAAAGAGTCCGCCCTCGGTTGTGACGAGTATGTTGAACTCGCTAAGGTCGGCGTGTATGACCCCCGCCCTGTAGGCCTTGTGGACGTTTTCGACGATGTCGTCGAGGAGACTTCCGGGGTCCTCTATTTCTATTACCTCTGATAACTGGCGACCCTCGACCCTCTGCATCACGATGAGGTGGCGATTCTGGAAGATGGGTTTGGGCACGGAGACGCCGGCATTGAAGGTGAGGGATAGGGCGTAGTACTCCTTCTCGGCGGCGAGGCGGGACTGATAGAGCCATGAGACGCCGTGGCGTCCTGACATGTACTCCCGCTTCCTACGCGTGTCGCGAAAGCTGACGCGGCCGAGCCTATGGAATTTTACGGCGACGCCCTCACCAGCGGGTGTGAGCGCCTCCAACACGTCCGCCTCCTTACCCATGCCCAAGGGCATCCCCAATGCATCGATGACCCCGCCCTTCACCAACGCGTTCAGGGCAAGAAGGTCATAGCTGTTGTAGTTGAGTATGAAGCCGTTGTAGCCCTCCGTCTGCATCCAGAGGAGAGCCTTCTTGTCAAGCTCCTTCAGCCAGAATATGACCTCGTCATCGCCGAGACCCGTGTACTTCGTTATGTTCTCGATGGGGACGAACTCGTAACGGGACATCCCCAACTCGATGCCCTGTAGTATCCTCAGCTCACGTGGGTCTAGCTTGGTTATGAGTGAGGCGGCTCTCTCGGCTGAGGACACGACATGTAATCGACTGCGTGGGTATTATGTCTGTGGGCTTTAACTTGAGGCGCGACTTGACATAAAAGGCGACGCACACACAGAACGTAATCTCAAGATTATAACTTAGAAAGCAATGCTTCAGAATCGTGTACACCCGGAGTTCTTCAGGAAGTTGTGCTTAGAAAAGGTAAAAATCGTTTTACTCCTCTCAATAGGGGAATGGCGACAACCACTCCAACTATCATTTGTCCAATATTAATTGGCAACTCCGCTATAGCCACTACTTCTATCTGAAAGAGAGGACCTATCAAATAATACTGATATAAGAAATATCCTATTACCATAAATGACCCTCCTATAATGGTGGATAAAATGCTCCACCCAATTTCAGGATCATGTTTCCAACCTAACCATATAATGAATCCAAGAAGGATAGTTGACAAGATAACCCAAAATAATTCCGGGATAATTATTGTGAAATACTGTGTTCCTAATGCTAATTCAATGTTACCACTGTAATAACTGATCCCAAAATAGCTAAGTGTTATACAAACGCCCAATCCTAATAGAAGAGTGGTTATTTTCCAATTTGATTCAGATATTTTCGGTTTTTTCTCATACAACCATCCAACTACGAAACCCTCAACCCCTTTAATTATGAGAGTAGCGGGTGCATAGAATGGATAACCTAAAAGAAGATCAGCTAGTGCTGAGCCAACTCCTCCAGCAAAAGCTCCTATTATTGGCCCAAATAAAAGCGCACCAAGAAATACGACCGAATCTCCAACATTAAAAAAGCCCCTTGTTGCAGGTACGTAAATTGAAAATGCCATCGTTACAATGGCAACTATAGCAGTGAATAATCCCATTCTGGCTAGGTTTAAAGGAGATAACTTTGTGTTTGATTTCATTTTCTTACCTCTAGTCAGTTTTCAACTATTATACTTTCAACTATAATAGATTTACAACTATAATAGTCATTCGTTATGATATATCTAAAATTGTTTATTAATTTCACCTTTTTACTAAAGGAGGACTTGCAAGTCGTCTAGCGCAGCTAGGACGCGCCTGCCCCTGTCAGTTATCTCATAATACCGGCGCTTTCCCTTCACCGTCGAGAAGACGAGACCCCGATCCTCGAGGTCGGCTATGTGTTGATAGACCGCGCCTATCGTCATGCCCTTGCCAATTGCCTTCCATATCTCGTAGCCGTACGTTGAGCCGCCGAATATGTTGCGCATAATCTTCTCTTTCGTCGTGAGCATGGAACCAAGGCCAAGTGACCTCTTCCTCTTTGTGAGGCTCTGTAGGATATCGTCGGTCTTGAGGCCGCTGCTCGTGATGAGGCATGTGATGCGGTCACGGCGGTCGATCTTTCCCGACTCGACTAGACTGCGAAGACAGGCGACCGTTGAGGCACTCGCCGGCTCCGCAAATATGCCCTCCAACTTTGCGATGTCGCGACCCGCGGCGAGCATCTCCTCATCGCTTATCGATGTAGCGAATCCTCCGGACTCCCGTAGGGAGCGCAGGGCAAGTTCACCGAAGACGGGCTTTGAGACCCTGATCGCCGCAGCCTCAGTCTCGCCACGGGTAAGCTGTGTTGGCTCGTCGCTTCCTAAGGCGAAGGCGGAGACGATCGGTGAGCACCCCTCCGCCTGTACGCCGACGAGGTGAGGCAACGTCTTGAGCCGCCCCATCATCTTTAGCTCCTTGAAGCCCTTCCAGAGCGAACTTATCGTAACGCCACTCCCCATGGCTGCGACTACCCAAAGCGGGTCACCCCTCTGCTCCGCTATCTCGTAGGCGATGGTCTTTAGCCCTTCGACGGAGAGTGGATTTAGCTCTGTCGTCGCTTGGTACCAGCCCATCTCCTTTTCGAGCGTCTTTGCTCTGCCCATCGCCTCCTCTATGGTCTCGCCCGACTCTACTATCTCTGCGTTGTAGACCATCATCTGGGCGAGCTTTGCGATATCCATCGCCTTAGGCACGATGAGGTGGCAGGAAATATCGGCCTTAGCTGAGTAGGCTGCGACGGATGCACCGTGGTTACCGTTCGTGGCGCAGACGATTGACCCGAAGCCCTTCCCTGAGGCGTCCGAGACGATGAGCGCAGCCGGGCGGTCCTTGAAGCTGTTCGTCGGGTTGCGTGTTTCGTCCTTAAGGTATAGGTTTTTTAGCTCGAGAGAATCAGCGAGCCTGTGCGCTTCCTGAAGCGGCGTCCCCC
>JBFYNQ010000008.1:0-3902 GCA_041304265.1 Candidatus Bathyarchaeota archaeon | reverse complement strand
GTGATTGGGAACCCGGTTATTGCCTTGGCGAAGTCGATGACAAGGTCCTGTGGGACGCCGTTGTAGGCGAAGCTGCAGAAGACACCGCAGTCCGCAAATATGCTCCCCGACATATCCGTGTAGCCGTCGTAGACGAGGCTCGTATGGTCGCCACCCTGAACCGAAGCAGCGTAGCCGATGTCGTGAGCAAAATCAGCGTCGCTACGCGTGCCGTGGGCGCCGACCTCGATTCCCTTAACGACAATTGCGTACTTGAGGAGTTCCTCGGGCTTCATGCCCTTCATCTCAGCGATCTTCAAGGCGGCGCGGTAAGTACCCTCGGCGATGACGTCGCCGATTCCCTCTCTCTTCGCCACCATGCGCATTAGGCGATCGAATGCGTCAACGTTACCCCATTCCAACTTGAAGCCGATGTCCTCCTCGGTGAGTATGCCCCTCTGGTAGAGCTCAGCCGCGTAACTCATGGCGCTCATACCGTTGATGCCGGAGTGGCCGAGGAGGTCACATAGGGTGCTCAGGTGCACGATTTCGCCAGCGTCGAATATGCCGAAGTTGGTACCGCAGTGGCTCTCCAACTCGTAATCAGGCATGTCGGTAATGTCGCCCTTGAAGCGGCCCGATTTAATGCAGCTAACCTTCATGCAGTTTGTCGTGCAGTTAAAGTCGGTCCACTTCTTCTTGACCCAGAACCGGGTCTCAAACATGGGACCGCCGATGCTCCTCTCATCATGCCACTCCTCCTGCCAGTTCCTTATGGGCTCACTGCTCGTGTTGTTGCCGAAACTGTAGCCACCGTAGCCTGTACCCCATCGGCGGAACTGGGTACGGGCTATCAGGTGCTCGTGGGTCCTCTTCCAGATGAGCTTGGCCGCCTCGGGTGCGTTCGGCCTCGGCATCATGGCGCGCCCCTTGGCGACGATCGCCTTGAGGTTCTTCGACCCCATCACTGAGCCGTAGCCGCCGTAGCCGCAGGCGTGGCAGAGCTTCGTCATCACCGCGGCATTGCGGACCAGATTCTCCCCCGCGGGGCCGATGTATATCTGCCCGGGCTCGCGCCACAGCCCGACGCTCGGCTTCCTCTTCGAGAAGTATGCGTCCGTCTCCCTGTTGAGAGCGATGAGGGTCTTCTCCCCGTCCAACCCCCAGAGGTGTTTCGCCGGCAAGATCTCGCTGCCGTCGTTTGTGACCCTTATATAGACGGGCTCGTCCGCCCTCCCTGAGACAATCACGCCGTCATAGCCGGCGCACTTGAGCTCGTGGGCGAACTCGGTGGATGCTGTGGAGCCGACTGTGCCGTTGCTCATGGGGCTCTTACCGGAGACGCATATTCTGCCCCCGGGGTAGATGCCCGTCATCGGACCCGTGAGGGCGATGAGGAGGTTATCGGAGCTGAGGGCGTCGACTTTACTCCAGCGCTTTCCCAGTCTGTCCCAGAGTATTTTCGCGGCGAGTCCCCTGCCGCCGAAGAACATCTCAAGCGTCTCGTAACCGAAGATAATGTCCTTGATCTTTCCCCTCGTGAGGTCTACCTCAAGAAACTTCCCCGCGTATCCGCCGGGCATGTCTTTCACTCCAAAAAATTTGAGGGAGTCCTACTCCCTGAACTTCTTCATCGTGGACTCGCAGTCGCTGAGCCCTAGCTTCTTCAGCGTCTCTTTGGTTGGGATGCCCCTAGCGTCCCAGCCGAGGGTGTTGAAGTAGGCCTGGAGCTTTTCATCCACCTTCTTGTGGTCGGTTGTCTTCCCCTTGAATGGGCCGGTTGGCAGCGGCTCGTAGAAGCGTGGAGGGTTGTCGTCGTCCGTGATGGGGTCCCAGGTCACGTCGGGGCCGCCCATGAGGAGGAGCACCTTCTGCAGGGTCACTATGCGAGGGCCGGTAACCTTGCGCCAGCTCTCGACTGTGATGGGGAAGCCCGTGATCCCCTTGGCGTAGTCGAAGGCGAGCACCTGCGGGACAGCGTAGTAGCAGAAGTTGCAGAAGACCGCGGAGTCGGTGAATACGTTTGTGCTCATCTCCGAGTACCCGTCGACAGCGACCGAGGTGTGGTCCCCACCCTGTACGCTGGCCGCGTAGGCGATGTCGTGCGTGTAGTCGGCGTCGCTGCGGGTCCCGTGGGCACCTATCTCGATGCCTTTCACGTGGACGGCGTACTTGAGGAGCTCCTCTGGCTTCATCTTCTTCATCTTGGCGATCTTGACCGCCGCCCTGTAGGTGCCCTCGGCGAGTACGTCGCCTATATTCTGCCTCTTGGCGATGAGCCAAGCAAGCTTTTCCATCGACTCGGCGTCGCCCCAGATCGGCTTGAAGCCGAAGTCCTTCTCCGTGAGTATGCCCCTCTGGTATAGCTCGGCGGCGAAGCCCATCGTGTTGGGACCGTTGATGCCGGAGTGCCCCAGTTTGTCGATTATTGTGCTTATGTGAATGGTGTCGGCGGCGTCGAATATGCCGAGGTTCGTGCCACAGTAGGCCTCGAGCTCGTAGTCGGGCATGTCGGTGATGTCGCCCTTCCACCTGCCAGACTTGATACAGGTGACTTTCATGCAGTTTGTCGTGCAGTTAAAGTCAGCCCACTTCTTCTTGACCCAGAACTTGTTCTCGAACTTTGGGCCGCCCATGTTCTTATCGTCGTGCCACTCCTCCTGCCAGTTCTTGACTGGCTCTGAGCTCGTATCGGCCCCTACGGCGTAGCCGCCGTAGCCGGTACCCCAGCGGCGCATCCTCGTCTGGGCGATGAGGTACTCGTGAGTCCTCTTCCACATGACCTTGACCGCCTCGGGGGCATCGACTACTGGGAGCCTGCTCCTGCCCTTTGCGACGACCGCCTTCAAGTTCTTCGAGCCCATGAGGGCACCGTAGCCTCCGTACCCAGCGGCGTGGCACACCTTCGTCATAACGGCGGCGTTGCGGACCATATTCTCCCCTGCGGGACCCGTGTAAATGATGCCGGGCTCCTTCCAGAGGCCAACGAGGGGTTTCTTCTTTGTCAGGTCTGCTGTGACTTCCTTGTTGAGGAGTTTTATCGTGTCCTCGCCAACAGTACCCCATAGGTGCTTCGCAGGCTTGATCTCGCCTCCGGTATTCGTGATCTGGATGTAGACGGGCTCGTCCGCCTTTCCCGTGACGATGACGCCGTCGTAGCCCGCCATCTTGATCTCGGATGCGAACTCCGTTGAGGCTGTCGAGCCGACGACGCCGTTGCTCGTCGGGCTTTTACCCGAGCACATAATACGTGCGCCAGGGTAGATCGCCGTCATCGGCCCGGTGAGGGCTAGGAAGATGTTCTCCGGATCGAGTGCGTCTATATCCCCCCACTTCTTGCCAATACGGTCCCAGAGAATCTTCGACGCAAGACCCCTACCGCCGAAGTACAACTCAAGGATCTCGTCGTCAAACGTTGTGTCCTTTATCTTCCTCTTAGTGAGGTCGACGTCAAGGAATTTGCCCGCGTATCCTCCGGGCATCTAGATTACCTCCTCGCCCTTCTCGCCGAAGAAGAACACCGCGAGCTCCTTCGCCACCTCGAGTGGCGGCCTGCTGAACAGCTTCTTGTTAACGTTCGGTCCCTCGGGAACCACGGTCAATGCGTTATAGCCTGCCTCGACGCAGACCTTTACGCACTCAGGGTCGCCATTACAGAGGTTGCAGATGACCGCCTTGTTTGTCTCGGGGTGCAGGTATGGCACTTGGCCAGGGCACGCCCTGATGCAGCTGCCACAGCTTATGCACTTCTCCTTATCCACTATGACCGCCGTCGTGACGGGGTCGACGCTCAGTGCCTTCGGGGCGCAGGACGCCACGCATGGGTAGTCATTACACTGTGCGCAGAGGTGCGGCACCTCGACGCCAGGGAAGGGCATGAAAACCCTCACCATCGACGCCTCGGGGAACATCCACCCCTCCCA
>JBFYNQ010000007.1:0-27110 GCA_041304265.1 Candidatus Bathyarchaeota archaeon | reverse complement strand
GCCATCCGGAGTGAAAAGCAGGTCATTTAACTCTAACGACCGGTCAGAGGCGTATCTCGAAGCGGCACACGTCGGAGCCAGTGAGGCCGGACTCGAGGAGCTTGACCTCGACGGGTCTCCCTAGGACACTCTGCCAGTAGTTGCGAGCGAACGCTTCCCCGCATCTGCAATATGTGGGCGACATCTTCTCGGAGTCAGGCAGTCCACGTGCGAGGCTGCAGTAACAGCGGAGCCCCTTGCCAAAGCTGCGAGGCGTATAGACTTGGTAGATGACTCCGTCGCCACGTTCTAGCTTCACACTCACTTCGACGCTTTGACCTCAGAGTCGATGAATGCCTTCTCGGTCTTCGCCCTCTCCCTCTTGGCGATGCCGGCGTCTATGACGCGCCTATTCGCCTCGCTGCAGTTCTTGCCGCAGAACTCCATGATCGCGTTCCTCGTTTCCTCGGTTAAGCGGGCATCCATCCTGTCGATTGCGCCCTTAACCCACTCGGCTAGGGGCTCGTCCCCTATGCTGGGCTTGAGATCCTCCCTACCCTCCATGATCTTCTCCATCGCGTCGCGCCCCGCGAGGCGTTCCACGTTCAAACCGATTACGTCGACCTGAGTGATCTTCTTCGCCAACACGACCGCCGAGGTGAAAAACTGTTCACGTCGTAATAAGAGTGAGGCATGAAACGTGTTGTGACCCGGGTGAAATAGGTGGGATACTTGTTACAGCTGGACCAGCCTCTTTGCGCGCTCGAAGTCTTCGGGCGTGTCGAAGTCGAGGGTGCTCCACTCTCCCCCCTCAACGTGGATGTGTGCATCCGCGTGGGCGTCAACGACATCTTTCAACGTCCCCTCGACCGCAAGTATCTCCTCAAAGAGACTCACTCTGAAGAACACGGGATGCCCCCTCCTCCCGCCGTGGGTCGGGCTCACGATTAGGGCGCCTGGGTCGTCCTCCATCGCCGCCACCATCCTACGTAGGAGTTCGGGTTTCAGACCTAGTTGGTCGCCCAGTACGAGGAAAGCCGCGTCGACGTTTCTCAGCGCCTTAATCCCCCTCTGGAAGCTGGTGGTCATCCCCCTCTCGTGGTCGGGGTTGTGGGCGACGCGGACACCATGCGCCTCGGCGATCTTCCGTATCGGCTCCGGGTTGTTGCCGGTGACGACGACCACGTCTTCTACACCCAGAATCAAAGCGTCGAAAATCCTATCGACCACAGTGCGCCCTGCAACCTCTAGGAGTAGCTTGTTTGCCCCCATCCGGCTGCTTTTTCCTGCGGCGAGGACGACCGCCCCGGTCCTCAACTCGGTCCCTTCATCTTCGCCGCGGCGGACTGGACAGCCTTGACTATGTTGACGTAGCCGGTGCACCTGCACATGTTGCCCTTGAGGTATTCCCTGATCTCCGTCTCCGTCGGCTGGGGCTTCTCGCTTAAGAGCGCCTTTGTGGACATGACGAAGCCGGGGGTACAGAAGCCGCACTGCACTGCACCTTCCTCGAGGTAGGCCTCCTGTATCGGGTGGAGGCTGTCGTACTCGCCGAGCCCCTCGATGGTCTCGACGTTACACCCATCCGCGTCGACGGCGAGGACCATGCAGGCAAGCACAGACTCCCCATCTAGCAGAACTGTGCATGCACCGCACTCGCCGACTCCACACCCATACTTGGCGCCTGTAAGCAGCATCTCGTCCCTGACGAGGTTGAGCAGCAGCGTGTTCGGCTCCACGTCGAAGCTACGAGGCTTACCGTTGACTCTTATCGTTATCTTCATCACTTTTCCCTCCTTGAGCCCTCGAGGATGCGTGTCAGTGCCTCCATGGTGAGCCCCTTAGAAGCTAGGCGCCTGTACTCGGCTGTCCCCCTGATGTCAGTGATAGGCTTGATACTCTCCGAGACGAGTTTGCCCGCCTCCTCGATCGCGTCGACGGTCAGCTTCTTCTTAGTGATGGTCTGCTCGACGTTCCGGAGTCTGAGTGGCGTCGGAGCTACAGCCCCCATGACTACTCTGATACCCTCAACTGTTTCCTTCTTCATCTTAGCGTTGACGGCGATGCTGACTGTGGCGAGGTCGAGGCTCGTCCTCCCCAGCTTGATGAAGGCGCCCCTGTTCCCCTCCTCTGGGTAGGGGAGGGTTAGGCTAGCGAGCAACTCGCCCCTGCCGAGCACCGTCCTGCTAGGGCCAGTGAAGAAACTCTCGAGCTCGATACTCCTTTCCCCCTTCAGCCCGACGATGTTTGCCTTCGCTCCGAGGGCGACGAGAGCCTGTGCACTGTCCGCCGCCGGGGATGCGTTACATAAGTTACCTCCGACGGTCGCCATATTCCGAATCTGGATAGAGCCGATAGCAGTAACAGCCTCGTGGAGGAGCGGTAGCTTCTCGGTGACTATGATGCTCCTCTCGAGGTCGCGTAACCTTGTGAGTGAGCCGATCCTGATCTGCTCCGCCTCCTCGCGGACGCCTACGAGATCAGGGATGTGTTTGAGGTTGACGATGTGCTTGGGTTTGAGGATCGCCTGCTTCATCTTGGGAACTAGGTCTGTTCCCCCCGCGAGGATCATCGCCTCGATCCCGTATTCGTCGAGGAGCTTAGTTGCCTCGGTGACGCTGGCGGGTGCGTGGTACTCGAAGCCATGGACGATGTGGGTGTTGTGTGTGTTGATGCTCATTGCTGTCCCTCCTTCTGCTGGAGCGCCGCGAGTATCTTATCTCGGGTTATTGGGAGGTCGTAGAACCTGACCCCCAGTGCGTTCTGGATAGCGTTGGCGACGGCTCCGGCGACGGGGTTTAACGCCCCCTCGCCTATTCCCTTGGCGCCGAATGGTCCCGTGTCCTCGTAGGTATCGACGAAGAAGACCTTGAAGTCTTCGAGATGTGGCATGTCCCGTGCCGTGGGTATTTTGTAGTCTGTGAGGAAGCCCTTGTTTACGAGGTCGCCGGTTGCGGGGTCGTGGGGCGTGTCCTCGAGTAGGGTCATACTCCATCCCTGCGCGAATCCGCCGTGTATCTGCCCAGCGGCGAGTGTCGGGTTGATAACAGTGCCTATGTCGGCACCCGCTATAATCTTCATGGGGCGCACCTTACCCGTCCACGTGTCAACCTCGACCTCGACGAAGTAGCCCGTGAAATGGGGCGGGCAAGCCGGCTGGCGATAACTGTCGACGGAAGCGATTGTGCCCCAGTTTTTATGCCTCATCGTGTAGGCGATCTCCTTGAAGGTTAGTTCCCGGCCCGCGACTCCTTCCGCGTAGACGATGCCCTGACCCTTCACCGTATCTACTCTGAATTTGAGGGCGTGAGGGTAGGCGTCGAGTATCCTACCCGCGTTCTCCCTGATCTTATCCTTGACCTGGCGGGCGACCTTGAGGGCTGCACCTCCTCCGGAGTAAATGCCCCTGCTCGCATGGGTGCAGACGTCGTAGACTGTTGTGCTCGTGTCCGCCTGTATGATGTTGACGTTCTCGAGGGGAACGCTGAGCTCCTCTGCGATTATCTTCGCGTGCGCCTCGACGGTACCTCCGCCGTGGTCCATTAGGGCTGTGATGTAGTCGAATGTCCCGTCCTCGTTTAACTTGATGAAGGCGCCGCCGAAGTCGACAACTGTCCCCGGGACAGGTGCGCCGGCGCTGCTCGTGTGGTATCCGCGCCCCATTCCAACTCCACGGCGGTAACGCCCGGCCTGACTCCCTGTTTTAGGGCGGTTGTACCAGTCGATCTCCTTCGCCCCGCGTTTGAGTATCTCCTCGACGCCGCAGCTCTGAATGATGCTCTTGACCGTGGGTCCCTGCCCCCAGAAGAGGTCTCCCTGCCCGATGTAGTTCATTAGACGGAAGTCAACGGGATCCATCCCTATCGCCTCAGAGAGTTCGTCCATCATGCACTCCGTCGCCCACGTCATCTGGGGGTTGCCGTAGCCTCGGAAGGCGCAACTCGGCACTTTATTAGTGTAGACGGCGATGCCCCTGTAACTCTTGGCGGGGAGCTTGTAGAGGCTTACCCACCATCCGACTATGCAGCCTAGGAGGGGGTACGCCTGCACCTGATGCCCGCCTATGTCGAGCCAAGCGTCGAGGTGGCCCGCGGTGAGCTTCCCGCTACTCTTGACGCCCATCTTGAGCTTGAATATCATACTGTAGCTTGTGTGGTCGTGCATGTCCTCCTCGCGGGTGAGACTGAGGCGAACCGGGCGCCGCGTCTTGAGAGCCGCTGCGACAGCTATGGGGACGACGGTATTGACCTGTATGCTTGAGCCGAAGCTACCTCCGATGCTTGCCTTCATGACGCGTATCTTGCCCATGGGGAGCCCGAATATCTCGTGTAGAAGCAGGCGGGTGTTGTGGAGGGTCTGTGTCGTGCTCCAGATGGTGACGCCGCCGTCGGGCTCGGGCTTGACGAGGACGCTCTTCGTCTCAAGCTGGACATGGTATCGGCGGTTTGTCCGGTACTCCCGCTCGATGACTGTGTCGGCCTCCCTGAAACCGGCCTCGACATCGCCCTCCCTGCTGTCGAGGGTGCAAGCTATGTTACTCTCGATCTTGAGGTTGCTCCCCTTGAGGGTGATCTCGTCGTGGAGCATGGAGCCGAGCCCCATCGACTCGAGGGCGTCGTATGCTGCAGGGAGTCTTTCATACTCGACCTTGACAAGCCCGAGTGCCTCCTGGGCCTTCTCCTCCGTCTCGGCTATGACGACAGCGATCGCTTCTCCGACGTAGACGGGCTTACGCGCGAGGATATGCCAGTCCTTGTAGGTTGCCTCGGGTGTGCTGACGAGGCGTGGGCAGAACCGTGCGTCTGGGACGTCGTCGGGGGTGATGACTATAACGCCCGCTTTCTCGGCTTCGGACTTATCTATTCCCTTGACCCTCGCGTGGGGGTACTGGCTCTTGAGTATGCGTGCGTGTAGCATCCCCGGCAGGGAGAGGTCACTGGAGAAGTGTTCAGCCCCGGTGACCTTGGAGACCCCGTCCTTTCTCGGGGTGTCCCTGCCGATGACCCTATGTAGGCTCTGCCCGGACATTGTATATGATTCTCGCGTCTCCGCGATTAAAAGCATTGACCGACAGTGGCTCGTGGGCTAAGCCACGAGTTAATATATTTAAGCCGTTATATTAATAATAATTAATAATCGAAACCCCTTTACTAGCATTAAGTTAATAATTATGGCTTGCCAACCCCAATTGAATCCGGGGCCTTAACATAGGCGACGAAGATCACAAGGAACACTCTCACAGTCACGGGGAGCAGGAGGGAGGCGTCTGGGGCCTCGTCTTCTCCGGCGCGGCGCTCGCACTCTCCGGATTCGTGACCCTCTGGGTCGCCGTCTCGGTGGGAGACATGGGGCTGAGCCTCGCGGTGATACTGAATGCTATGAGGCTCGGCAAGATCAAGCCAAAGTAGGGATCAAGACGCAATTCCAATTAGAGGAGCGTGACAATCGCTACGCCTAGGACGACGAGGGTCGAGCCGATCACGGTGCGGATCGAGAACTTCTCCTCCTTCATGAGTAGGCGCGTGGTGATCAGGGCAAATAGGGGGTAACTGAAGACGATCGTCGTGACGACTCCAACGGATCCAGTTTCGAGGGCTGACATCATTGTGAGCCAGCCCACGCTGCTGAGTAAACCGGTAGCAGCAAAGCAGGCGAGGCTGTGGCGGCTCACGCCGAGGTCTCTAATCTGCCCTGTGACGACGAGGTAGACGATGATGAAGACGAGCCCCGCCACCGCGCCCGCCGTAGCGCTTAGGAATGGGTCGGGCTGAATGAGGACTCCCGATTTGCTTGCTATGTTACTGAGGGAGTAGGCGAGCGCCGAGGCGAGGCCGACGAGGAGCGCTCTCTCTACCCTGAAGCCGGAGGCGCCGCTTATCAGTGCTACGCCAAATGCCACCGTTGCCGCGCCAGCGATAGTCACGAGTTCGGGCATGTCTGAGAGTATCACTATCGAGAGAAGCGTCGTTATCACGGGGCTGCTGCCTATGAGGGCGCTCGTCTTCGCGACCCCTAGTCCTCTCATGGCGACGAAGTTGAGTAGCCGGGCGACGCCGAGACTGAGGACGCCGCCGAGGGCGAAGTATCCTACTGCCATCCAGTTTAATGCCGGCATCCTAGTCAGCAGGAGCACCGCGAGGATCACCGTCTGTACCACGACACTCCAGAAGGCAGCGACTATCGGTTTCGACCCCTTCATCCCCCTCGCAATGAGCGTCACCCCTAGAGCGTTCGTTAGCGAGGTGACGAGGGCGAGGACTTCAAAAGGGATCATGTTTGACTCCTCAGAGCTCTAGCTCGTACTTCTCCTCTATCAGGTCTCGGCCCCAGGTATGATGTGCCTTTTCCTCGGTCTTGGCGAACCCCCACTTCTTGTAGAGGGCAATGGCGGTCTCCAACTCGCTGAATGTCCAGAGGATGATGCGCCTGTAACCTGCTTCCCTGCTGAAGTTGACCGCCTCTTCCATCAGGCGTTTCCCGAGTCCCCTCCCACGCGTCTCGGGTTTTAGTATGAACCACCTTAGCTGGGCGACGCCCTCCGAGTTCCTCACGATAGCGATGCAGCCCGCGACGCCTCCACAGTCCTCCACCACCCATATCCTCTGCCCCTCCGTGGGGTGGATTACAAACTCGGATAGAGGGCCTGCCACGTAAGCCTCAAAGGTGTTGTCGAGCCCATACTCCTTCTCATAAAGAACGCCGTGGAGACGTACTATCTCGCCAAGGTCCCCCGGTACCATCTCCGTCCTGATGGAGACGCCTATCGCGTCCATACCCGTAGACTCTCCTTTCAAGCACTTATATTTGAAGACCGGCGGGACGCCTAAAGGGTTAAAGGCTTCCCCACATTCGTCTCTACGCTATGTCGGACGACGAGCTAGAGCGCCTCAAGAGAAAGAAGATGCAGGAGTTGCACAGGCGCATGGCGGCGCTAGACGCCGTCCAGGCAGCGCGGGAGCTTGCGAAGGACAAGCCGAAGGAGCCGACCATCGACGAGTTGCTCGACAGAATATTCGGTGACAGGGCGTGGGAGGTTTGGCGCCAAGCCCGGGAGCAGTTCCCCAAAGTCATACCCCAGGTCGAGCAGGCACTCATAGACGCCGTCAAGCAGGGAAAGATCATGGAGAAGATCGACGGCGGTGGACTAGCCATGTTCCTCCGCCAGATAGGACTGCCTCTCAGGCTCAATACGCAGATACGCTTTGCTGAGCATGGGGAACTCAAGACGCTCCAGCAGAAGCTAAAGGCGAAAGAATAACCCTCGGGTGTTATCTATCCCCTGCGGATTTTATCCTCCGAGACGTCGATGCGCCCGAAGTGGTTCGTAGACCTCCTCAAGAGCAACTTCAAGTATAGATTCACCCTCGCCAAGGCATCACGCATTCCTGGCGTCGGCGCTATTATGAGCTGCTTACTCTTCGATGGCGACGATCTCGTCTATCTCCCTAAGGACAGCGTCGTTGAGCTGACCATTAACCAGCCTATCGACGCCGGCTCCAGCACGCCCCTCCCAGGCGAGGTCGTCCACAGATTCATCGACGAGGCGGGCTTCCACTGGGCGATGGACTTCTGCATCTGCCGCGAGGCAAACAGGTGCGAAGATTATCCTCGTGACCTCGGCTGCCTCTTTATGGGGGAGGCGGCGAGGAAGATAGATCCCAAGCTGGGCCACCCAGTCACGCGGGAGGAGGCTCACGAGCACATCCGCCGCGCTGACGCTGCGGGGCTCATACATGTTATTGGGCGTAACAAGCTCGACGCCGTCTGGCTTGATGTCGCCCCCGGCGAGAAGCTGCTCACGGTCTGTAACTGCTGTCCCTGCTGCTGCCTCTGGAAGATGCTTCCGAGTCTTAACGGGGACATCGGCGCTCGTGTCACGAAGATGCAAGGCATAGAAGTAAAGGTCGGCGAGGATTGCGTCGGCTGCGGCGCCTGTCAGAAGGTCTGCTTTGTCAACGCGATCAGGGTTGAATACGGTAAAGCGAATATCACGGATCAGTGCCGGGGCTGTGGGCGATGCGTCGAGGCGTGCCCAAACAAGGCGATAAGGATGACTACCCCTACTGTGGAGGAGATTGAAAACACGGTGAAGAGGATACGCGGAAAGGTGGACGTCGCCTAGTAGTTCTCGGCAAGTAGCTCGTAGTAGCTCTGCGCGTGCTTACAGGCGGGGCAGATCTTCGGGGCTTCCTTTCCTTCGTGGACGTATCCGCAGTTGCGGCACTTCCACTCGACGATCTCTCCCTTCTTGAAGACGGCTCCTGCTTTCACGTTCTCGAGTAGCTTCCTGTACCGTTTCTCATGCCTCTCCTCGACCTCTCCAATCTCTTTGAAGCTCTCAGCAACCTTGTCGAATCCCTCCTTCCGCGCGACCGCCTCGAAGTCGGGGTAGAGCGTGCCCCACTCCATCTTCTCCCCTTCGGCGGCCGCGAGAAGGTTCTCCGCAGTAGTCCCGATCCTCCCCGCAGGGTAGTCGGCTGTTATGACCGCGTCGCCTCCCTCCATATACTTGAAGAAGATCTCTGCGTGCTCCTTCTCGTTGTCTGCGGTCTCTTGGAAGATGCCAGCGATCTGCTCAAAGCCCTCCTTCTTCGCCACGTTCATGAAGTAAGTATACCTGTTCCTCGCCTGTGACTCGCCGGCGAAGGCTTTAAGGAGGTTCTTTTCAGTCTCTGAACCCTTGAGTTTAACCATACTTAACACCGTTTAACATAACTCGGTCCTTGCCGTTTATAAACGATCATCTCAGGAGCTCGACGGCGGAGGCCTTGAAGCTAATGTAAACCTCGGTGCCGACGTTGAGCCCCATTTCAGTGAGGGTACGGCGGGTTATGTGAGCCGTGAAGATCCTACCCGCGTTTATCCTCAAGCGTATGATAGCCCCGTTCTCCTCGATGCCTACGATGCGCCCCGGGAAGTTGTTGCGGGCGCTCGACTCCACAGGAGTCTTTGACAATATGATATCCTCAGGCCGAACCCTGACAACTACCCTCCCCATCTGCGATGCGGCGCAGGCTATCGATACCCCGTTCCCGACTTCGACGTCGGACTCTCCGTTGATATCTCTGCAGACGCCACTGAAGACGTTCGTACTGAAACGGTTTGAGGCAAGCACCTCGACACCGCCCTCGGCGACGACCCTGCCCTTCTCGATCTCTATCACGCGTTCCGCCAGCCTGCCGACTCGAGCCAAGTCGTGGCTCGCTATGATTATCGTCCTTGTACCTGCCTCGCCGGCTATTACGTCTGAAATTATTGAGGCGTTCTCCGAGTCTAGGTTGGCCGTCGGCTCGTCGAGGAGGAGTACTTTAGGGTCGAGAACGAGCGCCCTAGCGAGGCTGACTCTCTGCTGCTCGCCTCCGCTGATCCTACGCGCGTCACGCGCCTCAAATCCCTGGAGTCTCACTTTTTTCAGCGTGTCTACGACCCTTCGCTCAATCTCCTCCGGTGGGATGTTCCTGAGGCTGAGTCCGTAGGCGACGTTTTGGTAGACGTTCCCCCTGATGAAGAGGGGGTGCTGGAAGATTATCGTCGCCTCCCTTCTTAGTTCTGCCGCAGACACATGATCGACGTTCTTTCCTCTCCACGTATATTTGCCTGAGGTGTGTAGATCGAGCCCCGCGAGAAGCCTGAGAAGCGTCGTTTTGCCGGCGCCGCTCTCCCCCACTATACCGAGCGTCTCCCCTTCATTGATATTCAAGGTGATGTCGTTCAGCGCATTCCCTGAACTATAGCTCCTCGAGACGCCATCGAGCACGAATAACTCCGTCTATCCCGCCCTCCCGAGCCATGTGATGAGGAAGTTGAGGCTGAGGACGACGACGAGTAGTATGAAACTGAGGGCGAAGGCGAATGGTAGTTCACCCATGTTAGTCTGGTGGCTTATAGCCGTCGTCAAGACGCGGGTGAGTCCCTCGATGTTGCCACCTATCATCAGCGCTATACCTAGCTCGGCGAAAGCGCGGTTGAAGCTGGAGACGAGTGCGAGGGAGACTCCTCCCCACGCCTCGCGCACAACGGCCAGACTGCTCTCATACTCGCTCGCACCGAGGGTGCGCGTGAGATCCCGGAGCCCCGTATCCTTAGCCTCGACAGCACTCGCGACGAAACTAATGATGAGCGGGGTAACGAGCACTCCCTCTCCAATCGCTATGCCGGGGACTGTATAGAGAAGCTGCATGTACCCGATCGGTCCGCTGCGTGAGAAAAGTGCCCAGAGCAGGAGCCCTAGAGTGACCGTGGGGATGCCAACGAGGGCACTGAAGAGGGTCTTCAGGAACTTCCTACCTTTGAATGAGCCGAGCCCGATAGCGACGCCTATAGGCATCCCGACGAGGGCAGCCATCGCGGTAGCCGCCGCAGCCGTCTCGAGGCTGCGTAGGGTGATCTGGATCACGACGGGGTCGCCTGTCACGATCAGGTGTACACCCTTCACAACGCCATCGACTATGGGCTGCCAGCTCAAGAACGGATCTCCTCAGAAGCTGAGGGGTTCAGCGCCTTTATTTGTATAGATCCGTAGCCTGGACGCGGAACTTCTCTGGGCACTCTGTGCCGTTGATGTAGGCGTAACTCTCGATCCACTGGATAGTCGTCGCATCCGTGCCACCGTTCTTCAGAGTTAACCACGGCTTGAAGACGGTCTGGCCCTGCACTCCGAAGCTGCCGAAGAGGTTCTGCCCCTCGGTGCTGAGTAGGAACTTCTCGAAGTCGGTAGCCGCATTAAACGTGCCCCTGTAGTTCTTCCAGCTAGGGTTGATTACGATGACGGAGTAGACGTTGAGCATGTCCTTGCCTGGGCCGACATACTCGACGAGGTCGATGTTGCCGTTAGCGGTGTTCGTGAGGAAGCTGGCGATGTCGGTAAGCGTGTAGGCTCCCTTCTGGTCAGCGAGTTGGAGGGTCGCCGTCATTCCAGCACCCGCTGAGAGGTACCATGGGTTGCCGCTCGGGTCCTTCTCTGCAGCGAGATTTACAGTGTCTAGTCCCGCCAGCTTGTAGAGGGCGATCTCCTTCGTATTCGTCCCAGACTTATCGCCCCTACTAACCCAGAGCGCGTCACCAGCCAACCCTGCGGCGGCAATCTTCTTCAGAGCGTCGACAACGGAGAGCCCCTCGATGCCCGCGGGGTCATCGGCTGGCCCTATTAGGAGGAAGTAATTGTAGGCTACGATCTTTCTGTTGACGACTGTGCCGTTGGTGAGGAATATCTTCTCACTGGACGGCGCGTGAACGAGGACGAGATCCGCGTCACCCCTTGAGGCGGTCCCGAGGGCTAATCCTGTGCCCTGGCTGATGAAGCTCACGTTATACTGGGAGTACTTCGTCTCGAACGCCGTCTTGAGCGTGGCTAGGAAGCCGGTCTCGTAGAAGCTCGTCGTCGTCGAGACGATGAGCTGCGTCTTGCCCGCGACGGGCTGGTTGAAGTACCATACCGCGCCGACGAGGGCGACGATCACGACTATGCCGAGTACGACGGCGGTCCTCTGGTTGAATGTCATACCTTTCTTTTCTGACATTGCAGTCACCGATTCGATGTGTCTTTTCATACATATGGGATAAGCTTTTCCGTCGTGCACGGCCATGCATAACCGTTTTAGGTTGCCGAGGGGGCGATATTTGCGTAAATACCCTTGGAGTCGCTTGTCGACCCGTGCGGTAGGCGCGTTTCGAGCCTGCGTGTCAGCGTAACCCAGAGGTGCGATCTCGCATGTTTCTTCTGCCACAGGGAAGGTGAACACGACTCACGCGGAGAGATGACCCCTGATGAGATCGGGCGCATCGTGGGAGTCGCGGCGGAACTCGGTGTCACCAAGGTCAAGGTCACCGGCGGCGAGCCCCTTTTGAGGAGTGACATCGTCGACATCATTCATCAGATAGCGCCCCATGTAAAGGAGGTCTCAATGACCACCAACGCCCTCAGCCTCCCCGGAAAGGCAGTGGCACTACGCGACGCTGGGCTCAGAAGGGTCAACATAAGCCTCCACAGCCTTAAACGCGACATCGTGAAGAAGATCGCCGGCGTCGACTGCCTCGACAGGGTCCGGGCGGGAATATACACTGCTGACGAGGCGGGGCTCAAGCCAGTAAAGCTCAACTTCGTTGTCATGAAGGGGCTCAACTCCAACGAGATACCAGAGATGCTAAGGCTCTCGGCGGAGACAGGGGCGATATTGCAACTTATCGAGTACCAGAAACTCGAGAGGGGTGTGGAGCGGTGGGGTGACCTCTACTACGACCTGACTCCCCTCGAGAGACAATGGGACGACGAGGCCGTCAAGGTCGAGGAGCAGGCTATGCACCGGAGGAAGCGATACACGCTTCTCAGCGGCGCGACGGTGGAGATCGTCCGTCCAATCCACAACACGATCTTCTGCGCCAACTGCAACAGGCTCCGCCTCACAAGTGACGGACGCCTCAAACCCTGCCTTATGCGCGGCGACAACCTCGTCCCCGTGGTGCAACTCTTAAGGAGCGGTGCATCTAAGGAGGAACTTGTGGACGCCTTCCGCCTCGCGACGAGCAGGCGGGTGCCTTACTGGAGAGAGGATGGATGAGGCTACGAGTACGATACTTTGCGAGTATACGCGAGTTCACTGGGCTACCTGAGGAGGAGATCGAGATCTCCGAGGGCTCGACAGCGGAGAACCTCAAGCGCAAAGTGCAGGTGATGCACGCGTCCTTGGAGGGTCAGGAGACCAACATTCTCGTCGCCGTCAACGGCTCCTTCGTCGAGCCGAAGAGAGCCCTCAGGCCAGGGGACGAGGTCGCCCTCTTCCCTCCAGTTAGCGGGGGCTTATAACATGATTCGAGTAACCCGCGACGACTTCAGCGTCGACAAGGAGATGAGGCGCCTCGCCAAACCCTCCGTCGGCGGGCTCGTCACCTTCGTAGGCACTGTCCGAGACGAGTCGGAGGCGAGGCGCATCGAGAGGATGGAAATAGAGGTATACTCCGAGATGGCGGAGAAGCAACTCGAAGCCATAAGGGGCGAGGCTATCGAAAAATTTGGAGTTGAAGATATCCTCGTCGTGCATAGGTACGGTGACCTGCACATTGGCGACAATATTGTGCTCGTCGCCGTCTCAGCGGGGCACCGCACCGAGGCTTTCGACGCCTGCAGATACGTCATCGACGAGCTGAAGAAGAGGGTGCCCATATGGAAGAGGGAGCACACCTCCTCGGGGGCGCGCTGGGTGGAGGCTGGAAGACCTGACGAAGACTAACCCATTCGAGATGGTAGACATCGCCAACAAGGAGTCGGTGCCTAGGATAGCAGAGGCCGTGGGGCGCATCACCCTCAAGAAGGAGACTGTCGATGCAATCAAGGCGGGGAAGGTCAAGAAGGGCGACCCTCTCACCATCGCCGAGATCGCCAGCATACAGGCGGTCAAGAGGACCCCCGACCTCATCCCCATGTGCCACCAGATACCCCTCACCTCGGTCGACACCTCGTTCAACCTCGGTGAGGACAATGTTGAGGCGCGCTGCGTCGTTAAAGCGGTCTACAAGACAGGGGTCGAGATGGAGGCGCTCATGGGCGTATCAGTCGCTCTGCTCAACGTCTGGGACATGGTCAAGTACATGGAGAAGGACGAGGCGGGTCAGTACCCGTCGACGAGGATCACGGACATCAGGGTCGTGGAGAAGAGGAAGGAAAGATGAGCGAGCACCCCACGCATAAGAAGGAGCCGACGACGTTCGCCCTCATAGTTACAAGTGATACGAGGACGGAGAAGGATGACGAGACTGGGAGGATCGCCGTCTCCCTCATCGAGGGAGACGGGCACAAGGTCGTCCACCACACCCTCGTTCCTAACAACGAGGAGAAAATAAGGGCCGAGGTGCAAAGGATGCTCCTCGACGACTCCGTTGCTGTTGTTGTCACCAGCGGGGGAACGGGCATTGGCTCCAAGGACAAGACCGTCGCCGCCGTCACGCCGCTAATGGATAAGGAGATGATCGGCTTCGGCGAACTCTTCCGCAGGATAAGCTACGACGAGATAGGCGGCGCAGCCATCATGAGCCGAGCAACCGCGGGCATAGCGCAGGGGAAGCTCATATTCTGCACCCCCGGCTCCAGGAATGCGATGAAGGTCGCGCTCACAAAGATCATTCTGCCAAACGTCGGGCACATGCAGTGGGAGCTGAGCAGATGAAGCCCTTCGGGAAGCTCATGTCGCGCCTCGACGCGGTGAGCCTCATAGAGGAGAACACACGCAGGACCGCCAAGGTTGAGGAAGTACCGCTAGGCGAGGCTTCTGGGCGGGTGCTCGCGGCTGATGTGGTCGCGGAGTTGAACGTCCCGTCCTTCAACCGCAGCTCTATGGACGGCTACGCGGTGAGGTCGGCGGACACGGCGACTGTGCCGATCGTACTCAAGTTGATTGGGACACGTCACGCGGGTGAAGTCTTTGACGGAGTAATCGGCGCTGGCGAGTGCGTCGAGATCGCGACGGGAGCGCCTGTTCCCCAGGGGGCGGACGCCGTCGTCATGGTCGAGTACACCAAGATCGTAGGCGACGGGGTGGAGATTCAGAAGCCTGCGAAGCCCGGCTCAAACGTCGCACCGGAAGGCGAGGACATCAAGAGGGGCGAGACGGTCGTAAAGGGAGGCGAAGCACTCACTCCGGGCAGGCTCGGAGCTATAGCCGCCCTCGGTTTCACGAAGGTCAGGGTCTACGCGAAGCCCCGTGTCGCCATCTACTCCACAGGTAACGAGGTCGTCCTACAGGGCAACCCCCTCAAGCCGGGGCAGGTCTACGACATAAATAGTTACACCCTCTCCGCGGTGGTTGCGGCTAACGGCTGCGTACCCGTGGTCCGGGGGCTTGTTCGCGACGACTTTGACGCGATCGCAGCCGCAGTAAAGGACGCCTCCACATACGACGTCGCGGTCTTCAGTGGAGGCAGCAGCGTGGGCGTACGCGACCTATTCGCAGGGGTCGTCGAGGACCTGGGCAAGGTGCACTTCCACGGGCTGCACGTCAAGCCGGGGAAGCCGACGCTCTTCGGCGAAGTCGGCGGGACCCCCGTCTTTGGAATGCCGGGTTACTCGACGAGCTGCCTGAACAACGCCTACGTTTTCCTCGTCCCAGCATTGAGGCGGGTCGCGGGTCTGCCACCTTCAGAACAGAGATCAGTTAAAGCGAAGCTGAGTAAGGCGATTAAGGCGGAGGGGGAGCGGGAGCAGTTCTACTCGGTTCGAGTAGAAGGGGATGAGGCAGTACCCGTCTTTAAGCAGAGCGGCGACATAACCAGCATGGCTTATGCGAACGGTTACATCATAATCCCGATAGGCACGAAGCTCCTCGAAGCCGGGAGCGAGGTCACGGTCTACCTCTTCTGACCAAGCTCGCGGACCGCCTCAGTCAGCGCGCGCTCCTACTGAAGAGGCTTAGGACGAATAGCACGTCCGCTTTGGGGGAGGGTCGAAAGAGAAGGCTCTCTATGGTATGCGTCAGGTCTCCATAGTGGATTGCTTGGAATTGGCGAGGAAAAGAGCGACGGTCTTTTAGGCTCTGCCACGTCAACATCAGCCATGAAGAGTAAGACGCAGATGTACGAGCTCGGCGAGGACTTCGCCCTCAGGATGGACGCAGAGGACCCACTCGCCGTCTTCAAGGATAGGTTTCACCACGTCCCGAACAGCATCTACATGGATGGCAACAGCCTCGGTCTGATGAGTAAAGACGCTGAAGAGACGTTGATGAGGGTCGCAAATGAGTGGAAGACCCTAGGCATCGCCGGCTGGGGTAGGGGCAAGATACCCTGGATCAACTACGGGGAGACCCTCGGTGACCTCGAGGCGCCCCTAGTCGGGGCGGGACCCGGCGAGGTCGTCGTCACAAACAGCACAACCGTCAACCTCCACAACCTAGTCGCGACATTCTATGAGCCCAAGGGGAGGCGCAGAAAGATTCTCGCCGACGAACTCAATTTCCCGAGCGACCTCTACGCCCTCGCCGCTGAGATAATCCTTAGGGGAGGCGACCCCGAGAAGGACCTGATCCTCGTAAAGGGGAGGAATGGATTGATCGAGGAGGAGGACATCATCGAGCATATGACGGGAGAGGTGTCACTTGCCCTCCTCCCGAGCGTCTACTACAAGTCGGGGCAGCTCACCGATATGGCGCGTCTCACCAAGGCGGCGCACCGCAAGAAGATATGGATAGGATTCGACTGCAGCCACAGCGTCGGCGTCGTCCCCCACTTCTTCGACCATTGGGACGTGGACTTCGCCTTCTGGTGCAACTACAAGTACATGAACGCGGGCCCCGGCGGCACGGCGAGCCTATACGTCAATAGACGCTTATTCGGCGTACGCCCAGGGTTGGCTGGGTGGTGGGGGAACAGCCGCTCAACGATGTTCAACATGGAGACTCGCTTCGACCCGGCAAGGACAGCATCCGCGTGGCAGATAGGCACCATAAACATGTTCAGCGCCGCGCCCCTCGAGGGCTCACTCCGAATCATGCGCGAGGCAGGAATTGAGCGCATCAGGGAAAAGTCGCTCAAGATCACGGGATACCTCATGTACCTCATCGACGAGCTTCTGGGGAAAGCACCGTACAATTACACAATCGCTACACCCCGCGAACCGGAGAGGAGAGGCGGTCACGTCGGCGTCGCCCACAAGGAGGGGTGGAGGATCAACCAGGCTCTCATCTCTCGGGGCGTCATACCCGACTTCCGCCCACCGAACATCATGCGCCTCGCCCCCATCCCCCTCTACGTCGGATACCACGATGTCTGGAAGGTTGCCCAGCACCTCAAGGGCGTCATCGATAACAAAGAGTACCAGAAGTACAACGATGATAGGGGCACTGTCACCTAAACGGCTGCTTTTTAGATAGTTTCAAAACTGGACCAGGCGTGGTATTCACCGATGCCGGGAGATGGATTCGTTCTAGCCCTCGACGAGGGGACGACGAGCGCGCGAGCCCTGCTGTTAGATCACGAGGCCGAGCTAATCTCCTCGGGGCAGTTCAAAATTAGACAGTATTATCCCCAACCTGGGTGGGTCGAGCAGGACCCTGTGGACATCTGGCGGGCGCAACTGCGTGCCGCGAGGAAGGCAATAAGGGCGGGCGACATAGACCCTTCACGGATTGCCGCGCTAGGCATAGCCAATCAGCGGGAGACTACGATCCTCTGGGATAGAACGACGGGGGAGCCAATCTACAACGCGATAGTCTGGCAGTGTAGACGCACAGCGGAGATGGTCGAAGTCCTCCGGGTTTACGCCTCTGAGATCAAGGAGAAGACCGGACTCATCCCCGACTCATACTTCAGCGGCCCGAAGATCAGGTGGGTACTCGATGCCGTTCCCGGGCTGCGCGCCAGGGCAAAGCACGGCGAGATACTCTTCGGTACCGTCGACTCCTGGCTCATCTGGAAACTAACAGGCGGCAAGGTACACACAGTCGATTACTCGAACGCCAGCCGGACCATGCTCTTCGACATCAGGAAGCTGCGCTGGGACGCGGGGCTTCTCGATCTCATGGGCGTCCCTGAGGCCATGCTACCAGAGCCGGTACCGTCTAGCGGCTTCATCGGGCACACGAACCCGAAACTCCTCGGCGCGAGCATACCGATAACCGGCGACCTCGGCGACCAGCAGGCGGCGCTCCTCGGCCAGACCTGCCTCAGGGCTGGTGACGCAAAGTGTACTTATGGCACTGGCAACTTCATGCTCATGAACACGGGGACTGAGCTCCCGAGGTCGGAGCACCTACTTACGACCGTCGCCTGGGATATTGGAGGCTCGGCGACATACGCCCTCGAGGGGAGCGTCTTCTGCACCGGCGCCGCCGTCGAGTGGCTCAGGGACGCGGGTATAGTGAAGAACCCCCGTGATGCAGAGCGACTCGCCGCGAGCTTAACCAGCAACGACGGCGTCTACCTCGTCCCTGCCCTCACGGGGCTTGGTGCGCCTCACTGGGACCAATACGCACGGGGCACCATACTCGGGTTGACCCGTGGCACGGGCAGAGCACACATCACCCGAGCCACCCTCGAGGCGATAGCCTACCTCACCCGCGACGTATCCGATGCAATGGAGGCGGAGAGTGGCGTCAGGCTACGCGAGCTACGCGTCGACGGCGGAGCCACGCGCAACGATTTCCTCATGCAGTTCCAGGCAGACGTCCTCGGAAGGCGAGTCGTTCGCCCCAGCAACACTGAGACTACTGCACTCGGAGCCGCCTTCGCCGCGGGACTTGCAGTCGGTTATTGGAGACTGGAAGAACTCCCGAAACTATGGCATGCGGAGATAGTCTACGAGCCCTCGATGGATGAGGCAGAGCGGGAAAGCCTCTACTCCCGCTGGCTCGAAGCCGTCACACGCTCACTCAGCTGGGCGGAGTAGCCAACCATTTTAAATCAGCGCGCAGTGCCACCACTAGGTTGGTAAGATATGCCGGAAGTAGTCTGGGTAGAGATCGATAAGCTCCGTAGCTTTATGGTCGACGTCTTCAGGAAGGTGGGTGTACCTGAGGGCGACGCCGAGACATGTGCGGAAGTGCTCATCGCTGCAGATAGGCAGGGTATCGACAGCCACGGTATCAGCCGCCTCAAGCCCATCTACTACGACCGCATCCAAGCCAAGAAGCAGAGCCCCGTCACCGAGTTCGAGGTCATCCGAGAGGGCCCTACAACAGCAGTCGTCGATGGGCACAACGGGATGGGGATGATCGTCAGCGCCAAGTCGATGAATATGGCAATCGAGAAGGCAAAGAAACTCGGCATGGGCATGGTCGCCACCCGCAACAGCACGCACTTCGGCATCGCGGGCTACTACGCCCAGATGGCCGTCGACGAGGGCATGATAGGCATCGTCGGCACTAATGCCCGCCCCTCAATTCCCCCAACCTACGGCACAGAGAACATGCTCGGCACAAACCCCCTGACCTTCGGCATGCCTACTGATGAGGAGTTTCCATTCATGCTCGATTGCGCCACCAGCATCATACAACGCGGCAAGGTTGAGGTCTACGCACGCGAGGGCAAGAAGGTACCCGATGGGCTCGTAATAGATGCCGAAGGCAACTACATGACCGACCCCGATGAGATCCTCCGAGATCTCACACGAGATAGGGCGGCACTCCTCCCCATCGGCGGCCCCGCGGAGACGGGCGGCTACAAGGGCTATGGCTACGCCACAGTCGTCGAGATACTCAGCGCCAGTCTTCAGGGTGGCGCATTCCTCAAGACGCTCACTGGCACTAACCTAGGCCACTTCTTCATGGCAGTCGACATCGAGGCGTTCACCGAGTTGGACGCCTTCAAGAAGACTACGGGTGACATACTCCGCGGACTACGCGCTTCGCGCAGGATGCCAGGGCACGACCACATCTACACCGCCGGCGAGAAAGAGTACCTCACCTGGCTGGAACGCAAGAAGACGGGCATACCCCTCAACAAGAGCCTTCAGAAGGAGCTATTCCAACTCCACGAGGAGTGCGGCTTAACGAAGTACCAGCTCCCCTTTTGACACGCGCAAGTATTATCAGCATCCTCCCCCCCATCAACACGATTCCAATTTGAATATACTAGAAGACATCAAGGTTCTAGACTTCACCCACGTCTGGTTCGGACCCTACTGCACGATGATGCTCTCCGGCCTCGGTGCCGAGGTAATCACCGTCGAGCCCCCGTGGGGCAACATCGGTCGCCTCGGCCCCGGAGAACTCTACAAGGGCTCGTCCACCAGCTTCATGGCGATGAACTGTAACAAGAAGGGCATTACTATTGATATGAAAAAGCCCGAGGGCATCGCCCTCGTCAAGGAGTTCGTCAAGGAGAGCGACGTGGTCGTCCAGAACTTCGCACCCGGCGCCATGGAGCGGCTGGGGCTCGGCTATGAGGAGCTGAAGAAGATTAAGCCCGACATCATCTACGCAGCCCTTAGCGGCTTCGGCCAAAACGGCCCCTACAGCCGTTACGGGAGCTATGCCGTCGTCGCGGAAGCGATAAGTGGACACACCTACGCTACTGGCAAGGGAATCAACCCCGACCACGAGCCCGTTCATATGGCAGGCGCCCTCGGCGACATCGGCCCCGGCACAATGGCTGCACTCGCCGTCGTCGCAGCCATCCGCCACCGCGATAAGACTGGCAAGGGACAGATGATCGACGTAAACCAGGTCGACACCATGTGCAACTTCAACAGTTGTGAGAGTGTTGCCTATGACCTCTTTAAGGAGAGTCCGATCGAGAGGAGAAAGAGTCGTGTGCGACCCCCGAGCGAGCTCTGGGGTATCGTCAGGGTCAAGGACGGCTGGGTCCAGATCGCCGGAAGTCGTCCCAAAGCCGTCGAGGAGATGAAGAATAAGCTCGGCGTCGAGGAGGTCACACTCGACTTCGTCAAGGAGAAGCTATCCAGCATGACGAGAAAGGAGGCCTTTGCTTGGCTGGTCAGCTTCGACGTACCCTCCGCCCCCATTTATGAGGCGTATGAGGGATATGAGGACCCTCACCTCATAGCAAGGAAGACATTCATCGAGGTGCCGCACAAGCTCGCAGGGAAGTACAAGATACCCAAATTCCCTATAGAGTATAGCGAGACACCTTGCGAGTTTAAAACCGGCGCCCATGTCCTAGGCGAACACACTGAAGAAGTACTCAAAACCGTGTTGAAGAAGACGCCGAAGCAGATCGAGGAGCTCGAGCAGAGCGGCGTTGTTACTATCTGGAGACCCTAAGATTCCACTCAATCTATTGGAAAGGACCAGTGTAAAATATCCTTCACAGAGTTGTCGACGTAGTCCTCGGAAGTCGAATGGTAGTCGTGCTCCCAGTTTGCTATCATTTTAGCCACCTCACAGACGGAGGCCTCACGTCAATGCAAGAAAGTCTTGTCCATAATAGTTCTTAACCCTACAAGACACGGTATTCACTCAGGCATCGTCAGGGAAGTCTTGTTTGTACCCTATTTGGAATGGCGCGAGACGTAGGGGTTCCCGGGGACGTAGAACCTGAGCTCCTCGGGGAGGTCACGTGTGACACCTATTCTGTGGCTGGTTTTGCACTCGTTCTTGAGTGGGACATCGAGGATATGAACTGGAGACCCTACGTCAGTTACGGGTAGCCCATTCAGTCCACGGGTGACCCCGAGGGCGACGCTCAGTTTCCCGGGTCCGCTTGTCAGCTCCCTTACATCGATCACAAGGCGTCTCCTGAGCATCACATCGACCCCTATCTTAGGCTCAATTGCCCTGAAGAGAACGCCTCCAACCCCCCCGGGCTCATGTGCGACGACATTCAGCATCCAGTACTTATGAACGTTGTAGACGAAGAGGCACCCCGGCTCGTCCCACATAAGTGTATTATAATCCTTCTTACCATTGAAGGCTCGGCTCGCGGGGTCGCCACCGCCGTGGTACGCTTCCGTCTCAACGATAATCCCCTCCAGCCGCTCGCCGTCCAAGACCCGGACAAGCCTCTTCCCAAGAAGCTCACGCGCAACGAACTCAGGGCTCCTACTGTAGAACGCCTTTGGAAGTACCCTTGACACAATCCTAGCACGCTCCATCGCCATTTGTGTTTACCCCTTATAGATGTGTGGCACCGTGTAAACTAAGAGGGGCGATGACGTGGACAACGGCGACTGGCTCAAAGCACTCAGTCTGGCGGCGGACGACATATACGCAGCAGTACAGGATGCACGTCGCAGGGGCGTAGGCCTCGAGAACCGCGAGTACAAGCAACTACTCGACGAGGCCGCCCAGGGTGCGCTCATCGAATCTCTGCAGACGCAGCAAGTCGCCGCGCAACTGATAAGCGAGGAAGGGAACGCCGTCGTATGCGAGGGCGGACCCGTTATCATAGCCGACCCGGTTGACGGCACGACAAACCTCGCTCGGGGACTAAGCCCCGCCGTTGCGTGTCTCTCCGTCTCTGACAACGGCATGTTCTCGGGTACACTAGCAGCCGTGGTGAAGCACCTCTACACAGGTGAGACCTACTCGGCGACACGCGGAGGTGGGGCCACACTCAACAGGCGCCAGATCAAAATAGCCGTCCTTAGGCAGGCGCGCTCCGCCCTCATCTCGATCGACATAAGTAAAACACCGAAGCTAGACCGCATCACGCCGCTCCTCAGCCACTGCAGGTATTTACGTATGCTAGGCAGTAGCGCCACCGAGTTGAGTCTCGTCGCCTCGGGCACATTAGACGCACACCTCGACATCAGGGGCACTGTTCGCGCCACAGACGTAGCCGCGGCCCTTCACATACTCGCCGAGGCGGGGGGGACTTACTCTACGGATGGCTCGGTCGGAGCCGACTTTCCCCTTACAAGGGAAGCTACGATGGAGCTAGTTGCGGCGTCCCGCCAACCGCTGCTTGACGAACTTCTAGCCCTCACAAAACCTTCTACTTAAAGCAGCGAAACACCAAAGACGCGACTTTCCCCGAATACTGGCCGGATTTGTTAACAGACGCGTGAGGGTCAAGATTTACCCTGAAATACGAATTAACACGTTTAAGATAAAACTGGATCAGAAAATAAAGGAAAATTGAAGCGTGCTAGTTAAAAAACAGCATTTAGTGCTTAAACGCCTATAGGAACCATTTTTAAGCCTCTTACCCAGTATCACCGAGAGAGAGGGTCCGCCCTTGGGCAAGCAGAGAGGCATACTGAAGATAGAGTAGCTGATTCCCACGTGCCCAGTCAAGAGAAGATGGAACGCAAGGCCGAGAAGCTGCAGAGGAGACACGAAGAGTCAGCTCTGATGCTGAACAAGAACCAGGAGGAGTTCAATGTCAACGATGCAGTCTTCGACCGCCCTACACTGGAAGGCATCCTCAGGCTCATCCAGAAAAAGAAGATAGACAAGATCAAGGGCGTACTCAAGGCGGGGAAGGAGGCACACGTCTTCTGGGGAACGGCCCCCGGCGGCAAGGAGATAGCCGTCAAGATTTACTACACGACGACGGCCGAGTTCCGGAAAGGCATGATGAGGTATATAGAAGGCGACCCCAGATTCAAGCACATCCGCACAGACACGAAGAGCCTCGTTTACGCGTGGACGCAAAAGGAGTTTAGCAATCTCCAGCTCGCCCAGCAGGGAGGCGTCAACTCGCCTCGCCCCATTGACTTCCTCAAGAACATCCTCGTAATGACCTTCATAGGTGTCGACGGAGTCCCCGCACCACTCCTCAGAGAGCTGCCTCTCGAGGACCCGGCCAGATTCTACGACATGCTCACCGACGAGATGCGTACCCTCTACCAGAAGGCGGGCCTCGTCCATGGCGACCTGAGCGAGTACAACATCATGGTCTGGGAGAACAAGCCCGTCATATTTGATGTGAGCCAAGCCATGCTCATCAACCATCCCCTAGCCCCCAGTCTCCTACAACACGACGTGGAGACGGTGAACGCGTACTTCACGAGGCTGGGCGTCCAGGTATACGACAACAAAGAGTTAACGGAGTGGGTGAAGACTGGAGAAGCGTAACTACATCAGGATACCCCATGACAGAGTCGGCGTCCTCATCGGTCCAGAAGGTAAGGTGAAGAGCCGCATCGAGAAGACCTTCAAGGTCAACCTAATCATAGAGAGCGAGTCGGGAAACGTTGAGATAGTGCTCACCACCGACCAGCCCGACGTCTCCATAATATTCATCGTCGCAAACATAGTCAAGGCTATAGGCAGAGGCTTCAGCCCCGAGAGGGCATTACTGCTCGCCAACGAGGACTTCGACCTCTCCATAGTCGACCTCGAGGAGCACGTCGGCCCGAGCCGAAGCGCGCAGGACAGAGTAAAAGGCCGCATAATAGGCAAGGAAGGCAAGAGCAGGGCACTCATTGAGGAGCTCACCGAGACTCAGATGAGCGTCTACGGGAGCACAGTCGCCCTCATCGGCAACGTGGAGTCACTCCCCGCGGCGACTGAGGCAGTGATGATGCTGATCAGGGGCAAATTCCACAAAACCGTCTACAACTACCTCTTCGCATACCGACGCCAGCTAAAGAAGGATCGCGGCGAGATATGGTACGACCAGGCACCCCCAGCATCAGAGAGGAGGGAATAGCACGGTACAATCACAGGAGACGGAGTACCAGGCAGTCAGCCCGAGTGACTTCTTCTACCGCAACAGGGAGATCGCGGGCTTCAGCAACCCCAGCCGGGCAATCTACGTCGGCGTCAGGGAAATACTCGAGAACAGCCTCGACGCCTGCGAGAGCGCCCAGATTCCCCCCGACATCTACGTGCGCCTCACGGAGCTGAGCAGCAGCGGAGGCGAGAACGGCACAGCCGTCTACCTCCTCCGCATACAGGACAACGGCACCGGCGTGCCCTCAGACGAGATACCAGCCTGCTTCGCCCAGGTCTTCTACGGCTCAAAGTACACACTCAAGCAGAACAGGGGCACCTTCGGCATGGGCGGCAAGATGACTATCCTCTACGGCCAGATCACCACCCATAAACCCGTCATCGTTACCAGTAGCACCGGGGACGAGATACACGAGTATGAGATGATGATGGACATCCAGAAGAACCAGCCCCAGGTGCTCCGCCACACGACGCTCGCAAACGAGAGGGGCTGGCGTGGAACTATCGTCGAACTACAGATTGAGGGCGACTACCCCCGAATCATGAGCCGCATGATAGAATACCTTCGTCAGACAGCCATGGTAAACCCCTACGCGGACCTCACATTCGTAGACCCCAAAAACAGGCTCTATCGCTTCGAACGCGGCACAACAAAGATGCCTCCCGTACCCCTAAGGGTGAAACCCCACCCCCATGGTATAGATGTCGAGACTCTCCGCAGGATGCTCCTCGTGACCAAGGCACGCGAGATGAAGGGCTTCATGATCGAGCAGTTTCAGGGCGTTGGCCCAAAGACGGCGGAGAAGTTCCTTGAGTTCGCAGGGGTGAAGCCGGAGACGAAGCCAGCTAGCCTCCAGTCCGAGGAGATTGTCAAGCTGACGCGCGCCGCGAAGGAGTTTCAAGAGTTCTACCGTCCAGACGCGAGCTGCCTCAGCCCAATCGGCCCCGATCTCCTAGAAACCGGCATACGGAAGGAGCTCAGCCTCACAGACGCCGACTTCATCAAGACCGTCCAGCGGCCACCCGCAACCTACAGCGGCTATCCCTTCATCGTGGAGGCAGCCGTCATCGCAGGCCCTACCGTTCGAAAGATCGGCACTGGCATCACCCTATACAGGTTCGCGAACCGCATCCCACTCCTCTTCGACGAGTCGAGCTGCGTGACTTACAAGGTCATCTCAAAGGACATCAACTGGAAGACCTACAACGTGCAGCAGGAGACGCCTCTCGTCGTGGCGATCCACCTCTGCTCGACCAAGATCCCCTACAAGAGCGTCGGCAAGGAGTTTCTCGCAGACCAAGTCGAGGTCGAGAAGGAGATCACGAACGCCATACGTGAGGCGGCGCGTGACCTGCGTATATTCATCAGCCGCAGCGTCAAGTTGGAGAGGCAGAAGCATCGCCTCAATATATTCGGCAAATACCTTCCCAAGATAGCCGAGTTTGCGGCCAAGCTCGGGGAGAAGCCCGACATGCCTGACGTGCAGAAGCTCCTCAAGGAAATACTCGTCGTGAACCAGCAGGAGGACGAGGAGGAAAACGGGGAAGAGAATGGCGAGGAGAACAGTGATTTGGAAAACAGTGTGCTGCCACCTCCAGATGAGGAGCTAGACGCAGAAGAGGGAGAGGAGAAGGAGGAGAAGCTGGATGTCGAAACGGATGAGTGAGGCGAACAAGCAGCGTGAGGCCACCGACGAGGCCCTAAAGCAGCTTGGCTCGCTAGTCTACGACCAGATCAACCAGGGCGAGTTCCCCTGGGTGATGATGCAGAGCAGGAGCACAGATAATATCCAGTACGACCCCCACACGCGCCAGTACATCCTCGGCGACCGTATGGTAAAGCGTCACAGCAGAAACATCAAGCATATTCGCCCCTTCACCCAGCTCATCTGGACAGCGTGGTTTGCCCGCGAGCTCGTCACGCAGAGGAAGACAAGCACACTCAGGGAGGCCTACTACTCTGCACGTGGCCAGCGCGACATCGAGTACACGGACCAGCAGGAGTCGGACAGCATCATCACAGACCTCGAGGTGGCGCTCAACAAAGCGCGTGAGAACTTCGGCATATTCCCCGAGGAGAGGAGCGCCATATTCGGAGACATCACAATCGAGTACACGGTTCCCGGCTACGAGGGGAGGCGTACGAACCTAACTGACCACCCCGACGGCATAATGGTCGGCCCTGCCGTCACCAGCAGTGAGTTCATCGAGACCACTGCGAACAAGGTCATCGTCGTCGAGAAAGGCGCAATGTTCACTCGTCTCGTGGAGGAGCAGGCCCATAAAAAGTTCAACGCCATACTCATACATACCGCCGGGCAGGCGCCCCGGAGCACGAGGAGTATTATCCACCGCCTAAGTAAGGACTGGGGGATGCCCGTCTTCCTCTTCACAGACGGTGACCCATGGGGTGTACACATCGCTCAGGTAATCTGCTCTGGCAGCGCAAACGCCGCTCACCTTAGAGGCCTCACAACCCCCGACGCAAAATGGATAGGCGTCTGGGCGAGCGACATCATCAACTATAAGCTACCTACCGAGAACCTCACCGAGTTCGACAAGAAACGCCTAACTGAGCTACAGACCGACCCACGCTACAACGAGGACCCGTGGAAGAGCGAGATAGAGCTATTTATAAAGATACAGAAGAAGGCGGAGTTGGAAGCCTTCAGCCGCTACGGCCTCACCTATATCGTGGACAAGTACCTGCCTGAGAAGATCGGGGCGGCGACATCCTCTTAAGTACACCCGCGGGGCAATCAGTGTAGGTAACAATGTCAGGCAGATTCAACTTCAGCTACTCAGCCATTACGGTCGGCATCCTCGGCGCGGCGCTCCTGATAGCGGGTGGTCTCCTCGCCTACCTCTCATTCACCGCCGACTGGACATTGGCCAGTAGGCTATTCACTCCGCTCGGCTTTGTCATCGCCCTAACCGGCGTCATACTGCTGACCTCACTCACCTCAAAGGAAGGTTAAGATGTCCATAAAAGGGGTCGTGTTAGCTGGCGGCGAGGGGACGCGCTTTAGGCCACTCACCTACTACTTCCAGAAGTGTATGATACCCATA
>JBFYNQ010000006.1:0-22394 GCA_041304265.1 Candidatus Bathyarchaeota archaeon | reverse complement strand
CGCCCTTGATTTCGCGCGCGAATCCAGCAATGCCCTCGATGTTCACTCCAGCCTTGCCGAGTGCCTCGCTAAGGTCAGCGAGAGTGCCTGGGTGGTTCTCTAGTGTCACCTTGAGGTCCTTCATCATGGTGGTTCTGATGTATCCCGGGAACGGTGGAGCATAAGATTTTGGACACATAGGCCTGACTAAGCTACTTGTATTCACCGCTCGTGGAGAAACCAACTAGGAAATGCGGAGAGTCGACCCTCCTGTAGACGAAGTTGTGGCGGAGGCCGTGGGGGATGTATACCCCGGCGGTCCGCGTTATGATATGGATCTCCTCCTCGTCGCCGAGGAGTATCTCGATCTCTGCCCCCAGCTTGGTGATATCGTGAGGGTCCGTGCTCATGAAAAGTATGACCTCGTCGTGTGGATGGACGTGGGGCTTGAACCAGGGGTTGGGGTCGGGAACCGTGTGTATGCCGGATATAAAAATGTGTAGAGGTGCCCCCTTGATTAGGGCGTCCTCGATGTATGTGTGGCTTAGCGTCCTGCCCTTGACACGCTGGCCGTCGGGGAGCACCCCGTTTGCTAGCTTCTGTACACTCGGCGAATCTATGATATACTTGCCTTACTTTGACAAAACGCGCCTCTCCTTATAGCCTATACTCTGAAAACTCATACTCACAGGGCGGCCCACATGTCACGTACATTACCTTGTCCTCGGGTACTATAATGACCGAGGATACGCTCATCGAACGTGCATGTGGAGGCATCTCCTCGTTGGGGTGGCCACATATGGCGTGAGGGTAGTTGCCGTGATCCGACATGAAGCGCATCATTATCTCCGGCGTTAGCTCCCCGTAGTGTTGCTCGATCAATCTGTTCAACCTTTGTACACGCACATAGGTGCTCCCCCTGACCTCTGGAATGGCGTTGTCCCCCATCTTGAAGCGTGGGTCGTGGTAGTGGTTGCCATGAACGAGCACATCGCGAATAGGCTGCTCCACATTGAAGCCCGTGGAATGAGTTTCGACACTGAATATATCCCCTTCTGCACTGCCTATGATGTAATGGAGCATACTCCGCCCATGTGTGCACATCTCACTTAGGGCGTCGCCCATCCGCTTCTGCCTCATCACTTTGGGCATCAAGCAGCAACACGGCACATTGAGCCCCTGCTGGCTCGTAGGGCTAAGGACTACGTTCAGCACTATGCCCAGCCCCGCGCCAGTGAGCGTCAGCTCTCCGCCGCCCCAGAAAACGAGGCTCAGCTCCTTGCCCCCGTCATCCCTCTTGATCCTAACCATATCCAAGGTGATGCCGGGGAGGACATCAAAATTCTGACCTATTATCGCCTTTCCGTCCTTTGTGGCGCTGCCCGTGACGGCGAAGGAGGTGCAGAGGGTTTGAAGGTGTTTGTAGTAGAACCGGAGTTCAAACCAGCACCTGAGGGCAAAAACCTCGTCGAATGAGACGCCGGCGCCCTCAGCCTGCCCCTTGAGCTGGTTGATGAGGACTGGGTCATACTTCTCCACAGCTGGGAGGTACTTCCTTGTGTTTGCCAGGAGGTCGACCTTATTGGCTCCAGCGCTCGCCTCCATCCGCGTCACGAGAGTGTCAATGCTCTGGACGATGTTCGCCTTCGCAGCTACTCCATACTGATGCCCTATCTCGTAGGGGGAACCGCTGCACCCTATGATGTCAAGCCTCTGTACTTTTTTCAAATCGGTCACCAATGATAAGTAGTCTATATGATGCGTCTTTCGGAATTTGGATTTAACACTTATCTGGCAAAATTTCATATCGCCCAACATTTGGTGGACTAAAGTTTCAGCCAAATAGAGATGATTGAAATAATTTCTTATCTTTCCCGGCAACGCTATGCGTGCGCAGGTTGCTTGACTCAAGACAAACTTACTGGATGAGTGGGTTCGAGCTACACCCGCCGCAGGGCTCAATGCTTATCCAGAGAAGGGGGAACTCTTAGCTGATCCCAGTTGCCTGTCCACCCAATAGAGTTCAGGTATCGCTACCCCGAGATGTACGCAGTCTTCACAGAGGAGGCGAAGCTGCAGAGCTGGCTCGATGTAGAAGCAGCACTCGCGTGGGCGCACGCTGAGCTAAATACGATACCCAAGGCAGCGGCGAAGGAGATAGAGAGGAAGGCAAAGGTCGACACGGTTAAAGTGGAGAGGGTCAAGGAGATAGAGGAGAAGACAAGGCACGACCTCCTCGCCATGGTTTACGCCCTCCAGGAGGTCTGCGAAGGGAACGCCGGCGGCTACATCCACCTTGGTGCGACTAGCTACGACACCGAGGACACTGCATTGGCCCTCCAACTGCGCAGAGCTATGGACATTATCGAGGGAGACCTTAAAACGCTTCTCAAAGTGCTGCTCGACAAAGCGGAGGAGCATAGAGAGACGGTCTGCATAGGGCGCACCCACGGTCAGCACGCCCTCCCAATGACCTATGGGTTAAAATTCGCCCTCTGGGCGTCGGAGGTGAGCCGCCACCTCGATAGACTTTCCGAGACTCGGAAACGCATCGAGGTCGGAAAGATGAGCGGTGCTGTTGGCACGATGGCGAGCTTCGGACAAAAGGGTTTCGAGGTCCAACGCCTAACCATGGAGAGGCTCAAACTGGAGCCCGCCTTAGTCACGAACCAGATAATACAGAGGGACCGTCACGCTGAGCTCCAGTGCCTGCTTGCCCTCATCGCAGGCACCCTCGACAAGATAGGGCGAGAGCTCCGCAACCTCCAGCGAACGGAGATAGCTGAGATCAGCGAGCCTATGCGCAGCCCGAGCAGCACTATGCCTCAGAAGATGAACACCAGCAACACTGAACGCATCTGCGGACTCGCCAGAATCGTCAGAGGGAGCGTGAACGCGAGTCTTGAATCAATCGCCCTTGAGCACGAACGGGACATAAGCAATAGCGGAATGGAGCGGGTGAACATCCCCGAGGGTTTCATACTCACCGACTACATCCTCCGTCAGATGACAAGCATCGTGAAAGGACTCACATTTGACGCGGATATAATCGAGAAGAACCTGAACCTGACCCTCGGGCTCGTCCTCACTGAGCGGGTGATGATCGAGTTAATCTCCAAAGGCGTTGGGCGGCAGGAGGGACATGAGTTAATGCGGCGCCTTGCCCTCAAGGCATGGAAGGAGAAGCGCTCACTCAGGCAGGTTATGGAAGAAGACGAGGAGGCGACACACCTCATAGCCCCCGCCGAGATGGATGAGTGGCTCAACCCACATACTTACATCGGCACCAGCGTGGAGCAGGTAGACAAGGCCGTAGCCGTGTTGAAGAAGAAGCTATAGTATGTGCGCGCATCAAGGAATATTGACTGCATCTACAAAAAGAACAGTTTTTCATAGATAATGCATTGAGGGGATTGAAAACATTTGGATACCCACGCCGTGAAGGTTTTTGATTGGGGCAGGGAGCTCATCAAGTGGGTGGCCATAGTCACGATGACGGTTGACCACATCGGGCTTCTATTCTTCCCCGAGTACCTGATCTTTAGGATCGTGGGCAGGCTCGCGTTCCCCCTTTTCGCTTATCTGCTGGTCCTTGGAATGGAGAGCACACACAATATAAGGGCTTATTTTACGCGACTACTCGTCTTCGCCGTCCTGTCGCAGATTCCCTTCACGCTGGTCAACGGCACAGTGTGGTGGGATTACGTCAACATCTACGGGACACTATTACTCGGCCTCGCCATGGTCTACCTCATCGAGAGGAGCAGCGTTTTCTTTGTTGTCCCACTCGCCTTGTCGGCGGTTATACCCGTCGACTATGGCGTTTACGGCACTGCGACGGTTCTCCTCCTCTACCTTTTACGTAAGGACTGGAGGGTGGGCGCTAGCATATTCGTTGTACTCAATCTCGTACTCGCCTCCACGGGGGCACAAACGCAGCCGTGGTCCATTCTCGCGCTCGTTCCCATACTCCTCCACAACTCAGGGAGGCTCAGCATCAAGTCGGAGAAGGCGCCTGGGCATTCGACCTTCAGAAAATACTTTTTCTACGCGTACTACCCCGTTCACCTCGCGGTGCTCTACGTGTTAAAGTTGCTCGCATAGTTACGGCGAAACCATTTATCATTTCTAAGCATAGTCAGAGGCGATGCTCGAAGCTGAGAGGTTCCTCATAGAAAGGGGGATACCCTACCGCCTCATCGACCTAACGGACCGAGCCATGACAGTTGCCGATGTCCTGCGCTTCGGCAGAGGCGACTTCCCCGCTGAGGAGGTATGCAAGACCGTCATCATGCGCGACTCGGAGGGAGGGTGCTATGCATTCTTCCTCCAGGGAAACAACCGCGTCGACTTCCTCAAGGCCAAAGGCGCAACGGGAAAGAAGCTCAGGGTCGCGTCGCCTGAAGAGGTTCGGGAGGCCGCCGGCGTCGACCCTGGGGCAGTCTGCCCATTACTCCTACGAATCCCTCTATTCGTGGACATACGGGTCACCAGGCTGCGCCGCGTCAACTTCGGCTCCGGTCACCACCTCCACGGCATCGAGTTGACGACGACCGACCTCCTTAAAGTAGTCCCCCACACCGTCACCGACGTAGTCCAGTAAAAGAGAACCAACAGAATAGTAAAGAAAATAAACATACCCGCATCACACACACTGACATGTCCTCGGAGCCACCGAAACCAAAACCGAAGCGGCAGAAGGCGGAGGAACGCATCGCCGAGCTAGAGCAGCAGCTCACCGATACAGGCAAGCAGCTCGAAGCTACTATGAACCAGCTCAAATACGCGAAGGCAGACCTCGACAACCTCCAAAAACTGACGGGGAGGCGCATCGAAGAAGCGTGCGATAGGAACAACGCCCGCCTGCTAGGCCAGCTGATAACCATCGCAGACGAGCTTAAAATTGTAGCCACCAGCACGAAGAACGAGGCGGACAACATGATCCACATGAAGCTCCTCCGGCTCCTCGAAGCCGAGGGCGTTAAGCCCATCGAGGCACAGGGCAAGCCCTTCGACCCCTACAAGCACGAGGCAATCCTCGAGGTCGAAACTGACACCTGTCCTCCCAGCAGTGTAGCAGAGGAGATAAGGAGCGGTTACACTTACAAAGACAAGGTACTGCGCGCCGCCATGGTCAAGGTCGCAAAGGAACCGAGCACAAAAAAGGAAGAGTAAACGATGTCTGAGAAACGAGAAAAGATAATAGGAATCGACCTAGGAACGACAAACAGCGCCGCCGCGGTAGTAATGGGCGGTAAACCAGTCGTAATTCCAAGCGCTGAAGGCCCGACGGTCGCGGGGAAGATGTTTCCCAGTGTCGTCGCCTTCACCAAGGACGGACAGCTGCTCGTAGGCGAGCCCGCGAGACGCCAAGCAGTAACAAACCCGGAAGGCACTGTCCGCGAGGCAAAGCGCCTCATGGGCACCAGCAAGACAATCACACTCCAGGGGAAGGACTACACACCCCAACAAATCAGCTCCTTCATCCTTCAGAAGATACTCAGAGACTCCGAGACCTTCCTCGGCGAAAAGGTAACGAAAGCGGTCATCACCGTTCCCGCTCACTTCAACGACAACCAGCGCCAAGCGACCATAGACGCAGGAGAGATAGCGGGGCTAAAAGTGACGAGGATCGTCAACGAGCCGACTGCAGCAGCACTCGCCTACGGAGTCGACAAAGCCGACAAAGAGCTAAAGATTCTCGTCTTCAGCTTCGGCGGAGGCACAAACGACACCACAGTCATGGATTTCGGAGGCGGAGTCTTCGAGGTTCTCTCCACAAGCGGAGACACACAGACCGGCGGAGCCGACATAGATAAGGCGATAATGGACTATCTAGTCGACGAGTTCAAGAAGAGCGACGGCGTCGACCTTCGCACTGACCTCAAGGCTATGGCCCGTCTTAAAGAAGGAGCGGAAAAGGCAAAGATCGAGCTGAGCGGTGTGCTCAGCACAGACATCGACCTACCATACCTCGCCATGGGTGCAGGTGGCCCAAAGAACATGCATATAACTCTCACAAGGGCCAAGCTCGAGCAGATCGCTCGTCCAATAATCGAGCGTATACGTGCGCCCATCAACCGCACCATCGAAGACGCTAAGATTAACAAAGACAAGATCGACAAGGTCATACTATTCGGAGGCATGACAAAGATGCCCCTCGTCCAGCAGATAGTCGAGGAAACTATCGGCAAGAAGCCAGAGAGAGGTCTTGATCCTATGGAGTGCGTAGCAATGGGGGCAGCCATACAAGGCGCCATCATTGCGGGCGAGATTAGCGATATAGTCCTCCTAGACGTCACACCCCTCAGCCTCGGCGTCGAGACTCTTGGCGGAGTCATGACAAAGGTACTCGAACGTAACACCACGATACCCACAAAGCAGACCCAGACGTTCAGCACAGCCGCCGACATGCAGACCGCCGTCACAATCCACGTCCTCCAGGGCGAGCGCGCCATGGCTAAGGACAACATCAGCCTTGGCCGGTTCGACCTGACCGGTATTCCACCAGCCCCACGCGGCGTCCCACAGATTGAGGTAACATTCGATATAAACACCGACGGAGTCCTCAACGTCTCCGCCAAAGACCTTGGCACAGGCAAGAAGATGGGCATTACTATCCAGGCCTCCACCAAGCTCAACCAAAAGGAAAAGGATCGCATGATGGAGGAAGCCGAGAAGTATGCGGAAGCCGATAAGAAGGCTAAGGAAGAGGCCGAGACGAGGAACATAGCGGACAGCCTCGCCTATACGACCGAAAAAACTCTCACAGACGTCGGCGACAAACTACCAAGCGACCTCAAGAACAAGATCAGCGACAGCCTCACCGCCCTAAAGGAGGCACTCAAAGGCACAGATATCGAAGCCATCAAGGCCAAGAGCGACGAGCTCACAAAGATCGTCCAAGAAGCCGGGACTGAGATATACAAGCAAACTCAAGCAGCCCAGCAACAGCAGCAGCCGGGCCAAGAGCAGGCCCAACCCGGCGCCGAGCAGAACGACACTCAGGGTCCCAAGACTGTCGACGCCGAGTACAAGGTACACGACGACGAGAAGAAACCCGACTCTTCTTAAACCATCAACATTTATCGGAGGCTTACGCGTCGCCGGGTAACGTTTTTAAGCGGTCTGGCTCGGAGAAGACACTGAAACCGGGGGACGAGCTTGTCTGCGAAGCGCGATTACTATGAGATACTCGGCATCAATAAGGACGCGTCCCCCGAGGAGATCAAGAAGGCGTTCAGGAAGCTCGCATTCGACCTCCACCCCGACAGGAATAAGAATTCCGGCTCTGAGGAGAAGTTCAAGGAGGTAAGCGAGGCCTATGCGGTTCTGAGTGACCCGGAGAAGAAGCAGAAGTACGATGCTTATGGTCACGCGGGCATCAGTGGTGCCTACAGCCAGGAGGACATCTTCCGCGGCGCCGACTTCAGCGGCTTCGGCATCGACATGGAGGATATCTTTCGCACATTCTTCGGTGGGGCGTTCGGGGGCGGCTTCGGTGGCTTCCAGCGCCAGCGCGGCGGACCCAAAAAGGGCAGGGACCTCCAGACAGGTGTTGAGATCACCCTCGAGCAAGCAGCCACAGGAACGACCGTGGAGCTCAACCTCAACCACCTAGAGCATTGCAGCAGGTGCGGGGGAAGCGGAGCCGAACCCGGGTCAAGCGTCGTGACATGCCCAAAATGTGGTGGATCTGGGCAGGTGCAGAGAAGCGTTCAAAGCCCATTCGGAAGGATGATCACGGTCACGACATGCGACCGCTGCCAGGGGAGGGGTCGAACGGCTGAGAAACCATGCTCCAAGTGCCACGGCGACGGCATCGAGGAAGCGCGCCGAAAAATCGATGTTAAGATACCCCCAGGCGTTGACAATGAGATGTTCCTCACCCTCCGTGGGCAGGGCGACGCTGGGCTTTATGGCGGCCCCCCAGGCGACCTCTATGTCGGAATCAACATCAAGCCCCACAAGTATCTCCTCCGCAAGGGTACCGACACGATATATGAGGCGGAGATTAACGTCGCCCAGGCAGCGCTTGGCGCCGAGATAACCGTCCCTATAATCGGGGGGCAGGAAAAGATCAAAGTTCAGGCAGGTATTCAAAGCGGCGACATCATCAGACTCAAGGGTAAGGGGATGCCCAGCCGCTATGGTAAAGGAGACCACCTCGTGCACGTCACAGTCAAAGTACCTAGCAGGTTAACGAAGCGCCAGCGCGAGCTCATGGAGGAGCTTTCAAAGGAATTCGGAACCACAGACCAACAAAAGAAGGGCTTCTGGAGCTAACGCCTGTCGATCAAATCGTCGACGCCAGGCCCCGTGCCTATGAGAGAGACGGGTATCTTGACCTCGTCCTCAACCTTCTTGACGAACTTTTTCGCGTCAGCGCCTAGCTCTTGGTACTTCTGGGCGCCCTTACAGTCGGGGAAGAGAACGTCGAGCTTGGTTAGCCCTATCATGGTCGCGCCGTTTATCATCTTGGCGCGGCGGGCAAGTTCATAATCGAAGGGCGCTGCGCGTCTCTGGCGGCCAGTGACCGTGCCATACTCGTCCCAACCCCTCTTTTTAGCCTCTTCATGGCTTATTTCTCCGGACAGCTCGCCTCCGCCCACGCGGGTGACGTAGCTCTTAAGGACCATCACCACATCAGTAACGCGTGTCGGCCCGACGCCGACGTCGCTGCATGCCGCTGCGGCGCAGACGTCCTTGCTCGTGACGTAGGGATATTGCCCGTAGTATAAGCTGATGAATGTGCCCTGCGTGCCCTCGATGAGCAGGTTCCTACCATCGTCCAGCGCCTTGTTGGCGATAGCGGGAACATCAGCTAGGTACTTTCTGAGTTCGGGTATCTCACGAGCCATCTTGGCAATGCGCATCACACGGTCCGCGTTACACGGACCGGTGCCAGTTCCGGTCGTTTTAACAGTGTTCTTCAGGTTTGAGTCTGTCTGGTCGAGTTGTATGTGCTTGGGTTCGATAATTGCGCACTGGGGGTCAATGCCAAAACGCTTCTCGATGCCCGTCTCGCCGATCTCCTTCAGGACTAGCTCGGGGTTGACAAGCACACCGGGGCCAATGAGCATCTTCGCCTTGGGGTTGACGAATCCGCAGGGAACCATGCGCAGCTTGTACGACTTACCGTCCTTGACGACGGTGTGTCCCGCGTTGGGGCCGACACCCGCCCTCGCTACGACGGCGACATCGTCAGCAACTGCGAGGTAGCTGATTATCTTTCCCTTGCCAGTGTCTCCATAGAAACCGTCAACGACGACAGTGCAGCCCATCGTGTCTCACCTGAAACCAATGGATTGGGGCGAGACTATGCTTTTAACCCTTTTCATCTAAAGTTTAGGGTTATTTAATCTCTATAATTGCCTAATCGGTGTAATAAAGTCTTCGATGAACTGGACCCTGAACGCCCTCAGATTGCATCCCTTGACACAACCACGAGAACCTTTGGATGAGGGATCTAACCAACATTACAACTGCTTTGATTAGCAAACGCTCTTGACTGATACGTGTAAGGGGGCAAACCCCTATACGCGCAGCTCAACACCATTAAGCGGGTTGACAAAACAGGTCGCCATCATAACCGTCGGCAACGAGATACTCGACGGCATTATACTCGACACTAACACGAAGTGGATGATCGAGCGCTTCAAGCCGCTAGGGCTCATGGTCGAGGAAGTGTTTATCGTCCGCGACGACGTGCCCGAGATCGCGCGCGCCATAAGAAGGGCGGTAGAAGACGGCTGCGACCTAATCATAACAAGCGGCGGCCTCGGCCCCACACACGACGACATGACCCTCAAAGGCGTCGCAGAGGCGTTTAACCTCCCCCTGGAGGTCAACGAGGAGGGCCTCGCCATAGTCACTCGCCAGTACAAACAACTTCATGATGCCGGGAGGATAGAGTCCGGGGAGATCACGGAGGCCCGCAAGAAAATGGCGATCTTCCCCAAAGGTGCGCGTCCACTCGATAACAGAGTCGGAGGAGCCCCCGGAGTCTTACTCCACGGTGACAGCGCCGACATCATCTCCCTACCCGGCGTCCCATACGAACTAATGTGGATATTTGACAACCAACTCATACCACATGTTAGCGAGCACATCGAGGGAGTGTATTTCGAGAAGGTGCTTAGTCTCCCCCTGAGGGACGAGTCGACGCTCGCGCCTCTGATAGACGACGCGATGAGGAGGGTCCCTGGCGTTTGGATAAAGTCGCTAGTCAAGCCTTACGGTGAGCGGGGAATCAAGTTCTGGGTGAGCGCCCGCGGCGGGGATCACGCTGAGCTGGAGGCAATGGTCGAGCAAGCGATTCGTATCCTCATAGGGCTCGCGGAAGAGCGTCTCCCTATGGGTTAGATGTCAAACCAGACTTATATCGAGCCGCCCCCAAGCCATACGGGAACAGAGATGCTTGTGGCGGACCTACCTATCCCCGAGGAGGTTAAGCGGCTCCTCGCACTGAAGGGGATAAGGGAGTTGTATCCGCCGCAGGCGGATGCGATTAACACGGGTGTCTTGGAGGGAAAGAACCTGGTTCTCGCCAGCCCGACGGCGAGCGGGAAGACTCTCATCGCAGAACTCTGCGCCTTGAAACATATACTTGAGCGCAGGGGCAAGGTCCTCTACCTAAGTCCACTACGCGCCCTCGCGTGGGAGAAGTTCGAGGGCTTCGAGGAGTATACGAGCATCGAGAAGCGGGGCGGGGGCAAGATGCGTGTGGGTGTAAGCTCGGGTGACCTTGACAGCAAGAGCCCGTGGCTCGAGGGCTACGATATTGTTATCACAACGAACGAAAAATGTGATTCGCTGCTCAGGCACAGGAGCGCGTGGATGAGTAATGTGTCGCTCGTCATCGCTGACGAGGTGCACTTGATTGGCGACGAGCGTGGGCCGACACTTGAGATCGCTATCGCCCGGCTCCGCCAGATGAACCCCGAGATGCAGGTCCTCGCCTTGAGTGCAACGATAAAGAACGCGGATGAGGTTGCCGAGTGGCTCAAGGCCGAGTGCGTTACGACGGAATGGCGCCCAACGAAGCTGCACGAGGGCGTCGCACACGGGAATACGATAATCTTCCGCGACGGCGCGGTGAAGAAACTCAAGCCCCTCAACACGATGGACGCATTGAATATCGCAATGAACAGCGTCCTCGACGGCGGGCAGGCCCTCATATTCGTCGAGTCACGTAAGCGTGCAGAAAGCATGGCACGCGAGGCGGCGACAGCTCTGAATGGGACCCAGAGTAGGAAGACGCAGACAGATCTTGACGGGCTCGCCTCAGACATCGAGGTCCACGGAGAGAAGACGAGCCTGACGGATGCACTGACCTTCGCCGTCGGAAAAGGCGCGTCGTTCCACCACGCCGGGCTCAACACGGAGCACAGGCGCATCGTGGAGCGCGCCTTCAAGGCGGGCACACTTAAGATACTCACAGCCACTCCCACGCTCGCAGCCGGTGTCAACCTCCCAGCCCGAACCGTCGTCATAGCCAACTACAAGCGCTTCGTCGCTGGCTACGGCATGTATCCCATTACCGTCCTAGAGTACAAGCAGATGAGCGGACGCGCAGGACGCCCACAATACGACCCATATGGCGAAGCCATACTCATCTCAAGCAGCAGCGACGAACAGGATCAGCTGATGGAGAACTACATACTCGCTGACCCCGAAAGATTATACAGCCGCCTCGCACAGGAGTCGGCTCTCCGAGGGCATACTCTTGCCTCGATCGCTAGCGACTACGCCCACACGGAGCAAGGGCTACTCGACTTCCTCGGCGGCACCTTCTACGGCTTCAACTACCCGCCTGCGAGCATCAAGCTCATCACGACGGGAGTCCTTCGCTACCTCGTTAAGGAGCAGATGCTCGAGGAGAAGGGAGACTACATCTACGCGACAGACTTCGGGCGCCGCGTATCTGAACTCTATATCGACCCCCTCACAGCAGTAGTTCTCCGCAACGGGCTCCGCCGCGGCGCAATGGACGTGACCGACTTCACGTGGCTCCACCTCATCTGCCACACGCCCGACATGAGACCCATTCTCCGCCCTCGACGCGGCGACCTCGACATGGTCGAGACATACGCTGAGGAGAGGCAGGAGGAATTCGCCATCCCCGTAAACCAGGAGGGGGGCGACTACATTGAGCGCGAGCAGTTCCTCGGCGAGGTCAAAACCGCCATGGTTCTCAACGACTGGATAACCGAGAAGACGGAGGCAGACATCCTCGAGCAGCATGGAGTCCAGCCAGGTGACCGATACTCCGCCGTCCACAACGCAGAGTGGCTCCTTTACAGTGCCCACGAGATCGCAGACATCGTCGGTGCACCCGACCACAGGCGCCAATTAGGCGAACTGAACGACCGCGTCAAGCACGGCGTCTCCAAGAAGCTGCTCCCGCTTGTACGCCTCAAGGGAATCGGGCGTATACGCGCCCGTATCTTGTACAACAGTGGGCTCACGAGCATCGCCGAGCTAAAGAAGGCACCCCTCCAGCGCCTAGTCGCCATCCCCCTGATAGGCCCTAGACTAGCTAAGGCGATAAAGGAGCAGGTAGGCGGCCTCGTGGAGGAAGGGGAGTGGAAGAGCCTCGATAAGGTGGAGTCGGAGCAGAAAGCGCTCACTGATTTCGTCGAGGAGAAGTACGAGCCCGAGAAGAGTGAGTATTAAGATTAATTACACAGTATCTATTAATTATTACTGATGTGTCGTCTTGATAACCCCCTCAGGATTAGCAGAGAGCAGAAGCTCGAACAGGTCTTTCACATCAACAAATACCATACAGCCATCATGCGCGACTTGAGGCAAGGTACACCTATACTCCTCGCCATGAAGGTGAGGGGAACACGACTCCTTCGTCGGCTACGGTATCGGGGATAAGGTCAAGATACGGTGGTAAATTTGCAGGAGGGGGACCAGCACGGGGCACGGCGTGCGCACGCTTCAAGAGACTAACACGATTTCAGAAGCCCTCCTTCCCAATGGTAAGTCGTGCCTCAGTGCTAACCCGCGAGTGGCGCCTCCCTCAACGGCGCAAGACTAACTGAAGACCAGGTCGGCTCCATCCTCGAAGCCGTATAAAAGTACGAGGGATAACCTGAAACACGCAGCCATCTCCCATCAAAGGGGATGAGCCAACTAGTTGGGCTAATTAGCTGTAGAGGCGAGGATGTAACCCAGCGGCTACTGAGGATATTGGGTTCGCCGGTTCGCCACGACGCCTACGGGATCGCCACAGCCACGAGCATCGAGTACGGCCTACAGCCCCTCGCCTTCACGTCACTAACGGGAAGCGCCGCGGTCGGTTACAGGCTTCTCAAGGTTCTCCCAACTGATAACCCTCAGCCAATCCATGATAATGATAGGGCAATCGTATTCATCGGCAGGCTAAACGTCCCGGAGCCTAATGCACTCGTTGTGGCTGACAAGCTCAGGGGCGGCGCTGAGGAAGGACTGAGGAAACTTCTAACTGAACACTCGGGTTCATGGGCAGCAGCTGTCACCGAGGGGGATTCAATAATCTGTGCCCGCGACCCGATTGGGACAGTACCCCTATACTACGGTCAAGGCTCCAATTTAATCGGTGTCGCCACCGATACAAAGACGATAAAACGCCTTGGAATGGAACCACAGAGAGTCGCGCCGGGTCATATAGTAACGCTTAGCCCCAGAGAAATACTCGACAAAGTAGTTGCTCCACTGGAGGAGCCACTACAGATATCAATAAGTCTCAATGAAGCGGTGGACGAACTCGATAGGTTGCTTATTGAAGCAACTTCTCGGGCGTGTAAGGGATTACAGTCGCCGACTCTCTCTTTCTCCGGCGGCATCGACAGCGTGCTCATCGCTCACTACATGCGGCTCGCCGGGTCACACCCAAGACCAATATGCGTAGGCGCACCCGATTCAGCCGACTTCCCAGCCGCGGAGAAAGCTGCCGACGCCCTCGGGCTCCCACTCAGCATCAAGACCTTCACGGAGAACGACATCGGAGAGCATCTCGAAGCAATCCTTGCTAGCGTCGAGGAGGCGGACCCAATGAAGGTCGGCGTCGCGGTACCACTATACTACGTTGCTCAAGAGGCAGCTTCGAGGCCTTGCAGGGCGATCTTCACCGGAAATGGTAGTGACGAGCTCTTCGGCGGCTACGCCAAGTACGTCGAAGAGTATCAGAAGCGCGGCGAAGGCGTAAAAGCGATGATGTTCAGCGACGTAGCTTGCTCATACTATGTGAACTTGGAGCGGGATTGGAAGGTCTGCTCTGACCTCGGATTTGAGCTCAAGCTTCCCTACACTGATCCTGAGGTCACTCGGTTTGCTCTGAGCCTCCCGCTCAAGCACAAGCTACCAGCGACCGGGCGTGAACCACGGAAGATCATACTCAGGCAGCTAGCAAAGAGGCTTGGGCTTCCGGACGAGATCGCCTCGAAACCGAAGAAGGCGGCGCAGTACTCCTCCGGCTCGGGAAAGATCATTGAAAAACTGGCTAGAAAAGGGGGTAAAACCCCTGAGGGATACCTCGCTGAGAAATTTCTTAGGGTGACGAGCGGTGAATAAGGCGGAATATGCGCTAGCTAAGCTTAAGGCATACTACGGTGAAGATGCCTTCATCGTCGAGAGGGAGGATCCCTTCGAGCCCTAATTGGTGGCATACTATCGCAGAGGACACGCGACGAGAACGCATTAAAAGCCGTAAACGCTCTATTCGCAGTAGCCTCCACGGCAGAACAGATACTAAACCTCGGCCCCGAGAGTCTCAAGAGGCTCATACGTCCATCGGGATACTACAATCAGAAAACAAAGCATATACTTGGCGCTTGTAGGGCGATCACCGAGAAATTCGGGGGAAAGACACCTAGAACACGGGAGGAGCTGCTGTTGCTCCCCGGCGTCGGTCCAAAGACAGCCGATATAGTGCTGAGCTACGGCTATGGCGAAGCCGCGATCGCCGTTGATACACACATCCATCGGACCTCACAGAGGCTTGGGCTAGCCCCGAAAAAATCCAAACCCACAGAGGTTAAAAAGGCGCTCGAATCCGCACTCCCACGTGGCGACTGGACCTACGCTGACGGTGCGCTTCTCCAACTCGGGAAAGACTATTGCAGACCGAAAAAGCCAAGATGCGGCGAATGCCCGCTCTGGGAATACTGCAACGAGAAAAGGGTTTAACGGAGCCCTATATGACCATCCGCGAGCGCCGTACAGAACTCGTCGAGATGGTCGAACTCATCCGATATGATCTCGTTTATGCTGGACTCAAGACTCTTCATGGAAACTCCATTCTGTGGGATGACCTGGGCCGAGACGACGCTCGGCTCGTTGATCGGGCGGCCAATCCTACTCAGTAGCCAAACATAAGTTTCTTCGACGCCGTTAACCTCAGCTACGATCCTGTCGGCTATCCTATAACAGAGCATATTATAGATCTTACCGACATGGCTGACGGGATTCTTGCCAGCCGCTGCCTCGCTACTCATGGGACGGAGGAGCGCGATAACACCACGGACATTGTTACCCCTCCCGACTTGTCCGGAGTCACCAGCCTCCGCTGATGTGCCAAGCACAGTCAGATAGAGCCCGTCAATACCTCTACCACGAACATCGAGTGCGTTGAGACTCACCCTGACCTCCTCGAAGCCCCCCTTGGCGTCTATCCACGTATTGATAGAGTCAAAAATCTCGTCCTTGCGCTTGAAATAGTCATCCTCACTCTTGATAAAGCGGTCAACCATCGCCATAGCAACGGTCAGGTCGACCTTCTTCTCCCTGCGAAGAGCCATTATCTTAATATCCTCACCCGCTTCCGGGTGCTCCTTCTTGTATTCCTTAGAGTTCAGGTACTTTTCCAGGCCGAGGATTAGCTTCTCCTGCTCCGTATAAGGCGCGAAACCCACAGCGGCGCTAGTGTCATTCGCACCGAGATACTCCCCCTTTTTCTTCCTGCTGAAGATGTCCTGTAGGGCTGCAGAGCCAGGCTTGATCTCGCTCTGAAACTTGAGGTGTACCTCAGGGTCGACGAATCTAAGGTTCTTCTTGAACCACGATTTGGTGCTCTTCTCGGCAATCTCATTGACGGGGACTTCCTCGTCTCCTATCTTGAAGGTAGCGCGGTCGCCATAGACGATGAGTATCGGTTTATTCACATCGCCTCCACCAAAGTTCACCGAGGTCTCGCCCGCGGCGATGAGTCCTTTGTCCATATTGTGGTGGTAGATGTTCCCAAACCTCTTCATATACTCGGTTGAAAGATCGACGCTGATTTGATTCATGATGTTATCGCACATCGTGTCAGGGTGCCCCAGACCTTTCCTCTCCGTGATCTCAAGAGACCTATTCTGGAGCGGGACCTGACTAAGCTCGTTGATGAAGACATTGTTCAACACTTTTACCTACCCTATAAGGCAAGTTATTCCCAACCTGCCTTTTTAACCGTTACCCATATTCTCAGAGGGTTAATGGAGAGGCTTTGAAAAAAATCTGCACGCGTGGTATAAAAAACGAATAAGTAGGTAGAAACCTGACACCCGTTTCCAGAGAAAAGAAAGGCTAATAACATAACACTCCGTCACATAATCGAGAGGAAAACGATTTGAATGATAAGTCACTCGGCTACACGATCATGATCATAACTGCGCTGATAATGATCTGTTACTTTGTATGGTCATTCGCCCCATTCCTAGGAGCTATGTTCGCATGGCTCTCGCCATTCACCGAGTGGGCATACAAGCTACCGATTATCGCGGCGGTCTACATGGTCCTCTTCATAGTGCTCTGGATCGGCTATACGATGGCTACTACGCCGCCCCCGATACCCCTCGACAACCCTCTCGATCTTGAGAGAGAGGGAGAGGAGAAGACCGAGGAAAAGTAGTCAGATTATCTTGGCGTCTATCCGTATTTTCCACGCAGAGGGACTGTACTGGGACACCCGTACACTCTCCAGCACATCCATTCTCCTCCCTAAGACACCTACGGCTTCTGCGAGTATGCGTTCCCCCTCTGAGAATGGATCATCCCGAGATGCCCAGTGGTAGAAGTGTAGTGTACCCCCGGGCTTCACCATCGGTATAGCAACATCGAGAAACTCGAAGGCCCCCTTTGGCAGAGGCATGAGAACCCTATCAAACGTCTCACCTAGCATAGGGCATACAACTCTGACATCGCCCTGAATGGCTTTTACTCTGTCAGCCATTTTGTTTAAGCGAATATTCTCGAGACAATAGGCATGCCCATCCGGGTTCAGCTCAACGGCGACACAACGGGACGCGGGTTGCCTTTTCGCTATGCAAATGGCGAAGGGCCCAACACCACTGAACATCACGAGCACATCCTCGCCGGGGGAGACCTTCGTTGACATCTTCTCCCTCTCCGTCGACTCCCTAGGCGAGAAGTATGCCTTTCTCGGGTTGACCTTGAAAACGCAGCCAGACTCCTTATGCAGTACCTCTGTGTTCGGATCACCGGCCAGAAGCACCATATCACGGACGCGGAACTCCCCCCTCCGCTCAGTGCCTTTCGAGAGGACGCTCTGGACGCTCCGGTGAACCCGCATCAAGGCCGCGCCGATATGCAATCCATAGGGCTCAAGCTCCTCAGGGACCTCAATAACCGCGACGGCCCTCCCCTTAGAGCCTATGACATCGAATGAACGCGACACAAGCGGGAGAAGATGATCGGGGATGACCCCGGAAAGCTCTCCCCGGATATCCCGTTTCATAAACCAAGCCTGCGCCTAGAGCCTAATAGATACTTCTGTCACCGGCCTTCTTGGCCAGCTTGCCCTTCGCCCTCACCTCAGGGAGCCTGAAGTTATCTGGTTCGGAATCCTCACGGGTCTTCCTCTTGATCGTGAACCCGCACACACCATTCTCGAGCAGTTGCCTCTTATAGCAAACGGCATAAGTGCACTTCGTAGGCTCACATTCCGCTTCCGTCCACTGGCACCATGTAACCTTACCGCGGAACGACATCGCTCTTTTGGTACATGTAAAATCTCGACACCTAGAGTCACAAAGTTTAGATTCTGACAAAATGGTTACCCCAAACTTAGGCTAGATAACCTTTAGTGAATTGAAATCTTGATAGCAAGATATAAACTTTGAGTCGTATTAGAAAAATTCCCGTGAAAAATGATTGTATTTTTATTGTAATTAATAAATAAACTAACGATGTCTCTTTTCAAAGATACTAATCAATTTAGCTGAAATTAATGTGGATTCTTAATACAATAGTGGATTGAATTCATTACTTAACCACCTATAAAATCGATTAAATAGAAAGAGTTCTAGATAACTGAGTATACATAATCCAACCTTGATGACTGTACATAAGTTCGACAGGGATGCCAATGTGAGCTACGCCACGCTGATGCGTGAGGCGTTTGAAGCGGCGGTAAAACTTGCTAGGACCATTGAACGGGAACTTGGAGTGGAGAGGGCACATGAGATACTATACAAGAGCCGGGTCGAGGGGGACCTCGCGATGGTCGCCAAGCAGATGGAGGGGCAGCCACCCATAAAGACCTTCGCCGACTTTAAGAAGCTCATGAAGGGAATACACGAAAACCGCGCGCGCGCGCGAGGACCTCGGCGAGATAATGTGCTGCAAGCCCGATTTCGACACTACCCCGGCTTACTGCAAGCGGGTGAGCTTGAAGAGGACCAAGTCCCTCATGAATGGGGACGCCTACTGCGACACGAAGTACTGCTGGAAGTAGGTTAGTCTTCCTTGTCCTCATCTTCCTCAGCTTTGGGTTTAAGCGCCTCGGCGTCGCTCTTCTTGCCGAAGCTGACGATGAGGTCTACCAACTGCTTCTGGTCTACCTCTGCACGGCTCCTCCAATCCATGTAGAGGACACCCTTGTCGTCCTCGCCTAGGTAGCCTTGCTGAATATATCGGTCTATGCTCATTTTTACGCGCCAACCGGGAAGCTTCTCCTGAAGGATCTTTTCAACATCGGTGCGTGGGGCCTTGCCTTGCTTGCTAATTATGAATGCGATGGCTACTGCGAGACCTGCGATGTCGTCGACGCGCCACCCAATGGTCTTCGCCGCCTTCTGATCGATGCCGCCACGCATTGTGATGTAGTAACGGGCATCCGCGAGTTGAGTCTGGTCAGGCTCGACGATGTTCGAGTCGTCAAGCACACGCGTAACATGCAGATCGAGGGTCTGGAGCTGCTTGTCGAGCACTTCCAATACGTTCTCCCAGTCGGGGCCTAGTTCTTGGCGCAGCTCCCACCCGCGTACTCCGGGTAACCTGTGGTGCTGGAAGAATAGCAGATGAACCGCATCCTTTAGCTTCCGGGCGTAACCGGCCTCTGATCTTACCCTTTTCGCCATAGTTTCCACTCCTCGTAGTCTACCAGCGTGGGAATGCTGACCTTTGCCTGCCCCGGTTCGGGGCGTGGCTCCACGTTGTGAATTATCTCAACCGTTTCCTGCAGCCTATCCACCTCTATATTGGCGTAGCCGTAGCTGACTAGGAAGACGGTTAGGTAGGCGCGCTTGACTGTGTCTTCATACCTGTCTGTACCTATCCAGCTCCAGTAGTCGATGCGGCCACCTCTGCCGACGCGAGCATCTAGCTCGCGCCAAAAGCTCTCAATGATCTCAGCGAAGCCTTCCTCGGGTAGATATCCAAGGGCGCGCGCCTCCTCCATAGTGGCAGTGCCGGCATCAACCATCTCAACGTTTGACTCCCTCCACCTCTCCGCGAGTGGAATGAGGTCGGTCCAGTAGCCGAGGCTACCAGCCAGTGTCTTTGCGGAAAGCTGCTCCATCTGCACCATCGGGTGCCAGCTCCTGAGGAAGCTATCGGCAATGGCGCTGATGTCCATTTTGAGTATCTGTTGGTTTAGGAGGAAGGGGTCCTTGTAGAGCGTTGTGCTCTGGTGCTGTATCCAGGTGTTCTGGCTGAAGAGCACCTCGCTCAGACCTTTTATTGCGGCGGCGTCGGTGCAGAAGTCCTGCAGATTATCGGTCTCCGGGTAGTAGCGGCGTATGACCTCTAGCATGTAGTCGATGTCGACAGCGAAGGGCTCGACGCTGCCCGCCTTTACGGCGCGGCAGAGGCTTATGACGCCTTCGAGTTCTTCCCGCTTTTTACTCAATTCTCTACCAGCCTCACTTCGCTGACATCCTCGGTCTTGTGGATCATGACGATGTGTACATCTCTGCCTTTGAATGTGACCTGGCTAGGCGTGATCGCCATATACTGGTCGGCGGTTCCCTCCATCGTGGAGACGATGAACTCGGAGACGACTTCTTTGTTCTTCGGGTCCATGTGAAGATCGAACTCATCGACCGCCCTAAAGGGACTGAGGACGTTTTGCTGCAACGCGAGCAGGAAAGCCATGACAGTTGTGCTTCTCTCGCCTCCGCTGTGCGTATACGGGTCGAGTCGGCTGAGTTGCCCGCCTTTGAAGCTGACGAATATCTCCAGTCCAGCCTCTTCGATGTCTGATGGGTTGATTAGGCGTGTCTCGCCTCGTGCCTGAAGCCTGCTTAGGAGGCTCTGGTAGCGGGCGTTCACCTCGTCGAGAAGGTTGTGTATGACGTCGCCCCACTTGTGAGTGCGCTCTTCTATCTCCGCCATGACTAGGCGGCGGTCCTCTTGGACCTGCGCGACCTTCTCTTGTATCTCCTTGTAGGTCTTGTTGTAGGAGTCGTACATCTCCTCAGCGTCTTCGGGGACCTCGGCGAGGCCCATGAGAATGCCCGAGGTCTTCCTGATCTCGTTAAGCACATCGTCGGCGGCGCGGCCAGTCTCTACACGTGGCCCCTTGACGAGTGCCTCAGCCTCGGCGTCGCGGCGCTCCGTGTTGGCGCGGTCTATTTCCGCCTTGAGCTCCTCGATACGTCTCTTAAGACGTCCACGCTTGTCCTTGAGGAGCGCGAGTTGTATCCTACCCTCGACATGTTGGTCGGTGGCGGCGTCTACCTTGACCCTGAGGACCTCCATGTCCTCAACTACGCGTCCCACTGCCGACTCGGCGTCCTCAAGCTGTCTGCCGAGCTGCTTGATCTTAGCCTCGGCCTCGCTCCTCTGTGTAATGAGTTCCCCACTCCATCCCTCGAAGGTCTCTGTCTGGGTCTTCTCTAGCTCATCAATGAGTGTGAAGTAGTCGTCGAGCTTCGTGGGACCCTTCTTGAAATGTGACCTGAGAGTCTGGGCGGTGAGTTCGAGTTTCTTGCGTTGTTCGCCGCTACTGCCGAGCATTCTGTTTAAGGCTTGTATCCTGTCCTTGGTGGAGTTTATGCTGAATTCGCTTACTCCGAGTGCCTTCTCGGCCTCTACGCGGCGCTCTATGAACTCCATCCACTGGCTGCGCAACGTTTTTAAGGCGTTGTCGCTGTCGACGACTGCCTTGCTGAACTTGTTCATTTCCTCCTCTGCGCCGTAGAGGTCGGAGTCTGCCTGATCTAGCTCTTGCTCCAGCTCCTTGACGTTCCCCTCGAGTTGAAGAACGTGGCTCCACGCCATTTCGCGTTGGAGGAAGTTCATGCGTGTTTGGAGTTTCTTTTTGTCCTGTAGACGCTCGTTCTGGTCGCGCCAGTAGGCGAGCGTCTCGCGTGCACGGTCTAGGAGTTGATTTAGGCTCTGCTCCTCACTTAGTATACCGCCCAGGCGCTGTTTCGCCTCGACGACGTCGCGGCGGAAGGTGTTGAAACCCACTGCCTCTTCGAGCATGACGAGGCGTTCCTGTGGGCTGAGGTTTGCAAAGCGGCCCGGCATGTTCTGGTGCATGATGATGAGCATGTTATCGGGGTCGAAGCCGAATCCCTTGAGGAGGTCGGTGACCTCTGCCTTGCTGACGTTTCGCTGGTTTAGTTCGAAGGTGTACTTGCCGTCGCGGCGGATGTTGCGAGTGAGGCGTACCTCGTCCACGTTGAATGTAGGGACGGGACGTTTTCCGTCGTCTCGCTTGCTGTTGTCGAGTATGAGACTGACCTCGGCCTGGTCCTGTTCCCATCGTATGAGGTCGCTGAGCTTCTTGCTCCTCTCAGTGTAGGTGTCGCCTAGGGCGACGCATATGGCGAGGAGGAAGCTCGATTTTCCGGAGCCGTTCGGGCCGCAAACTACATTTACGCCGTCTCTAAGGGGGATGCGAGCGTACTCGTACGACATAAAATTTTTAATAATGACCTCTTTTATGAGCATCCGCGACGCCTCTAAACTCCTGAGTCTAACAGTCCTCTGTTTTTAAACCTACCCGCCAATTTTCCTTGGGGTAGGCTGAAAGTGAAGGTAGACCGTTCCCCTTAAACCTTTAACTCGCTACTAGAAGTACCCTATTAAAATAGCTAATTGTGCGCAGATTACCGGAATCTCCTTTTACTTAACCCGATGAGCGCGAATGCTACAAAAGCGCTCCAGACGACAAACCTAGATTCAAGATAGGA
>JBFYNQ010000005.1:0-6514 GCA_041304265.1 Candidatus Bathyarchaeota archaeon | reverse complement strand
ACCTATGTAGAGGAGAGTTGGTCCGTAAACGTTGAGGCGCTTGAAGCCTTCGCAGAGGAGCGCCTTAGCGAGCCCGAGGCCCTGATACCTTGGCAGCGTGCCCATCGGCTCAAGCTCTACTATACCGCTCGGTTCGTCCAGCCTGAATGTGCAGAAGGCTGCTATCTCGTCACGACTATCAACCGCGACGAGGTCTAGGCTATCGTGGTAGAAGGACGCGCATGAAATTTCCTTCAGCACGTCTCCGTTGAACCACTCGCCGTGGCCAAAGACACTTCTAACGGCGCGCGCTAGTTCATCAAAATCCCCGGGGTAGACTGAGCGGATCGTGAAGCCATCGGGGAGTCGATATATCGGTATCGATGCATTAACGTCTCGGAGACGGAGTACGCCGTAGACCTTGCCCTTCTCGAATCCATGTCGGCGCAGAGTGTTCTCCCTCTCCGGATCCCCTTCGAGTGTAATGATCGACAGCCTTCCATCCTCGGCGTAGTGTCCATCGATCCAGCTAATGATCTCGGTGTAGAGGTGGGTGTGATCAGGATGAACTTGTATGAAGAAGCGAAGTTTCTCCTCGGGCGTCAAAGCGCCGACTATCCGGCCACTTCGGGTCGTCCATATGCGAGTGTCCGTCTCATTTCCTTTGGCGCTGTTCTCGAATCTGGGAGGCAACCAGTTTTGCAGGCTTCCCGTCTCGACGTATGTCTCGCGGAGGAATCCCATCACCACCTCAAAGTCCTCTGAGTGCCTGTATGGTCGCGAGATATAATCGGAGCCTAAATGGCGCATCTCAACCACCTATATATGCCCTCTTAGAGGGATGAAACTTATGTGCTCGCTTACCTCTCAATGAACACCATGACGATAAAGATCACGCGGATAAAAGGCCTTAAACAGAAGGCCGAGATTGACGGCTTCGAGATAGTCGCCGGAAGGATCGATGAAAACACGCCTCCGGAGGGTCCCTCCCCTGGGAATTTGATGATCGCCTCGCTGGGCCTCTGCGTGGGGCTTTACGCGGCGCATTACCTGAAGAGGCATAACATCAGTGACGATGGCCTCACCGTTGACGTTGATACTGAGGACGCGAAAGACCCAAGCCGGGTGGTCAGATTCGATGTTAGGGTCAACCTCAAGGCGGAACTCACTGAGCAGGAGAAGGCGGGGCTCCTCGCCTCGGTCAGCAGATGTTACGTCGGTAACACTTTGAAGATGCCGCCCGATATCAACTACTCTCTCAACTTAACGAAGCCGTGATTTGGATCAATTTCCCCGTCTCTTAAATAACATGAGACGCTTTTTTACCTGTTACAAATGTCAGGAGCCTCCAACCGCATAGTCATCATCGGCCTTGGCACAGGTGGCCTCCACGCGATAAGATCAGCCCAGAAGCAGGACCGGAACGTCGATATTACCGTTGTTGAGCGGCGGAGCTACGACATGTTCAGCCCCTGTGGCCTCCCTTACGCGGTAGGCAAGATGGTCGAAAGCTTCGAGGCCCTCAAGCACACAATACCAACGACGAGGAGGATGAAGAAGCTTCTACGCCACGAGGCACGCCGAATCGACTTGAAGGGCCGCTATGTGGAGGTAGCTGACCTCGAAGGTGGCGAAGCGAAGAGACTGGACTACGACCACCTCATCATAGCCACTGGGAGTAGACCAACTCTACTTGAGGTTCCAGGGACACGTGAGTTATGGGGCAAGGGTGTCCACGTCGTTTCGAATCCTGAGAATGCCCGAGCTCTCCAAGAGCACGCCCTGAGGAGCAAACGAGCAGTCATCATCGGTGGAGGCGCAATAGGGCTTGAGATAGCTGCTGCCATCAAATCCCTCGGCCTCGACGTAATAGTCACGAAGAGGAGCCTCCCCCCATTCCCGCGCAACCTCGACCCAGATATGGGGGAGGTCGTCGCAGAGCACCTCGGAGCGCATGGATGCCGACTCCTCTTCGGTCAGGACGTCGACAGCATAAACGGCGGCGAGCATGTAGAGAGCGTCACCATTGGCGGTGAGGACATCCCGACAGACATTGTCGTACTCGCCCTAGGTGTCGAGCCCGAGTCGACACTTGCAGCTGAGGCGGGACTGCGCATAGTCGATAGCGCCGTCTGGACGAATGAGAAGATGGAGACGAGTGCCCCCGGCGTCTACGCCGTCGGTGAGTGCGCTCAGACCTTCAGTGGCATCGACGGCTCCAAAATCAAGATAGACCTCGCAACCACGGCGTTTAAGCAGGCCGTAGTAGCGGGTGCGAACGCAGCGGGAGGAAGCCAGGTCTTCCCTGGCGCCTTCGGCACATTCGTATCACACATCGGCACTCTCGAGGTCGCCTCAACTGGTCTAAACACACCCGCAGCCGAGGCGAAGGGGTTCAAAGTCGTCTCCGGGAGGGCACGCCTAAGCAGCAAGCCCAAGTGGATGCCTGACTCCAAGGAGGTGACTATAAAAGTCATCGCCGAAGCGGGGACGGGGAGGATAATTGGGGGCCAGGCGATAGGTGGGGAAGGCGCAGCGTGGAGGGTCAACATGATAGCGGAAGCACTCAGGATGCGTATGACGCTTCAGGAGTTCGCCTCGCTTGAACTCGCATACTGCCCTGCGGTATCGGAGCTGTACGACCCACTGTTAGCGGCGGTCGACGTCGCTTTGCAGAGGGTGGGGGCTACTTGACGACCTTGCCGTCCTCGAGGTAGACGATGTCCTCCTCAGGGGGTGCCCAGATCTCTATCATCTTGAAGCCCTTTGGTCCCGAGCCTATGACACCATGAATGTCCTTCGGGGACAGGTAGGCGATGTCACCCGCGTGGAGAAGGTGTTCCTCACCGTTCAAGTGGATGCGCGCCTCCCCCTCGAGGACGATGTAGGCGCTCTCCCTCTTCTCATGATAATGTACACGCTTCGTAGAGAAGCCGGGGTGGTACTCGTACTCGAGGGCCACCAGCTTCGACGCGCCTAGGTCCTTGTTCACGAGGACGTAGGTATCGCTGACGCCGAGACGCGACGTCTTCTTCGCTTCCTTAATGTTGAAAATCTTCGACATGGGCTTCTAATAGTGCCTATTCGTGTTTAAGGCTGCGCCTAAGCCCATTTAAGTCGGATCCGACTGAAAATTACTCCGTGGACCGGCGATGAGGTCGGGTGTAATTCTGGCGGGAGGCAGGTCAAGCCGCATGGGCGCGGACAAGGGCCTCATCCCTCTGTCAGGTAAACCCCTAGTCTCTCATGTCGCCGAGCGCCTGGCACAGGCTGTCGACGAGGTCATAATCGTCGTCTGCACGGTCTCACAGGCGGAGGCATACCGCGCCCTCGGGTTACGCGTCTTTACCGACATCACCCCTAGCAACACGCCCCTCGTCGGCGCCTACACAGGGCTAGCAACAGCCAAGGGTAGCTACACATTTCTTGTCGCCGGTGACCAGCCGCTCCTCGATCCACACGTCGTCGAGCTACTCTTCGCAAAGGCCGAGGGGTACGACGCGGCAACGCCAATATGGCCAAACGGCTGGGTCGAACCACTCCATACTGTCTACGCGACCAAGCCTACCGCTGATCTCGCACGGCACCTAATCGACGCAGACGAGAAGAGGCTCCGACTCCTCATAGACGGACTTAGGGATGTCAATCGGGTGCCAATCGAAGCCGTAAAGGAGATTGACCCGGAGCTGCGCACGCTAATGGATGTAGACACTGCTGAAGAACTTGAGCGAATCAAGTGCCTTATAGAAAACTAGCAAAAGGTGGCGGAAATCAATAAGCTTAGAATATAACAGTTTTGTGGAAAGAAGTCCTCTACTTGTCCGTTCGTAGATTACTCTATACTAAACGGGTACTTTACACCATACTTTAATTGGCTATCCACTTCTCCCTTGAAGCTAGCCTCAACTTAACAAGATTGTGTCAACATACAGTGATCAACGAAACCAAAAGTATATAAGACGCGTAAGATGAGATGGCTTTTAAAATGTAGGTGTCAGTGATGGTTTTCCGTGACAAGTTCAAGAACGCGGACACCGCCTTCACCTTCAACGACGTGATTCTCCTCCCCGGCTGGACGACTCTCGAGCCCAACGAGGCGACGACGAAGACTCAGCTTACGAGAAAGATCACGCTAAATATGCCGTTCCTGAGCAGTCCGATGGACACAGTCACCGAGTCTGACATGGCGATCGCCATGGCGCGTAACGGTGCACTTGGTGTCCTTCACAGGAACTGCAGCTCGGAGGAGGAGGTGGACATGGCGCGTCGCGTAAAACGCGCCGAGGCAGTCATAATAAGGGACGTGGTGACGGTCACCCCCGACACTACGGTAGGTGAGCTCCTCAAGCTTATGGAGGAACATCACATCAAGGGGTTCCCCGTGGTCGGTAGGGGCAGCAAGCTCGTAGGCATCGCCACTTGGCGCGACGTGCGCCTTGCCGAGCAGACCCTCAAAGTCAGGGACATAATGACTAAGAAGGTCGTCACCGGCGCGGAAGATATAACCCTCGACGAGGCTAAGCAGGTCCTCCACAAGCACAAAATCGAGAAGCTCCCCATCGTCGACGCGGAGAAGCACGTCAAGGGACTGATAACGATGAAGGACATCACCCTCAAAGGCGACTTCCCCGACGCGATACGCGACGAGGAGGGACGCCTAATCTGCGCCGCCGCAGTGAGCCCCTTCGATCTCGAACGCGCCAAGGCTCTCGACAAGTATGTCGACATAATCTTCACCGACGTCGCCCACTTCCACAACAAGAACTGCTTCGACGCTGCCAAGAAGCTCATCAAAGAGGTAAACGCCGAGGTCATCGTCGGCAACATTGGTACTTACGAAGCCGCAGTAGACTGTATCACGAAACTCGATGGTTTAGCGGGCGTAAAGTGTGGCATCGGCTCCGGCTCCATATGCTCGACCAGCATCGTGACCCGTGCAGGTGCGCCTACATTGTTCGCCACGAGCAACGCCGCAGACGCGGTAAAGGACCACAAGTCGAAGATCAGCGTCATCGCAGACGGCGGGCTCCGCAACCCCGGAGACATCGCCGTCGCCTTAAGCGTAGGCGCTAACGCAGCCATGATGGGCAATGTCTTCGCCGGCTGTAGCGAGTCCCCAGGGCGCCTCGTTGCCATGGAGGGACGCTACTATAAGGAGTACTATGGGATGGGTAGTGCACGCGCACGCAAGAAGCGTTTTGCACAGGACCGCTATAGCCAGCCTAGTAAGGCAATAAATGAGGGTGTCGAGGGTTGGGTCCCTTACAGGGGCCCTGTAGCCGACATCATTCACGAGTACGTCGGCGGGCTCAAGGCGGCGATGGGCTACATTGGGGCAGCGGACCTTCCCCAGATGTGGGAGAAGGCTTGCCTCGCGCTTGTCACGGAGCGCGGAGCACAGGAGATCGCTCCGCACGACGTTATGACCCCCGGTCCCAATCGTCTCCTCTAGTCTTTCTTTAAACGTGTAAATCCTGCCCCCGGATCGGGGGCAAGTTCTAATACCGAGACACGGAGCCAATCCCAGCAAGGGAGTCATAGGCATGATCAAGCGCGCCCTCATCAGTGTCTCCGATAAATCAGGCCTCGAGGAACTAGTCAAGGCTCTCGGCGCCATTGGCGCAGAGATCGTTAGCAGCGGTGGGACCGCTAAGAAGATCAAGGAACTCGGCCACGGGAAACTCACAGAGGTAGGCGACTACACAGGCCACCCCGAGAGCCCCGGGGGGCTCCTCAAGACGCTCCATCCACGCGTCCACGGAGGGCTCCTCCTCAGCAGAGACGTTACCGAGCATAGGGAGTTCATGGATAAGCACGGCATCAAGCCCTTCGAGATGGTCGTCGTCAACCTCTATCCGTTCGAGGCTACGGTTGCTAAAGGAGCAGGGTTCCTCGAGGCGGCAGAGAACATCGACATCGGGGGCCCCACCATGATACGCAGCGCGGCGAAGGCGGCGCTCCTCTACGGGAAGGTCGCCGTCGTCACTGACCCAAAGCAGTACCCACAGATCATCAAGGTGTTAAAGGATAACAATGGCGAGATAGGGAAAGCGCTTATCAAAGAATTGGCTGAGGCAGCCTTCCGCAGAACAGCAGCCTACGACTCAGCTATCACAGCATACCTGGAGAAGGAGGGTAAGATGAAGTGAGTATAAAGAAGCTATATCGGACGAAGGTTGAGGAGACTTTCCCAGAGAAGATCAAGATCACAATCGGTGATAGGGAGATGGAGTACCATAAGGCGCAGAGCCTCAGGTACGGCGAGAACCCGCACCAGCCAGCAGCCTACTACGCCCCCGTCGAGGGGAAGCTGACAGTCGGCGCTATGAAGATACTCAAGACGGGCAAGGGCGGGCTCAGCAGGACGAACATCGAGGATATGAACAACGCGATGAACATCGTCCGCTACTTTGACGACGCTGCATGTGCCATCATGAAACACGTCAATCCAAGCGGCGTAGCTGCCGCCCGCAAAGGCGACAGCCTCAAGAATGTCTTTAAGCGTGCTTGGGACAGCGACCCGGTCGCCGCATTC
>JBFYNQ010000004.1:0-12065 GCA_041304265.1 Candidatus Bathyarchaeota archaeon | reverse complement strand
CATAAGACATGTAGAAAAGGGGCGATTATCAAACCCATTATACTGAATCGTGACTTAAAATAACCCTATTCTAGGACTGACTATAGACACAGAAGAAGCCCTATTCGAGCACTTTTTCGCTACGTCTATATATTCGATCCCCGATATGCATCAGGTTCAGCGAAATGTTTACGGGTGATAGGCATGAAAATTATAGATCAGATACGGGGCTGGGGGAGTCTATTCATCCTAGCCGCCGCATCCTCCCTTCGAGGCATCCGTGACAACCTACGCACAGTAGTCCTACAGCCGTTCGCTATCAGCCTCGGCCTAGACATGCAGCAAGTGGGCTCACTCGAGAGCCTCGCCGACTTAGTCAAGCTCCTCCTAGAACCGGCCTTCGGCGTCGTCAGCGACTCGCTAGGGCGCAAGAGGCTGCTAATACTCAGGGAGTGCGTCGCCGTCGGCGCCTTACTGCTACTGCTCTTCGCGAGGAGCTGGGAGTACCTCTTCATCTCGATGCTCTTGATAGGCGTCTCGAACAGCCTCGTCTCGGTATGGAGCACACTAGTGGCGGAGGTAGCGCCAACAGGTCGGCTGGGTTTCATCTACAGCATCATGGGAGCCTGTTACACGGGGGCGGGTCTAATTGGTACTCTAGGCTCGGGCTACATAGCTGGCACCTTAGGTTACGGTGCCGTCTATACCATAGCCACACTCGTAGCCTTTACGAGCCTCGCCCTCGTCTGGCTAAAACTACCCGAGACCAGAAGCGACGCCCCCTCCAAGGTCGATATCCGGAAAACGCTCTCATCATACCTCCGGGCGCTCAACCCTCCCAAGGAACTGAGAGGCTTCTACGTAGCAATGGGACTCGACCTCCTCGCTTTCTCAATGGGGATGAGGTTAATGGCGGGAATGCTCAACTCGGGCTACGGCTACACGCCGTGGATGATCGCCCTCTACACGACAGCGATGACACTCACCCAGGCCGGAGCACAAATACCGCTTGGCCGCCTCGCAGACAGGTTCGGCTACGGCAGATTCATGGCGATCAGCCAGTTCCTAGCCTCGATCGCCCTCGCCACCATGATCTGGTCCAAAGACCTAATCATCATCGTCGCCGCGAACCTCCTCTTCGGCCTAGCGAACGCCTTCTGGATACCCGCCGAGCAAGCGTGGATAGCCGACAACGTCGATCCGAAGCAGAGGGCACAGTCACTCGGCAGCTTCTCAACGTTCCGAGGCCTCATCGGGCTCCCAGCCCCTATAATTGGAGGAATCCTCTTTGACGCCTACGGCTTCGATGTGCCAGTGCTGATGAACCTAATAATCGCCTTCATCGACGGCGTCGTCATACTCGCCTGGGTTAAGGACCGGCGTCGCTAGCTGCCCACTCATAATACCCGGGGCTACTCCCGCTTATCCTGTCGATGAGCGCCGCGACCTCACTCGTCGTCGAGGTCTCATGTACATCCTGTCTGAGGCTGCGGAGGTTCTGACACCCAGTGAAGTACTCGGGGAGTATCCTTCGCATCTTGACCGCGGCGCTCACGTCGCCGTAATAATCGGCAAGATACCTCATGTGGAGAAGACACTTCTCCTTCTTCTCGTCGAGCGTCGGCGGAATATACACGTCGCCGCGGAGAGTGGTTATTATCTCAGGGACGATCCACGGGTTGCCTATTATGCCTCTTCCGGGCATGACAGCGGCGACGCCAGCATTCTCAATCATCTCCACTGCGTCTCTGCCCGTGAAGACGCCTCCATTACCTACAACGGGGATAGAGATGGAGTCCACGACGCGCCTCATCTCCCCATGGTCGACGGGCATGCCCCACTTCTTCTCGCCGCTTCTCCCGTGGACAGTGACTGCCGAGACACCGACGTCCTCAAGCTTTCGGCACAGCTCGACGGCGTTAAGCGCCTCTTTGGTCAGGCCGAGCCTCATCTTACAAGTGACGGGTATGGTGACTACTTCGACGACCGCGGATGCGATACCCACTGCCTTCTCAATGTCGCCCATGAGGGATATGCCGGCCCCCTGCCGCGCTACCTTGTTTATCGTGCAACCCATGTTGATATCAACGTATGTGAAGCCAAGTCCCTCAACTATGCGCGCTGCCTCAGTCATACTCTCCTGATTTGATCCGACAAGCTGGACACCTTCGCAGCCCGCCCCTTCAGTCCGAGCGAGCATACGCGCAGTCTTCGCTCCGCCGTGCACGATGGCGGAGGCACTAACCATCTCGGTGATTACGAAAGGGGGGTGAAAACTTGCCATTACACGCCGATAGGGGTAGTCAGTATAGTCGGCAAGCGGCGGAAGGAGCAGCTTCGCCTCCCTGACAAGCCCCGCGAATCGTTCGTCCGCCACGGCGCCCTTCACCCGACGCTACTCGCCACGCCGCCGCGGTATAATAGGCTTAGCTGAGCACAAAACCTGAATAACTGTTTTTAACAACGCCTACATAGAGAACCTGATCAAGTTTGAACCTCGACAAACCCATAAAGAAGTTCATGAAGAAGAACCCGCTCTTTGTCTCCCCCATAGACAGCCTCGGAGATATAGCAGACTCCATGGGGAAAGAGAAGAAGGACATCGCCGTAGTCAGAGACAAGAAAGGCGAGGTACTGGGACTAGTCACTAGCCACGACCTCTTCGACGCCATGAGGACCTGGATCCTCCAGAAGGACATGCTTGAGCAGATACCCAAGGAGGTGCGGATGCTGAAGGTCACCAGCATAATGAAGGGAGCCTACACGAAGGAGTTCATGGAGGCATGCGGTTTGACCGGCACGAACGTCTGCATCACCCTCGGTGAGGACGATACGCTCACAAACGCGATCAGGGTGATGTCAGTTACCGGCCTCGACCACATTCTGATAAGCGGAGAAGGCGGTGTCGTCGGGACGCTCAGCGACGACGACCTCATCAGAGCCCTCGTCGACTAGGGCGAGATGACACCCATTCCGTCCTTGAACTCGAGCTCGGTACCATAGAGCTTCGATAGGCGCGCTAGGTCGTCTATTATTTTCTTCGCCTGCTTGCCCTTCGCCAGTCGCGGCACTCCGGCTGTCGTCCTCTGCTCGGCGAGTGGCTTTTTCGGGTCGTAATCAAGCGCTATGGGTATGCAGCGTATCTCCTTAAACGTGCCCTCCGCATAATCTAGCTCGGCAACGAAGCTCTCCCAGTAGCTCGGATCCTCGAAGAAGACAGCCGGCGGTGCCTCACGCTTCTCGTAGAGCTCCACAGTCGATTGCTCACCTGTGAGATCCCAGAGGTCGAAGAGGTCGCCAGGCTGCCTCCGGATCAATGTGCTCTGGAAGACGAAGTTACCTAGGCTGTAGAATATAGGCCTGCCCTTATAGATCTCGATGCCCCTCATCACGTGGGGGCCGTGACCAAGGTAACCGTGAGCGCCGGCGTCAATCACCTTATGGGCGAACTCCTTAACCTCCTCCGGAGGCAGGTCGAGCTTCCTGTAGCCCTTTGGGGGGTGAACGCCTTGGAAGTGGTCGTGCATGCTGAAGAATACCCAATCGCTCAGCTGACACGCGTCCTTGATGGCACGCAGATTGCCTTCTACATCGGCCTTCCGAGGAACATACTCGCGCCGTGTTTCGACTCCCTTCATGAATTTGGTCTTCCTGTCGGGGAACCTGATGAATGTCGGCTCGTTGACGAAGATGTCTGCGACGTGGTCGACGTCGACGACTATCCTCTTGAACTGTTCCCACTGCTCAGGCTTTAGGTGGTAGACTGTGTCGAGATGGAACGGGTTGATACCGGGGCGGCCAGCGACGTCTTTCCTTGCATGGCTCGCGATGCCTAGATCCCAAGTGCAAGCGGAGACGAAGCTGACGACTCCGTTGGGCGTGTCAACGAAAGCAGGCTCACGAGCAAGCGCTAGGTTGAACCCCGACCCTGAGTGAGCGAGCCCGACCCGGTCTAAGTTGCCCAGGGTCGCCCTTAGGCCCCCCTCACTATAGTCCATCGCGTGATTGTTTGCCGTGCTGCAGGCATCGAAGCCTATCTCCTTCAGGTCGTCAGCGACCTTAGGATCTGCCTGCCCGAATGCATCATACTTTCCCTCGCCGATAGGATAGCCCTCGAAGCTATGGATAGCAATCTCGAGGTTGATGAACGAGACGTCGGCGTCCTTGATCCTTTTGAAGAGCGGCTCGACATTGGGTCTGCCACCATACACGCCTATTGGGCGTGCAATGAACGCGTCGCCAACGCACAGGAGCTTAAGGTTCTTCATGCCACAGCATATGCCCGGACGCGGTTATAGCGTCTCCGCCCCGCGACTTTAAAACTGCGACACCCTCACAATATCAATATGTCAAATCCTGGCAGCGTCGAGAACATGAAAGCCTTCGCCGAGAAGGTCATCCCTGAGTTCATGAGGGAGGGCAAGGTCCCCGGCTTCAGCATAGCAGTCGTCAAAGAGGGAACGGTGGTCTACGCGAAGGGCTTCGGAGCACGCGATCCTGCCCGTAGCCTCCCCGCGACCCCAGACACGCTCTACGGCATAGGCTCATGTACGAAGAGCTTCGTGGCGCTAGCCGCGATGCAGCTCGCCGAGAAGGGCAAGATCAAGCTCACTGATCCCGCCTCGGACTACGTCCCCTTCAAGCTGGGACTGAAGGGCAAGCCGATAACTATCAACCACCTGCTCAGCCATGGAAGCGGCATTCCCAACCTCGCAACAAGCACAATCGGGCTCAGCCGAGGCGTCGGCATCGAGCTCGGCGTCCCATGGGGCTCAGCCGACGACTTCTATCGCGTTGTCAACTCCGCCAACTCTGAGATAGCAGCAGATCCCGGTGAGCGCTTCTTCTACAGCAATGAGGGCTTCCGCGTCGTCGGCCACATAATACAGGAGGTCAGCGGCGTCCCATTCCACGAATACATCAGAGATAACATCCTCATACCCCTCGGCATGGGGAGAAGCACGCTCGTCAGGCACGAGTTCGATGTCGACTCTGACAGGATGACTGCCCACTGGAAAAAGACCGATGGCACCATGCAGCCAACAGGCTTCCCATACCCCGACGTCTCTGAGAACCCCAGCTTCAGCTGGAACGCGGCCGCGGGTGGACTCATGGCGCCGATGACGGAATTGACCACCTACCTCACCATGCTGATGAACGGCGGCGCTCACAATGGAAAGAAGCTCGTCTCCGAGGAGTCGATCCAGACCATGTTCACGCCACACATCGAATACTGCAGTACCTACTGGGGCATGAGCAGCTATGGCTACGGTTGGAGTATCCTTCCCGACTTCCTCGGGGAGAAGCAGGTGAACCACGGCGGCAGTCTCCTGGTCGCAACCGCTCACCTCGCCCTTATGCCTCGCCTCGGGATAGGCATCGCTATGGCTGCGAACACGAGCAGACCACCCTTCGCCACAATCGCAGACGGAGTCTTCGCCGCCTTAATGGGCAGGGATCCATACGAACACCCCCACCTCAAACTACGCGACAGGATGAAGAACCTCACAGGAGATTACCATATACACATGGGACTTGAGAAGCTTAAGGTCGTGAACAAGGGAGGCCTCCTCTACATCGAACAAAAGGATCCGTTCCTCGACGCGTTAACCCCTCTTATCCCCGAGGAACCCACCCTCAACAACCTACGCTTCTACACGCAGGTGGAGGGCATACGGACACCAGTCGAGTTCGTCGAGGCGGGCAGAGGGTACGACCTCTTCCTAGAGAGATACAGATACCATAAACGAGTCGGAGGGTAGCTCTTCTCAAATCGAGCTACTATAAAATCCATCAATATTGAATCGACTAAAAAAATCTCTATATAGTAAAAAGTCAAATTCAGAACAGAAGCAGGAATAGTCTCAACGATATCTTTCGTTTCTACCCCGCTTACGTTCGTCCTTGTTGTATTCTTGCTTGCGCTGCCCCTCGATGCGCGCGCGGCGGAAACTCCCCCCCTTGTCAGCGCCTTGTATGTATTGGTTGATAGTGCTGTAGAAGTAGTTATAGTCCATCTTGTCGTCGTGCAGCTTTATTATTGCCTCGTTGAGGGCGGCTTTGGCTGCGGCGTCGGCGGCATCGAAAGCCTTACTATACGCCTCGTAGGCAGCAGTGAACTTAAAGTCCGTCTTGTCGCTGTAGGTAATCTTCTCGGGGGCTTGCTCTTCCGACACCCTGTCAATCCTCACCCTGAGTGGGGGTCATTCTGATATAAACCCCTATCCCCGAGGCTTCTGGGGAGGTTTATATCCGTCTGCTCGTTGGCTTCAGTGATGTCGGGCATCTCCGAGCGTTTCCGCGACGGCGAGACGGCGAAGAAGGTTATCAGACTCATCGATGAGCTGACGGAAGGCAGACGAGTCAGGATTGTGCATGTCTGCGGGACGCATGAGGACGCCATAACCAAGTTTGGGCTCAGGAGCATGCTCCCGAAGAACGTCGAGGTCCTGATGGGTCCGGGGTGCCCCGTCTGCACGGTACCGCCGAATAGAATAGACTTCGCAATACGACTTGCCGAGTCGGGTGCTATACTCACAACATTCGGGGACATGATCAGAGTCCCAGCGGGGCTTGGAAGCCTCGCTGATGCAAAGGCAAAGGGTGCCGATGTGAGGATAGTCTACAGCATACACGACGCAGCCGAGATGGCTAGAGAGACGAAAAAGGAGGTTGTTCACTTCGGTGTAGGCTTCGAGACAACGGCTCCGACGACAGCCTCCGAGCTACTCGCAAACCCGCCTGATAACTTCAGCGTCTACAGCGCTCACATCCTGATCCCGCCGGCGATGATGCTTCTGCTTGAGTCAGGCGAGACGCCCGTAGATGGCTTCATAGATCCGGGCCACGTGAGTGCTATCATCGGGGAGGAGGGCTACAGCGAGGTCACGAAGAGGTACAGGGTACCTCAGGTGATTGCGGGCTTCGAGCCCCTTGATATTCTCTTCGCGACCGCGATGATATGTAGGCAGCTCAAGGAAGGACGCGGCGAACTCGAGAACGCCTACACTAGAATAGTGAAGCCAGGAGGCAATCCGACGGCTCTCAAGCTGATGCGTGAGGTCTTCGAGGTACAGGACGCGCCTTGGAGAGGCATCGGGACAATACCCGCCTCGGGACTCGTCCTCAGAAAAGAGTTCGAGGCCCACGACGCTTCGAAGAGGTTCGAATTCGAGTCAGAAGAGAGCTATGAGATGCCTCACGGATGCCGCTGCGGTGAAGTGCTACGCGCCGTTTGTTACCCGTGGGAGTGCCCTCTCTTCAACAATATGTGCACACCGGAGTCCCCTATTGGGCCCTGCATGGTGAGCCACGAGGGGAGCTGCTTTATATCAGCAAAGTACGGCGTTGAGCAAATGTGAGAGCAGTACGAGTAATCGTCTCGGGTCACGTACAAGGCGTCGGCTTCAGAGCTTTCACGCAGCAAAGAGCTTCTCTACTAAATCTTACGGGCTGGGTGAGGAATCTCTCAGACGACTCCGTTGAGATTCACGCCGAAGGCGACGATGACAAGGTCAACGAGTTCCTCACGTGGTGCCGTATTGGACCAAAGGCCGCGAGGGTCGATGGGGTTGCAGTGAAGGATACTAGACCCGAAGAGTTCTCGGACTTTGTAAGGCGTTAAACAATGACGCTCAGAGGGATTTCCGGCGCCAATGCTATAACGGAGTCACGTCGGCTATCCAACATGGAAAGACCCTTCGGCGTCACACTACTCGCCTCATTCTTCTTCGTTCAGAGCGTTATCAACCTACTCGTCACCTACAGCTACTACATCGGCGGTGCGCCGACGTTCCCATTGGTTTACTACGCAGTAGACTCCGTCGCTGGACTTGCCCTCTCATACGGGCTCTGGAAGGGATATATGTGGGGGAAGATAGGAACCATGATCCTCTCAGGAGTGGAGATATTGATCGGGGTCCTCGGAACATACGTCGCCATCGACATCGAGCCGACATCGCCGTTCCAGGCGATTACCAAGCTCATAGTCTACGCCATAGTCATCTATTTCCTGACTAGACCCGAGATAAGCGAGTGGTTCAAAAAATAGGAGAAGCTACGGGGCCACTTCCTCATAAACTTCCTTGAGGGCATCGAGCATCTGGGTTAGACTCAGGTTGGGAATATAGCCCATGTTTCCGATACGATATGTAGTCTCCTTTAGGGCGCCGTATCCCTGGGCGAGTTCAAATCCCTTGGCCCGCATCGCCTCATAGATATTCGCCCCGGGTATACCCTTGGGCGCCCTTACGCAGTTGACGGTCGGACTCTCCGATCCCCTCTTCGGGTAGACAGGTGTGCCCAACTTCTTGACCACGCGGCGGATCCGTGTATTCCTCTTCTTGTACAGGTCGAAGTACCACTGTTTGCCGCCCTTATCCTCAACCATTCGGAGCGCCGCGTTTAAGCCAGCGACCTGCGGAATGACTGACGTGACGGGTGTACCCTGCCCCTTCTCGTGGTCCTTCTGCCAGAGGAGGAGGTCAAAGTAGTAGCCCCTGTTGGGGATCTTCTCGGCGACCTCGAGGCACCTTTTGCTGACTGATCCTATGCCTAAGCCTGGTGGGACGCCGAAGCACTTTTGGCTACTGCTGAAGCATATGTCGATGCCCCACTCATCGACCTTAAGCTCTGTGCCGCCCATGCTGCTGACGGCGTCGACGAAGATGAGTTTCCCGTGCTTCTTAGCGACGGCGCAGAGGTCCTTAAGTGGGTTGATGAGACCGGCGCTTGTCTCGTTGTGGGTGAGGGCGACTGCCTCAATCTCAGGGTGACCCCTGAGGGCGTCATCGAGCATCCCCGGCGTCACTGGCTCGCCCATGGGAGGTTCAACGATCGTCGCCTTCCTTCCGTTCGCCTTGGCGACGTCGGCAAATCTCTTCCCGAAGTCTCCGTTTACGCAGACGACGAGGTTATCCTTGACACAGTTGCGGACCGCTGCCTCCATGAACCCGGTGCCCGTCGCGCTGAACAGATATATCGGGTTTTGCGTTTCAATGTATGTCTGGAGGCGCTCCACTGTGTCGTAGTGGAGCTTCTTGTACTCGGCGCTCCTGTGGCTGTACATCTGCTCCCCCATCGCCTTGAGGACGACTGGGTAGCAGGCCACGGGGCCCACCGTGAACAGCTTCATATAATATTCCTCGGTGAGGAAATGCGCAATTCAGGATAAAAGTGTAGGGTTTCGCCGACTCGACGATGGTGATAAAAGCAGCGGCGGTGAGGCTTCAGCTATGGGGGAGCGTGTTCTTAGGGACGAAGAGGCTGACCAGCTGATCATCCAGCTCCTGCGCGACGCGGGGCGCCCGCTAACGACGCGAGAGGTGCAAGAGGAGACGCAGAAGAGGCTGGTCCGGTGCCCCGACTCGACGGTTGTCTTCCTGAACAAGTTGCGCATCCGCGGCGTTGTGCACGGTGAGATGTCTAAAGAGCGCCGCGGCTGGATCTGGTGGGTCTAGGTCCAGCACGCCGTCTTGTTGCAGTACTCGAGCAGCCTGACCCAGCCCTCATAGTCGACGACCTCGACGCCTTCGACGGGCTTCTTATAGTCGTCTTTGAGAGCGTGGAGGCGGGCGAAGTTTAGGCGATCCACAATCTGTGGGTCCTCGGCTAGGCGGCAGCCATCACCAGTGAAGAGAATAATTATCTTCTTGCCTTGTGCCGCGACTCGGCGGGCTATACGGAAGCTCTCGCCGAAGTCCTGCGTCCCTATTTGGAGAAGGATTATCATTCATTATCCTCCTAGAAGATGGCGACGACCCTGCTCTCAGAGAGCCTCTCCGCGAGGGCGTCAAGTGTAATCATTTTTACGTTGAGGTTTGGGTCGAGGTCCTCTACCTTCATGCTGCGTTCCTCCATGTCGGAGTCGAGGACGTGGAGTCCCGCCAGATCTGAGGTAGTCTTTAGATAGTCCCAGAGCTGGCGGAGGGGGAGGGCGTTGGGTATGAGTCCGGGAACGGCATCGTCCATGAAGACTATAAGTGGTATGTGGTCCATGCCAACGAAGGCGGCGCTTAGACGGAGTCCCTCCCAAAACCTACTCCCGGGTTCCACCTTGCTGCGGAAGATGAATGTGGTCTCTTCGCTCATCCCATGAACACCACCTTATCGTTGCCCTCGAGCTGCTCGACGAGCTCGGCGAGGCTGCTCATCCTCGCGTTGACAGGCATGTTCTCCTTAGTTATCTCGTACTCGACTGCGCTTGCCCTGCAAGCGAGGAGGTCGGCGTATAGGTACTCGACGGGACTCGGGTTCTTGAGGAGGCTTATCGCCTCCTCGTTAAAGAAGACGGTAACGGCATGACCCGAGCGTATGGCAGCCTTGCTGAGGCCCTCGACATCCCTAAGCTTGCCGGGTGTGGAGACGACGAGCAGTAGGCGCATATGTCACCTGAATGGTGGGGAGCCCCTTAACGGTTTCTCCGCCGTCCATGAATTAGAACAGTTTGGCGTCAATGTTCTATTCCCTAGCATTAAGCTGGCTTCCGGTGAGCATTATAATAGATATTCAATGGTGGAAAGTAGGGTACGACTTACGGCGTACGTCTTCCTAGGAATACTCTGCGGGAGCATTATTCTCAACGCTGCGGCGAGTTTCAACTTCGCGCCGCTTGTTCTCAAGTACGAGTCCCCGGGCTTCAACAGGTTCCGCTCCGAGGCGGAGCTGAGGTGGTTCCTAGATGAGAAGGCGAAGGCGAATATGTACACCGGCTGGGACATGTTGCTCGGGGGCATCGCCCCGGGTATTCAGTTCGCGATCAAGGGAAGTGCTGGGACCGCCACCTCGCTGTCAGGGCAGGAATCCACTAACGATTACTCTTCGACAAATATTCAAGTCGCGGGGGTCGACGAGGCGGACATCGTGAAGACGGACGGGGAATACATCTACCTGACACGGCTCGACACAGTCTACATTATCAAGGCGTACCCCGCTGAGGACGCGGAACTCGTCGCCAAGATTCGCCTCGGGGATCAGGTTGGCGACCTCTTCATAGCGGGGGACAAGCTGGTCATCTTCGTCAACGGCTACGGCATGATGGTAGCCAGTGTAAAGGGAGGTATCTATAGTCCCTACTCGGCAAAGACTGAGGTCTACTTCTACGACGTCTCAGACAGGACGAACCCTGTGCTTGAGAGGACGTATGAGGTAGAGGGGAGCTACATCGCGACTCGGATGATCGGTAACTTCGTCTACGTGGTCTCGCAGAAAGGGGCGTGGCTCTACGACGGCGTACTCGAGTTGCCAGCATATATGGAGAACGGGCGCGTCTGCCAGATTACGGCTCCAAGCATCTACTACTACAACGGCACCGACAACAGCTACGCATACACGACGATAGCGAGCGTGAACACGCAGGACTCGTCATTCCCGATACAGTCGGAGACGTTCCTCCTCGGTTCGAGCAGCACGGTCTACTGCAGCGCCGAAAACCTCTATCTGACGACTTCGGGCTACGCGGAGACTGGTGTACACAAGATAAGGCTTGATAACGGAGTCATCGAAGGTGTCGCCGATGGTACCGTTCCAGGCTGGGTGCTCAACCAGTTCAGCATGGATGAGAGCGAAGGCTACTTCAGGATAGCAACGACTACCGGCTACTCTTGGGGTGTCGCTGCCTCGTCGAAGAACAACGTCTACGTCCTAGATCCAGAGATGAAGGTTGTGGGAAGACTTGAGGACCTGGCGCCGGGGGAGCAGATTTACAGCGCCCGCTTCATGGGAGACCGCCTCTATATGGTGACATTCAAGAAGGTCGACCCACTCTTCGTCATCGATCTCTCGGAGCCAACGGCGCCTCGTGTGCTTGGGAAGCTCAAGATACCTGGATACAGTAACTACCTCCACCCTTATGACGAGAACCACGTCATAGGCTTGGGTAAGGAGGCGGTGGACGCCGAGGGCGGTGACTTCGCCTGGTACCAGGGAGTGAAACTCAGCCTCTTCGACGTTACCGATGTCTCAAACCCGATTGAGGTGGCAAAGGTGGAGATAGGGGACAGGGGTACGGACTCTCCGGCGCTGTACGACCACAAGGCGTTCCTCTTTAACAGAGAGATGAACCTACTCGTGATTCCGGTGCTTGAGGC
>JBFYNQ010000003.1:0-6605 GCA_041304265.1 Candidatus Bathyarchaeota archaeon | reverse complement strand
CTCGGCTTGGTGTCCCCCGAGTAGACCAGTTTGCGCCCCCGCCGCGGTGGGTCGGAGACGTCGAGCGACCTCACAACCCTCCCCTCCACCTCGACCTCCTCGCCGTCCTGAAGCCTCTTCCATATGGCGCCCTCGGGAACTCTCAACGCCTTTGCCCTGTCTGGATAGAACTTCCCTGGGCGCGGGCTCTCCTGCAAAGCGTATGACCAGGACTCTAATCTGTGCTCCGACCTACGCGTCTCGACGCTGAAGCCCTTTTCCACATAGACGATGCCGGGCTCGCATATTTCGTGTACTGCGACAGGAAACCCGGGTCCGCCGAGTGTGCTAGAGACCCCCTGGAGGAACGCATGTAGCCCCCTCGGTCCATATACTGCGAGAGGTTCCTCGCGCCTCTGGAGGGTCATGGACTGGAGGAGTCCAGGGACTCCTAGGACATGGTCGCCGTGCAGGTGGGTGACGAAGATGATCTTGACTCTACTGAAGCCTATGTGGGCTGCAACCATCTGTCTCTGCGTCCCCTCGCCACAGTCGAGAAGCACGACGCCTCGCCCCATCTTAATGGCGACGGACGAAGAACTCCTCTCCGGGGTAGGCATGCTCCCACTGGTACCGAGGAAGACTACCCTCAATGCAGCTACCCGCTGGGAATGCCCTCGAGCCAGTGTACGGCTTCTAAGGCGGCGGCACAGCCGCTCCCGCAGCTGGTCACGACTTGCCTGTAGGTTTTGTCAATCAGTTCGCCTGTCACGAAGACCCCTTTAATTTCCGTCTTCACACCGTCCGTCTGAGGAAACCCGGCCTCGTCTAGTTCGATGTGACTACGTAATATGGATGTGTTGGGGTCCCATCCTATTGCGAGGAGGACTCCATCAGTCTCAACGACGCGGCTCTCTCCCGTCTTCAGGTCCTTAAGCCTGACCCCGCTTACCCTCTTGTCGCCGAGTATCTCGATGACCTCTGTGTTGTATTGGAACCTTATCTTGGGCTCGTTTATCGCCTTCTCTATGAGGCACCTGCAGGCGCGTGCCTCACCCCTTCTGTGGACTATCGTCACATTGGAGGCGAACCTCGCGAGATCGAGTGCCTCCTGTATCGCTGAGTCGCCTCCACCTACAACGACCACCTTACGATCTTCGTAGAGAGCAGCGTCGCATGTGGCGCAGACGAAGACGCCTCGCCCCATGAGCCGGTCCTCGCCTGGGACGCCTAGCTTCCTATGATTCATCCCCATTGCGATGATCACTGACCTAGCATCGAGTACCCCGTCGCCGATCATAACCTTGTATGGGTTCCCCGAGAAGTCCACCCCTGTCGCTGAGGCGTCGAGAAACTCGGCACCGAACCTCTCCGCATGTACCTTGAACCTCTCAGAGAGGTCAGGTCCCGTTATCCCCTCAGAAAAGCCGGGGTAGTTGTCGACCTGGTATGTGAAGGCGATCTGACCACCGACCATGGGACCGGCGACGACGAGTGTCTTCACCCTCGCACGCGCCGTATAGAGCGCCGCGGTCAACCCAGCGGGGCCAGCCCCAAGAACTATCACGTCGTACATACACGGCCCTCAGGCACAGTCCTTTAGAATGTTGTTTAGCGTCCCCGCTAAATTGGTGAGCGTCTCGAGACCGACAACCTCACCGATCTCTACGCCCCTGCAGTAGATCTTGAATGTCGGCGTGCCTATGACGCCTTTCCCGATCGCCAGTTTGCGGGTCTCCCTGTCAGTTAGGACGTTGAGCCGGATGAGCTTAGCCTTACCAATTTTTCCGGGTAGTTCCTGAACTGTCGACTCGATCTTCTTGCAAGTTGGGCAGTTCACATGCCAGAACTCGACGACGACTGGGCCCTCCGCCTTGGAGACGGCAGCGTCCCAGTCCGTGTAGAGGATCTCAGTTATTGACAAGGGGCTATCGTCTGTGGTTAGGCGGGGTCGGATTAATAGGTTGCCTAGACCTCAGCGAAGTTAAGCGCGCCATCAGTGATAGTCAGCTCGTAGAGCTGGTTCGGGTAGGGCTTCAGTCTGAAGCTCTCAAGCTCCTCACCCGTCATTATCAGAGTAATCTTCATTTGCTCGTACTCTTTCGCGCCTCCACCGGGCATGAATCCCTGGAAGCTCTTAGTGACTTGGACGACCATCTGATTGATCTCGTCGGGGACCTCGGGGTTGCTCATCATGACCATGGGTGGGCGCTGGCGAACTTCTACGAAGTCGATCTGGAAGCACTCTCTGTTCTCTGGGTCCTTGACTGAGCGGACGCTCTGGACCTTGATGCGGATCTTTGAGCTTATCATCGCCCTGTTGTTCGCAGCTGCGGTATAAAGGGGTTAGCTCATGCTATTTCCCTGAGCTTATCTGCTACAATGCCGGCTACGCTGACCCTGCTGAAGGGGGTCTCTATGGTGTTGGTTGCGATTATCGGGTCTGCGCCTGCCTTCCTGATCTTCTCCTCGGCGCCAGGCATGTAGAGTACATGTGTGCAGGCGGCTGCGACCCTCTCCGCTCCCTGGGCTGTGAGGGCTTCGACTGCCTTCGCCATAGTCCCGCCACTGCTTATCATATCGTCGAAGACCACCGCCTTGCGCCCGCCTATGTTGAGGTTCTTGACAGCCATCGATATCTCACCAGTCTTGCGGTCGCGGGTCTTCTCAAAGTAGTTATAACCTCCACCGAGGACCTTGGAGGCGGCTTCGGCGATATAGATAGCGCCCTTGTCTGGGGAGAGGCTGTACGCGCCTCCGAAGCCCTCCTTCTTCAGATACTCGGCGAGGAGGGGGACGGCACTGATGTTGTGGAACTCGACCTTATGCCTCTCCTCAACCCCGCGGGTAGACGCCTCATTGTGTATGTTGACTGTAATGAGGTGGGTGACCCCCGCACACTCGAGCATGCCGAAGATCACGTCTAGACTGAGTGACTCTAGGTCTGTGAAGCGCTTGTCCTGGCGCGCATATGCGAGATAGGGGACGACCGCGACAACCTTCTTAGCACCGAAGTCTTTAGCTGTCCTAGCCATTAGAAGAAGCTGCATGAGACGGGTATCCGGGTTGGGCGCAGTCGTCTGAACGATGACGACGTTCTCCCCAGCCACCTGCTTCGTTAGCTTGATAAAACTCTCCCCGTCGGGGAAGATGCGGTGTTCTACTGGCGCCGGCTCAACGCCTAGGAGCTCCGCTATCTTCCAGCCAAGCCCCAGGGAAGAGGGACCGGGTATGACGATCATACGGGGGAGGATTGTCGCATCCGGTAGATAAGGGGAACCCCTAGAACCAAGTGAATAGGACGAGGACGCCTGCGATCGCTACCGCTACGCCCCAAGCTTTCTTGTCCCAGTTGTATATCTTCAGCCCGTCAAACATGCCGAATGGAATTAAATTAAATAATGCTAGAAACGCATTTATTGCAACTCCATTAAAAGATATATCTTTAATTAAATTATTGGAGACAATAGATAGTATTAACAAATAAATTAGAGCTTGCAAAATATTCGTACCCGGACCTACTATTGATATTTTACCATATTCTTTCAAATTCATAGCCCCTGCTATCATTACTGCTCCTGGGGCAATTATCATGAACGGGAATCCAGACTGGAATAATATGAATGAAAGCAGTGTAAACCACAATCCAAACTTATTTAATCTAAATTCTGCCCACATTCCGAAATATTGCGCTGCAAATTTGTGCGCCAATTCATGTAGTAAAAAAGCGAGTGCAATTACTAATGCTATCCCGACAATAAATATTGGATTATTATTGAAGGATGTCCAAGCCCTAATAATGGGATAAACCATGATGATGACGAGCCCGATCGCGAGGTCTCTCAGCTCTTTGCTGCTGAACCAGTAGGGTCGTATGACTCGGCTCGTCGAGTAGTTGGCTTGAAAGTCTCCGGTCGAGGAGTAGCTGCCTATGTGCACAGTATTCGGTTTTGCCTGATCATATTTCCCCGTGCAGTCATGGAACTCGGGTAGCCTATGCTGGTCGCAGAAGTAGCCGCCACAGTAGTTACAGCGGTAGGGCATGTAGGTCTCGACGCCGCACTTGTCGCACTTTACCAAGTGGCTCCCTCCGAATTAGCTGAAACGGGGTGTAATAAGAGTTAGTGTGAGGGCTAAGCTACCGCCTTCCTGATGGCAGCAACTATCTTGTCCTTGTTAGGGAGTAACTCCTTTTCGAGGCGGGGGTTGAATGGGAGGGGTATGTTTGGTGTGGCGACACGTATCGGAGGAGTTACTAGGCTCTTCAGCGCCTTCTCCGCGGCTATGGCGACTATCTCGCCACTGAAGCCAAAGCTGTGATAGTCCTCATCTACGACGACGAGGCGCCCCGTCTTCTTGACTGAGTTGACGATCGCATCCTCATCGAGGGGGACGAGCGTGCGAGGGTCGATGACTTCGACGCTCACCTTGCCCTTGAGTTCATCCGCCGCCTTCATCGCCTCCTGCACCATAAGGCTCGTCGCGACGACGGTGACATCCTTTCCCTCGCGCACGAGGTTGGCGACGCCGAGTGGTACCTCATAGGGCTCCTTGGGAACCTGACCCTTAACGGGGTACAGGAGGCGGTGCTCCATGAATATCTTGGGGTTTGGGTCACGTATACTGGAGATGAGTAGCCCCTTCGCGTCGTAGGGACTGCTTGGGACGACGACCTTGAGACCCGGAGTATGTGCGAATAGCCCATGGAGGCTCTCACTATGTGTTGCCCCGCTACTCGTCCCTGCACCGTTAAGGACACGGAGAGTCATTGGGATGCTTACAACTCCGCCAGTCATGTAGGGTGTCTTGGCAAACTGGTTTAGTATCTGGTCCATTGCAACGAGTCCGAAGTCGACGAGCATGAGTTCGACGACGGGGTGGTAGCCCATGATGGCGGCTCCGACACCGGCGCCGATGAAGGCGGTCTCCGTTATGGGTGCGTCGCGGACGCGCTCTCGTCCGAACTTTTCCTTTAACCCCTTCGTCGCCTCGCGCCATTGACTGGAGACGTTCTCGCCGAAGACTATGATCTTGGGGTCGCGTTCCATCTCAGACATGTGTGCCTCGTTAAGCGCCTGGCCGAAGGTGATCTCGCGTGCGGTCATACTAGTCCGCCTCCCTGAAGACGCAGGTAAATGCCTGGTCCGGTGTGGGCTCGGGGCTCTTTAATCCGTAGTCGATGGCTTTCTGGACACTTGCTGCCTCCTCAGAGCGTATCTGCTCCTCGATATTTCGGAGCATCCTCTGCTTTAAGAGGTTTATAGGGTCCCATTGGCGCTCCTTCTCGTTGGACTCAAGGCGTCCCTCGAGGTTTCCCTCGAGCTGGTGTACCTTGAACTCGAGGAGAGTGGGTCCCTTCCCGGCACGTGCGCGCCTGACTGCTTTTCCTGCCGCCTTGTAGACGGCGTCGACGTCCCAACCGGTTATGGTGTATCCGGGCATCGCGTAGTTCTTTGCGCGCAAGCTGACTTTGTCGATGCTGAGCTGGGGGTAGTCTATCTCATGACCGAGCATACGCTGGACTTCTGGACTGCTGTTCTCGCAGACAAAGACGATGGGGAGGTTCCAGCAGGCGGCGAGGTTTAGGGTCTCCTGTACGCCTCCCTGGTTGCTTCCACCTTCGCCGAAGTAGGAAACGGCAATTTTACGCTTACCTTCTAACTGATCTGCGAGTGCGTACCCAGCTGCGGTTGGGACGCTTCCGCCGACGACGCCGTTGGCTCCTATTGCGCCAACACTTGGGTCGAATGTGTGATAGGGCCCTGCCTTACCATGATTGAAGCCTGTCTGCTTACCCATGAGCTCCGCCATAAGCCGGTCGAGGCTGCAACCCTTGGCTATGAGATGCCCGAGGGCGCGGTGGGTGGAGGCGATCTGATCCCCTTTCCTAAGATGTATGGAGACACCGGCGGCGACCGCCTCCTGTCCCGTGTAGAGTCCGAAGCGGGTGGGTATCTTTCCCTCCTTCGTAAGTCTCCTGATGGCGTTCTCGAAGGTCCTTATGCGGACCATCATACGGTATATCTCCGCTGTCTTGGCTTCGTTTAGGCTCATGGTGTGTTCTGTTCTCTTGTGGAGGTTTTTGAATTTAGGGTTATCTGGTTCAGGTGTTTATTGTCTCACTTTTGGACACGATTATCGGTTGACTGGCATCTACTACGACTCCTGTTCCTCAACAGTTAGATTTCAAACTACGCGGTAACCCTTTCCCTTTTTTTAGGTGCATATATGTGGCGAATATATGCTCATTTTGTTTAGATCCGATAAAAGAATGGACCGCTTCGTGAGATGTTGACCTGATTCGAGCCATATTTTCAGATATTCAATGAACTCGTTTCTTGGGTATTGAAATATAGAGGAATACTTATTCCGGTTGGCTTAGTTTTGTGTTTGTATGTCCTCGGTGGGTGAGCTCAAGGCGCGGTTGCTTGAGAGGCTTACTTCCGAAGAAGTGGAGACACTGGGTGCGAGGGACGCCCTCTCCCTTGAGCACGCGGATAAGCTTCGGGAGAACGTGCTGGGGCTCCTGCACGTGCCGTTAGGCGTTGTAGACGGGCTCACTCTGAACAGACGTGGATTCATGGTGCCCCTCGCGATAGAGGAGGGGGGAGTCGTGGAGATGGTGC
>JBFYNQ010000002.1:0-4734 GCA_041304265.1 Candidatus Bathyarchaeota archaeon | reverse complement strand
GAGGTCCGAAAGGCTGTGCGTGAGGAGGTCAAGGCGGGTGTCGACTTCATCAAGATACTCAGTAGCCACCGAACCGACGACAGGGAGTACACCTACGAAGAGATAGAAGCGGGTGTGGACGAGGCGCACGCACACGGGCGGAAATGTGCGATACACGTCGCCAACTACGTCGGCACGAAGATGGCGGCGGACGCGGGGGCAGACACTATCGAGCACGGCAGCTTCATCGACAAGGAAACCGCTGAGAAGATGGCTTACAACAAGGTCGTACTCGTCCCCACACTTTGGGTGAAGAACCACATCCCCGAGAGAACTGCGAAGACGCGTACCGAGGAGGCGAAGACAGGCATCTGGAACCTCACTGGGCGCGACCTAGAGCAGACAGAAGAGTGGTTCAAGGGTTGCGTCGAGCAGCTGCCCAAGACCATGAAACTCGTCCTCTCTAAGAAAGTACGCGTCGGGGCAGGGACAGACAACGTCTTCGGCGACCAGATGTTTGCAATGCTCCCAGAGGAGGTGGAGTGGCTGACAAAGTATGGGATGAGCAATATGAATGCTATCGAGTCGGCGACAAGAGTTGGCGCGGAGGCAATAGGAGTCGAGGAGAAGCTCGGCACAATCACCGTCGGCAAGTTTGCGGACATGATAACGGTCGCGGAGGACCCTCTCAAGGACATCACGGCGCTCAAGCGTGTCGGCTGGGTCATGAAGGGAGGCGATGTAATTGGGCAGTACCCGGAGTGGAGGCGGCGCCCCATACAGGACCCGCAGGAAACTCGTTGATCCTCCCTCCCCTTTCTCCCACAAGTCATATTTTCACAATTTTTCAAACAGGGTAAAATTTTCGGTTATTAGGCGTTTTAAAACATGCATTTTCCAGTCTTGTTTAATCTGTTTTGGTAGTGTTTTTCCATCCCCGCGGGCACCTCTTTACACGTGGCGAACATCTACATCTCTGCTCACCAGGACGACGATCTGATCTTCATGAGCCCGAGTCTAATGGACGACCTCGCATCAGGCAGTGTCTGGACGATCTATCTGACTGCAGGGGACGCAGGCCTCGGCGAAGATTACTGGCGTGGACGTGAGGAAGGTGAACGCGCCGCCTATTCGGCGATGGGCACCACTAGTTGGAGTGAAGACGCGCTAGTCGTCAACGGGAAAAGGCTAGCATCTTCTGTCTCAAGTAATGCTAGGCTCATGTTCATCCACCTGCCCGATGGCGGGCGGCTAGACCCTAAGGAAGTACCCATAAAGGCGCTTGAACGAATCTGGAACGGCGAGGAACTCGCGACGATCGACAGCGCAAACCGATTTGACAGGGAGGCTCTCATCGCGACGCTCTCCGAACTGATACGCATGGCTGGTGGTGGACTCGTCTCGACACATGACCCGACGGGCTGGACTGCCGGCTGCGACCACATCGACCACCTCTACACGGGCTTCTTCGCCATCGAGGCTGCGCGCAGGGCAGGGGCCGAACAGAGGCTATTCAGGGGTTATAGCTGTGACCTCCAGCCGGCGAATCTGCCCGAGGTAGTCTACCATAGGAAACGCGCCGTCTTCGAAACATACGCGCGCCACGACCCGATGATACCAAGCCCCCTCGACAACCTATACGAGGACTGGCTCAAGCGTAGCTATCTGAGGACGGTTGACTCCACAGGTTATTAATTCTCGTGCACCAACTTCACGTGATCAAAATGGCTGAGAAGCCGGCATACTACGATATCCGCTCCGAGCTCTGGAAGATTAGCTGGGAGGCGGCGAAACCCCTCGGGGAGTTCCTGAAGTCAGCAAAGGAGGAAGAGGCGAAGCGCTGGGCGGAGTCAGCGGAGAGGGCACCGATGCTAAGCGATGACCAGAGAGCACGTCTCCAGGGATACAGGAGATGCATCAAGGTACTCGCCGTAGGCGCCACATGGTGCCTTGACTGCTCACGCGTCTTTCCGTACCTGGAAGCTATAACGAAGGAGATCGGGGACCTAGCCGAGCTACGGATTATAGACCGCGACGCCTCAACGGATCTACGCGACGAGCTACGCATTATGGGTGCCCCCCGCGTGCCACGCGTCGTCCTCCTCAGCGAGGACTGGTTCGAGGTCGACCGTCTCGGGGATAGGAGCCTCACCGTCTACAGGAGCAGAATGGCACGGGAGATCAACAGAGGCATCGACCACGGCGTCCTCAGCCCCGCAGCAAGGCAAGCAGAGCAATGCGAGTGGGTAGACGCCGTCGAGCGAGCACTCATCATCCTCAGGACCTCCCCCGCCCTCAGGAAACGATACAGCGACTAGTGGGTATTATATCTCCCTTTGGCGCATCTTCTCCGTCAGCTTCTGTGAGGAACCAATATGGCAGATACGGTTGTTGAAGTACCCGGGCAACCCTGGTTCAAGGACAAACCCATCAAACTCACCTTCCCCTCTGAATGGAAGATCCATCGGTGTAAGATGGCTTGTGAGGACCAGAAGGGGCTAACCAAGGCACAGATCAGGAAGGCGATCAGGAACCCCCTCGGCACGAAGCCGCTGACGAAACTCGCAAAGGACAAGAGCGAGGCAGTGATCATCTTCGACGACTCCACACGCCCCACAAAGACCCACCAGTACGCTGGCATCGTCCTCGAGGAGATAAAGAAGGCGGGCATCAAGGACGAGAACATACGCTTCATCGTAGCCCCAGGGAGCCACGGCACATTCGGCCGCCAACTCTTCGCCAAAAAGCTAGGCGAGGACATAATGGAACGATACCCCGTCTACAACCACAACCCCTACGAGATGTGCAAGCAGGTCGGAACAACGAGCTACGGAACCCCAGTCTGGATCAACGCCGAGGTCGCCGCCTGCGACCTGAAGATAGGCATCGGCAGCGTCCTTTACCACAGGATGAGTGGAATGAGCGCCGGCGGAAAGATAATCAGCCCCGGTGTAGCTGGAATCGAGACGATACGCACCAACCACGGCCCAGTCGGCGGATTCGGCCCCGGACTCGTCCCCCACAAGACCACCGGCTACCTCAGGAACGACGAGAATGTACTCCGCCTCGACGCCGAGGAGTCAGCACGCATCGCGGGACTTGACTTCAAGATAGACGCTGTCCTCAATCTGAAGCGTGACCCCGTCGAGGTCTACTCAGGCGACTTCATCCAAACCCACAGAGCAGCGTCCAAGGCCGCGTTCCGCTGGCACAGCACAGATTCACCAGCAGACATGGACGTGGTCGTAGCCAATAGCTACATGCGCGCAAACGAGCCTTACCTCAGCCTCTGGCCTGCGCAAGAGTCTGTGAAGAAGGACGGCTCCGTCGTCCTCATCTGCAACGACCCCGACGGCGACGTAAACCATTGGATATTCAATAACCATGGAAAATATGCGGCGGCGAGCCTCTGGAGCGGAAAGGCCCGCAACCTTACCAGGGGCGCTCGTCTAATAGTCTACAGTCCCTATCCACTCAAGACGCTTGAGTGGCGCCTCGGAGCCCCAGGCACCGTAACTTGGTGCAAGAGGTGGAATGAGGTCATAGAGGAGCTGAAGAAGCACCACAAGGGCAGCCCAAGGGTCGCAGTCCTACCCGACGGTACAAGCGGCATCCCAGACTCCATCGAAAAGACGAGGCTGTAACCCGCGAAACCTAATTACATTAATAAACCCCTTAACCGCATCCCCAAAACGATTTACACCGAACTACGAAAGCCACTTTATGAAGGCAGTTCGAGTTTCTCCCAGGTCTGCAATCGGGTAACCTTAAGAACAACGAGTTTTCGGTACGCGCGAGCTCGATACATCTCTAGAGCCGGCGATAGTCGTCGGGGACGAGGTGAATGGTGTTTTAATGCTATACGCGGCTAGGCTCGACAATATCTTCGACCCGCCGAGAGTTAGGGAGGCAGCCCACACCTCCGTCGCGCCGAATGCGCGGCGGCGACCTCAGGGCAATACTACCAACAATCGCCAGCTACCTCGACGGCAACAGAAACCACTCCGAAGCACAAGACCATAGCTCTGAACCGTTATATGGCGAGTGGCGGGAGATCAAGGCGTGATATAATGACAGAGAAGAAAGCGAGTATAGGACCCTCGACAAAGTGCGTGCACATTGGCTCAGAGCCCGACCCGGCCTGGGGGGCCATAGTTCCCCCGATCTACCAGACCACTACCTACGCGGTGCCGAACGTCCCCGACCTCGTCGCACGATATGCCAGAAAGAAGACGGGCTTCACCTACACGAGCACCGGCAACCCGACGCAGCGCGTCGCCGAGATAAAGATAGCCGCCATAGAAGGCGGCGAGGACGCCGCCGTCTTCAGCGCCGGAATGGCCGCCATCACCTCCACAATCACGAGCATAGTCACACGAGGCGACGAGGTAATCGCACCGAGAGAGCTATACGGTGAGACATTCCACTTCTTCCACCTCCTCGAGGAAAAGATGGGCATTAAGACGCACTACTTCGACACAACCAACGTAAGCGAGGTCGAGGGATTAATCAACGAAAAAACGAAGCTCCTCTACCTTGAGACGCCTACGAATCCTACTCTCCGCCTCGTGGACATCGCCGAGGGGACGAGGATAGCCAAAAAACACGGCGTGACGACAGTGCTCGACAACACATTCGCCTCCCCAATGAACCAGACCGGCCTCGCCCTCGGCGTCGACGTCATCGTCGAGAGCGCCACCAAGTCCCTCTCCGGCCACCACCAAGCCGTCTGTGGCGTCGCCATCGGCACAAAGG
>JBFYNQ010000001.1:0-3971 GCA_041304265.1 Candidatus Bathyarchaeota archaeon | reverse complement strand
GACGAGATACTTGTCAGCGTGCAGGTGGAGACACAGACTGCGGTTGACAACCTTGCGGAGATCGCATCCGTCGATGGCATCGACGCCCTATTCATCGGGCCTTATGATCTGAGCAACAACATGGGTATCGGCATCCCGCCGCAGTGGGATAACCCCCGCTTCCTCGGTGCAATCGAGGCTGTGCTCCACGCCTGCGACAAATACGACAAGGCGCCCGGCTTATACTCGAATATGGGCAATATTAAGTGGGCGGTGGAGAAGGGCTTCATCTATAACACCGTCGGCGAGGCTGACGGCTTCCTTGCCTACGGCGCCGAGCAGGCGCTAAAGGCGGCAAAGTAGCCCCGCCAAAAACATCTTGATTCTAGTACCACTTGTTTGGAGCCCCGGGCGGGATTCGGACCCGCGACCTACAGCTTACAAGGCTGCCGCTCTGGCCAGGCTGAGCTACCAGGGCACACCACCACAAAACACTCGAAGCCCACATAAATGTTTCACCTTATACCGTGTCGGGAAGGTACTTATCCCGGCTCGCCCCCATGTCCACGATATGACAGTCAAGATAGTGCGCACCGAAGGTGACACGTTCCGTGCCGAGTCGGATGGGTACGTCGTCGTCAGCGGTAGATTGAACGAGCAGAGTCCACCTGTGGGTATGTCTCCGGGGAAGCTCATGGTTGCGAGCCTGGGGCTCTGCAGTGCTTTCCACGCCGCCTGGTTCCTGAAAAGGAACAGCATAGAGGCTTCCCGCTTAGAGATAGAGGTGGATGAGACAAATGACAAGGAGCCGAGCAGAGCGGCAGGGTTCCTCGTCACCCTGAAGGTTGGAGCAAAACTGGACCAGAAGCAGATCGAGGGGCTCCTAACCGAGGTCAGGCGGTGCTACGTGAGTAACACGATGCGCGGCTACCCGCGGTTCAGCTACGAGGTAAAGACAGTCTAATTATTCTTTTCAGAGTTTTTTTCCTGCGTCATGTGCCTTCTTGAGGAGGGCAATGCGGGTTTCTACAGGTTTCTCACCGGTGTTCTCGGCGGCTATGCCACGAATGTTTTTCATCCCGTAGCCCTTTTCAATATCCTTGAGCCACTCGAGTACGCCATCGTAGATGTGCGGGTCGTCCCAGCCGTATGTGATGACGTTGACAGCCTTGGCGCCAGCGGGCCACTTTTTCCGGTTCTCTTCGCTGTAGTAACTGCTATAGTAATAGAGGCGTTGGATGAAGGCGTGGGTGCGTGAGTCGACTGTGCTGAACCAGATTGGGGCGCCTAGGACGAGTGCACCCATCGACTCAATGTGGGGCATTATTTTACCGAAGTCGTCTTTTGGGAAGGTGACCTCGCCGCCCCTGTCTCCGATGTGGCCGATTCGCATTTCCGCCAACTTGAAGAGGACGGTCTCGTGCCCAGCTTCACGCGCCCCGGCGAGCACCCCCTCCACTAGCTTGACCGTGTTGCCGTTAACCTTTGAACCGCCTACGATGCCGAGAACCTTCATATCGATCCCATTTTCATCTGACCTTGCCCGTATAAGAGGGTGTCAAGCATCAAATTTTTAGAAGCCGTTATCAGAAGGATAATCGAGTTACTATAGGAATCTAGGTAGTGTCAGCATGGATAAGGGAAAATTCGCTACTAGGGCTGTGCACGCAGGGCAGCACCCCGACCCTGTGACTGGGGCTGTCTCGGTCCCGATTTACGCTTCGAGTACCTTCGTGTTTAAGAACGCTGAGCAAGGTGCTGCGAGGTTCCAAGGAAAGGAGCCGGGCTACATGTACAGCAGGCTTGGCAACCCGACGGTTCGAGCACTCGAGGAGAGTATAGCGGATCTCGAGGGGGGCGAGGACTGTAGGGTAACCGCGTCAGGTATGGCGGCGATTAGCACGGCCGCAATGGCAGTCTGCAAAAGTGGCGATCACATTCTGGCGGGAGACGCTCTCTACGGTGGCACCCACAAAGTCTTCACTGACATACTCAAAGGTTACGGCGTTCAGTGCACACTCGTAGACACCAGTAACCTAGCCGCCGTCGAGGAGGCTATCGAGCCGAACACGAAGCTCATTTACATCGAGACGCCGTCGAACCCGATGATGAAACTCACCGACATGAAAGCCGTCGCCAAGATAGCTAAGAAGAAGAGCATTACGACGATGGCGGATAACACCTTCATGAGCCCATACCTACAGCGCCCCATTGAGCATGGTATTGATGTCGTCGTACACAGCATCACGAAGAGCCTGAGCGGGCATAGCGACGTCCTCGGCGGAGCAATCGTCAGCACGAATGCGTTCTTGAAGGCGATGGATCCCATGTATAAGAACATGGGCGCCAACCTCGGCCCCTTCGAGGCGTGGCTCACCCTGCGTGGTATAAAGACGCTGCACGTCAGGATGCAGCGCCAGACGGAGGGCGCCGAGAAAATCGCAAAGTGGCTGGAGGGTCATCCCAAGGTTGAATGGGTAAAATACCCCGGCCTAAAGAGCCACCCGCAGCACGCCCTTGCCAAGAGGCAGATGGACGGCTTCGGCAGCATGATGAGCTTCGAGCTCAAGGGCGGAGTAGAGGCAGGTCGCAAGGTTATGAACAACGTCAGGCTCTGTAGCCTAGCCGTCAGCTTGGGTGCGGTTGAGACACTAATCAGTCACCCCGCAACTATGACACACGCCATAGTCCCACGCGAAGACCGTATTAAGGGAGGCATAACGGATGGCCTCACACGTCTCAGTGTGGGCATCGAGGATGTGGACGATATAATAGCTGATCTCGAACAGGCACTCGCCAAGGTATAACCTGATTAGTGGGACTGGAATGGTTCTTACAGCTCGATACTTTTTCGTAAGGCTATGAGTGCCAAGATTGAGCGAGTAAAGGGAACCAAGTTTAAGGCGAACGTGGGTGGGTTCGAGATCGTCACGGGTCGGGAGGGAGTGGACTCGCCCCCTTCGGGTATGGCCGCGGGGCAGGTCCTATTCGCTGCGATAGGGCTCTGTACGGGGACGCGCCTCGTCGAGCAGATGGAAAGACGAGGTTGGGAGGTGGGCGCCGTCCGCGTCAACATCAGGCCTAAGGTGAGCAAGGATATGAAACGGGCCACTGAGATCGCCATGGAGGTTGAGATGGAGGCGGACCTCACTGAGGAGCAGAGGCAGGAGATGCTTAGGGAGGCGGGGCGCTGCTTCGTAAGTAACACCATAAAGAACCCACCAGATTTCAGGGTGGAGCTGAAGCTCGTCTAGCGGAGACTTGGTTTCGTTTAATAAGGTCCGACATGTTCATTCCTTAACTTCAGGTGTAGATATGGTCAAGACTTCAACTGTCTGGTACGGTTCGATGATACACGGTCAGGCAGCGCGTTTCGCCAGTCTAGGCGCAAAGTTCGACGAGATGATTAAGCAGCTCGACTTCTGCACGATCGGTAAGGGGGATAAGGTAGCGTTAAAGATGCATTTGGGCTTCGCGGATGACTTCCAGACCATCCCCGTCTTCTTCGTCCGCAAGATAGTGAAGGCGGTCAAGGAGGTGGGAGGCTACCCATTCGTCACTGATAATCCTACAGCCATCTACAACGCAGTCGACCGCGGCTACACGAGCGAGACCTGCGGCTGCCCACTCGTCCCCATTGCGGGGATCAAGGACAGGTACGTCTATCACCGTGACATTGAGTTCGGAGGTGTAGGTGACATAGGGTTTGCTGGTGTGCTCCGTGACGCGGATGTTCTGATTGACGTGAGCCACGCTAAGGGGCACGCATGTAGTGGGTACGGTGGCGCCATCAAGAACCTCGCATTAGGTGGACTCGTTGCGGGGAGCCGTTGGCATAAGATTCACGGCGTCGAGAACAGTGTTAAGTGGTGGGACGCAGAGAAGTGCACCCCCGCTCACGCCGAGGAACTCGTCAAGTCCTGCCCTAAGGGTGCCTTAAAGTACGATGAGAAAAAGCACAGGCTGAGCCTCGCCGAGGGAACGTGCACGAA